>NZ_DASRSY010000028.1:0-20616 GCF_035656215.1 Paraburkholderia sp.
GGTCCGTTGACCGCGCACGTGTATGTCGGCGCGCCGCTTGCGCCGGGTGCGGATAGGCGCACGCTGGCGGCGGAGGCGGAAGGGGTGATTGCGGCGGCGTTGCGGGAGATGCAGGCCGGTATGACAAAGTCAGGTGCTGCGATCGCGGCGTCGATTTCATCGCCGAGTGCGTCTGACGCCTCCAACGCCGCACCGGCGCTGATCGAACCCGTCGATCAGTCCGGCCGGTCGGCTTAACGGGGCAGCTTAGTTACCGCCGCCTGGCGCGCGGCAAGTTTCACAGTCAACTTGCGTCAGCGTGCGGTCCGCGGGATTTTGCGCAAGACGCACGGCGGAAAGTTTCTCGCCCCACACGCACCCGGAATCCAGGCCGATCAGGTTGTCGCGCAAGGTCAGGCCAAGCGCGGCCCAATGGCCGAACACCACGGTGACGTCCGCAGTTTTGCGCGACGGCACGTCGAACCACGGCATGCTGCCCGGCGGCGCGGAATTCAAGCCGCCGCTGCTGCTGAAATCCATCGCGCCTTCGGCATTGCAGAAGCGGATGCGCGTCAATGCACTGCACGTCAGGCGCAGCCGCTCGATGCCTTTGATGTCAGGCGTCCAGCGATTCGGCTCGTTGCCGTAGAGTCCCGCGAGCGTTTCCTTCCAGTTCGGCGCGCGCAAAGCCCGCTGCAGTTCGTCGGCGAGTTCCATCGTCAGGGCGGCGTCCCATTGCGGCAAAACGCCCGCGTGCACCATCAGCATGCCGTTGTCGAAATGCGCGAGCGGACGGCGGCGGACCCATTCGAGCAGCTCGGCGGCGTCCGGCGCGGCGAGAATGTCGTCGATCGTGTCGCCTTTCTTTGACTTACGAATTCCCGCCGACACCGACAATAAATGCAGGTCGTGGTTACCCAGCACCGGCACCGCGCGATCGCCCAGCGCGATGATGTCACGCAGCGTGGCGAGCGATTCGGACCCGCGGTTGATCAGGTCGCCCGCGAACCACAGCGGCGTGCCTTCGGTCGGCGCGGCCTTAGCCAGCAACTGCTGGAACGGCGTGCGGCAGCCTTGCAGGTCGCCGAAGGCAAGCGGTAGCGGGTGCGGCTGGGTCGGGGAAGTGAAGGCTGTAGGTGCTGTCATCGGGGAGTCGGTGCAAATCGATACACGCAGGTACGCACGAGACGTGCCGCGTTGGGCGGTGCAACATGCTAGCGTGACATAATATCCGGTTTGAAGCACTCATATCGGGCATTGCGCCGTCAGAGGCCACTAGCCAGCACGCCCGCCGGGGGCGGGTGCATTATTGCACTACAACAGGAAGATCCTCGTGAACGGAGAAAGCATGTCGTCTGCCCATGCGAAGCAACCTATTCGCACCCTCGTTACCGGGGCGAGTGGCTTTACCGGCCGCTATCTGGTGGAGAACCTGCTTGGCCGCGGCTATACCGTGATCGAGACGGTGGGCGGCCGCGACGAGCCGGAAACGCCGACGCGGCTGCGGCTCGACATCACCTCGCCCGACGCTTGCCGCCGTGTGATCGAAACGGCGCGGCCCGACTACATTGTGCATCTGGCGGCGATCAGCTTCGTGGGTCATAACGATCCGCTCGACTTCTACCGCGTCAACGTGATCGGCACGCTGAATCTGCTGGAGGCCTGTGCGGCTGTTGGCCATACGCCGCGCAAGCTGTTGATTGCGAGCAGCGCGAATGTTTACGGCAATGTCACCAGCGATGCCATCGACGAAACCTTCCCGGTCACGCCGGTGAACCACTATGCCGCCAGCAAGGCGGCCATGGAAACGATGGTGCGGACCTGGTTCGACCGACTGCCGATTCTGATCGTGCGGCCGTTCAACTACACAGGCCGCGGCCAGGCATCGAATTTCCTCGTGCCGAAGATCGTCGAGCATTTCGCGCGGCGTGAACCTGCTATCGAGTTGGGCAATATCGACGTGGCGCGTGATTTCTCGGACGTGCGCTACGTGGCGAGCGCCTACGAGGCTTTGCTCGATTCGACGGCCGCCGCTGAAACGGTCAACGTCTGTACCGGCACACCCTATACGCTGCGGGAGATTCTGTCGGCGGCGAGCGAACTGACCGGGCATGAACTCGAGATTCAGATCAATCCTGCTTTCGTACGACAAACCGACGTGAAGATGCTGGCCGGGTCGCCGGCCAAGCTGCGCTCGCTGGTGCCGAAGGTCGAGTCGATTCCGTTCATGGATACGCTGCGCTGGATGTTGGCGGCTTAACTGACGCAATCGGCGGTATCTGCTCGCATCTGCCGTTATTTTGCGTGGTAAGTCCGCTCGGCCGGCGCCACAACGGGGCTGCCGGCCTAAGTGGCCAGCCGGTTCATCCCCCTTGCGCCGGTCCCCTCTGGAGGCGACGCTCGCCGTCAAACTAGCCCCTCAGTAATGAACGGAAACCAAACCTGTCAAGCTGTTTCAAGTTGTTAGGGTTCTAGTTTTTGCTCCGGGCGGCTTTATAATCAGGGCTTCATAAGATTGGCGTTTGAGCGCCTGCCCGCTGTGCAAGGGGCGGCGGCAGGCGTTGACAAGAATCGGATACCACAACGCGAGGTGCGTAGATCGGCGAAGTAATTCCGATCTGCCACCAACATCTAGAAGGGAATTTCATGATTCTGGTAACGGGCGGTGCCGGCTTTATCGGCGCCAATTTCGTGCTCGACTGGCTCGATGCGTCGGACGAAGCGGTGCTGAATGTGGACAAGCTGACCTATGCGGGCAATCTGGGTACGCTCAAGTCGCAACAGGCCAATCCCCGGCATGTGTTCGTGCGAGCCGATATCTGCGATCGTGCCGCGCTCGACGCGCTTTTCGCCGAGCACAAGCCGCGTGCCGTGCTGCATTTTGCCGCTGAAAGCCATGTGGACCGTTCAATCCATGGCCCGGCGGATTTTGTGCAGACCAACGTGGTTGGCACTTTCACATTGCTCGAAGCCACCCGTCAGTACTGGAATGCGCTCGGCGAGGTCGACCAAGCCGCGTTCCGTTTCCTGCACGTCTCGACCGACGAAGTGTTCGGCTCGCTGTCCGCTACCGATCCGCAATTCTCCGAAACCACGCCGTACGCGCCGAATAGCCCCTATTCGGCCACCAAGGCGGGTTCCGACCATCTGGTGCGCGCCTACCATCACACGTATGGTCTGCCGGTGCTCACCACGAACTGCTCGAACAACTACGGCCCGTATCAGTTCCCCGAAAAGCTGATTCCGCTGATGATCGCCAACGCGCTCGGCGGCAAGGCGCTGCCGGTGTATGGCGACGGTCAGAACGTGCGCGACTGGTTGTATGTGGGCGACCATTGCAGCGCGATCCGCGAAGTGCTCGCGCGCGGCACGCCGGGCGAGACGTACAACATCGGCGGCTGGAACGAAAAGAAGAACCTCGACGTCGTGCATACGCTGTGCGACCTGCTCGACCAGTTGCGTCCGAAGGCGGGCGCTTCGTACCGCGATCAGATCACTTACGTGAAGGATCGTCCGGGTCACGACCGTCGTTATGCGATCGACGCCCGCAAGCTCGAGCGCGAGCTCGGCTGGAAGCCGGCTGAGACGTTCGAGACCGGTCTTGCCAAGACGGTTCAGTGGTATCTGGACAATCAGGTGTGGTCTGACGAAGTCGCTTCGGGTGAGTATCGGAAGTGGGTTGAGACTAACTACGCGCAGCGCGCGTAAGGGCACGGCATGGCGCGCAAAGGCATTATTCTCGCGGGCGGATCGGGCACCCGCCTGTATCCGATCACGCATGTCGTCTCCAAGCAGTTGCTGCCGGTCTACGACAAACCGATGATCTACTACCCGCTGTCCACGTTGATGGTGGCGGGTATTCGTGACGTACTGATCATCTCCACGCCGCAAGATACGCCGCGTTTCGAAGCCATGCTCGGCGACGGCAGCCAGTGGGGCATGAACATCCAGTACGCGGTGCAGCCTTCGCCGGATGGACTTGCGCAGGCGTTCATTATCGGCCGTGACTTTGTGGGCAACGATCCGTCGGCACTGATTCTCGGCGACAACATCTTCTACGGCCACGATCTTGCGAAGCAGCTCGAACGTGCCTACGAGAAAGATGAAGGCGCTACGGTATTCGCGTATCACGTGCACGATCCGGAGCGTTACGGCGTCGTCGAATTCGACAAGCAGTTCCGCGCGCTGTCGATCGAAGAGAAGCCGGCCAAGCCGCGCTCGCACTACGCTGTTACCGGCTTGTATTTTTACGACAAGCAGGTCTGCGATATCGCGGCGGACATCAAGCCGTCGCCGCGTGGCGAGCTCGAAATTACCGACGTCAACTCGCGTTATCTGGCCAACGCCGCACTCAATGTCGAAATCATGGGGCGTGGCTATGCGTGGCTCGACACGGGCACGCACGATTCGCTGATCGAAGCGGCGACGTTCATCGCGACGCTGCAAAAGCGCCAGGGTCTGGTGGTTGCGTGTCCGGAAGAGATCGCTTACCGGCAGGAATGGATCGACGGTGAGCAACTGCTTGCGCTGGCCAAGCCGCTCGCGAAGAACGCGTACGGCAAGTATCTGCAAAACCTTCTTACGGACCACGTTGCATGGCCATCCAAGTAACCGCTACCGCGCTGCCTGAAGTCAAGATTATCGAGCCGAAAGTATTCGGCGACGCCCGGGGCTTTTTCTTCGAAAGCTTCAATGCGCTCGAGTTTGCCGAGCAGGTCGAACGGGGCGTCGAGTTCGTGCAGGACAACCATTCGCGCTCCGCGAAAGGCGTGCTGCGCGGCCTGCATTATCAGATTCAGCATGCGCAGGGCAAGCTCGTGCGTGTGGTTGAAGGGGAAGTGTTTGATGTTGCTGTCGACATCCGCAAGAGCTCGCCGAATTTCGGCAAGTGGGTTGGTGTGACACTGTCGGTCGAGAACCATCGGCAGTTGTGGGTGCCGCCGGGTTTTGCGCACGGTTTCTGTGTGTTGTCAGAATCGGCGCAGTTTCTCTATAAGACCACGGACTACTGGTTCCCTGAGCATGAGCGCAGCCTTGTCTGGAACGATCCGGAGATTGGCATTGAATGGCCGATCGACTTCGAGCCGTTGCTGGCTGCGAAAGACGCGGCGGGTAAGCGTCTTGCCGATGCTGAACACTTCGCGTGAGGGGTTGCCGCATGAGCGCACATGATGCCAGGCAGACGATTCTCGTCACCGGTGTAAATGGCCAGGTTGGCTTCGAGCTCGCGCGTACGTTGCAAGGGCTCGGCAACGTGGTCGCGGTTGACCGCGCCACGCTGGATCTGTCCAATCTGGATCAGGTCCGCGCCGTTGTTCGAGACGTGCGGCCTGCGCTGATCGTCAACCCCGCGGCCTACACCGCGGTCGACAAGGCAGAAGAGGAATTCGATCTCGCCATGCGCATCAATGGCGAAGCGCCCGGCGTGCTGGCCGAAGAGGCGAAAAAGCTCGGTGCAGCGTTGATTCACTATTCGACCGATTACGTGTTCAACGGCGAGAAAGACGGTGCCTACGCCGAAGACGATCCTACGGATCCGCAGAATGTGTATGGACGTACCAAGCTTGCGGGTGAGCAGGCGATCGCCGCGACCGGCGTGAATCATCTGGTGCTCCGTACGAGTTGGGTCTACGGCACCCGCGGCAAGAATTTTCTGCTCACGATGCTGCGGCTCGGCGCCGATCGGCCCGAGTTGAAGGTCGTTGCCGACCAGTTCGGCGCGCCGACCTGGAGCAATACGATCGCGACGCTGACGGCGCATCTGAGTGCACAGGCTTTTGCCGCGGAAGACAGCGCCACGTGGTGGAGCGAGCGCTCGGGCATCTATCACCTGTGCGCCGGCGATGCGACTTCGTGGCACGGCTTCGCGTCGGCCATTTTCGATCTCGCGGACTTACCGAACCGGCCGCAAGCGCTGCCGATTCCCGCTTCCGACTATCCGACGCCGGCAAAGCGTCCGTTCAATTCACGCATGTCGAACGAGAAGCTGGCACAGGTGTTCGGGCTTGCCGCGCCGCATTGGCGCGATGCCCTGAAGCTGTGCCTGATCGACGCTTTTCGACGGTCGCCCGCAGCCCGTTCTTAACGCATAGCACGCGCCCCCGCGCGAAGCTCGCCAAGCGGCGTAGCGCCTTAGCTGTCTGACGATAGTGAAAGGGGGCGGGGGTAGAATATCGGTCAGTCTGGAAGGCTCGCGCCGGCCCTGAAATTGGGCCTGGCGCGTTAACGTTCAGGGCGCGCGATCGTCGCACAGCCCATTGATTTTCTGGGTTGTGCTGACTATTCGTGGTCATGGCACTTCCGTAATAAATACGGTACTGAGAGGACTCTGTGAGTTTGTTACCGATCATTCTTTGTGGCGGGGCGGGTTCGAGACTATGGCCGGTCTCGCGCGAGTCGCACCCGAAACCGTTCATCCGCCTTGCGGATGGCGAAAGCTTGCTGCAAAAGGCGTTCTTGCGCGCGGTGGCACTGCCGGGCGTGAAGGAAGTGCTCACGGTAACGAACCGCGATCTGTTCTTCAAGACCGAAGACGATTTCCGCGAAGTGAACGCGAAAGGCTGTGCAACCTCGTTCATTCTCGAACCGTTCGGGCGCAATACGGCTGCAGCGGTTGCCACGGCGGCGTTGCATACGGCGAAAGTGCACGGCGATCAAACGGTCATGCTGGTGCTGGCCGCCGATCACCTGATTACCGACCAGCAGGCGTTCGGCATGGCTGTCGCAGCTGCGCAAAAGCTTGCACTGGCGGGCAAGGTGGTGACCTTCGGCGTGCATCCGGAGACGCCTGAAACAGGCTATGGCTACATCGAGGCGGATGGCGACAAGGTGGTGCGTTTCGTCGAGAAGCCGTCGCTCGAAAAGGCCCGCGAGTATCTCGCCTCGGGGAAGTTCGTGTGGAACTCGGGCATGTTCTGCTTCACCGCGGGCACGATCCTGAAGGAAATGAAGCAGCACTGTCCTGAGATTCTCAGCGCGGCTGCCGAGTGCATGGAGAAGTCGCCTTCCGCTGCGGGTAAGGACGGTGCGCAGGTTCGTCTCGAGCCGGGCTCTTTTGGCGCGGTGCCGGACGAGTCGTTCGACTATGCGGTGATGGAGAAGTGCGAGCAGGCCGCAGTGGTTCGCTGCGACATCGGCTGGACGGACGTCGGTTCGTGGACCGCGCTAAGCGATCTTTCGCCGGCGGACGGCAGCGGTAATCGAGTGGAAGGCGAAGCGCTGCTGCTCGACGTCAAGAATTGCTATTTGCGTGGCGGTGACCGGTTGATCGGCGCAGTGGGCGTCGAGAACCTGATCGTGATCGATACGCCGGACGCGCTGCTCATCGCGGACAAAGACCGGGCGCAGGACGTAAAGCAGATTTTTGCCGAGCTCAAGTCGCGTGGTCACGAAACGTACAAGGTGCATCGCACGGTGCACCGGCCCTGGGGGACGTATTCGGTGCTTGAAGAGGGCCCTCGCTTCAAGATCAAACGCATCGAGGTCAAGCCGGGCGGAAGTCTCAGCTTGCAGATGCATCATCACCGCAACGAGCATTGGGTCGTGGTGAGCGGCATGGCCAAGGTCGTGAACGGAGAGAAGGAGTTGTTCGTTTCGACCAATGAGTCGACCTACATCCCGGCGGGTCACAAACATCGCCTCGAGAACCCGGGCGTGGTCGAGCTCGTGATGATCGAAGTGCAGAGCGGCGAATATCTAGGCGAAGACGACATCGTTCGCTTTGAAGACATTTACGGACGTACTTGAGATGGATATTAGTTTTGTCAATGATACGGAAGACCTGACCCGGCACACTCAGAACGACGATCTGATCGTCGGGATGAAGTCGGTGCGGGTATGGGGCACGCTGGGGTGGCACGACATCCGGCAACGGTATCGCCGTTCGGTAATCGGTCCGTTCTGGTTTACGTTGAGCACTATCATCATGGTACTGGTGCTCGGCGCGCTGTACTCGACGCTGCTGCATCAGGAAATCTCCGACTACCTGCCGTACCTTTCGGTCGGGCTGGTGGTGTGGGCGTATCTGGCCTCGGTGGCTAACGAAGGGTGTATGGCCTTCATCGGTTCGGCGTATCTGATCAAACAGATACGTCTGCCGCTAACGATCCACGTATGCCGGATTGCTTGGCGCAACTTCGTGATCATGCTGCACAGCTTGCCCGTGGTCGTCGTGCTGTTGCTGGCGTTCGGCAAATGGCCGGGCTGGGAAATCTTGCTGGTGCCGTTCGGTCTGGCGTTGCTGCTGTTGCATGGCGTATGGCTCGGTGTGACGCTCGGCGTCCTGTGTGCACGCTTTCGCGATATTCCGCCAATCGTCACGAATCTGGTTCAGGTCGTGTTCTTTTTCACGCCCGTCATGTGGTCGCCGGAAATCCTGAAGAGCCGTGCATGGGTCGCTGAATACAATCCGCTTTATCACCTGATCGAAACGGTTCGCGCTCCGTTGACCGGCCGGCCGATCCACTGGGAATCTTGGGCGTGGTCGATCGGTTTGTTGGTAGTGGGTTTTGCCTTCGCGCAATTCCTGATGCAGCGTTTTCGTAATCGCGTTCCTTATTGGCTTTGATACCGTGAGTTCTTCCTCGATTGTTGCTCGTAACATCTCCGTCGAATTTCCGATTTACGAGAACTCCCATCGCTCGCTGAAAAAAGCGGTGCTCAATCTCACGACGGGTGGCCGCATCGGCCAGGATGCCGGTCGGCATGCGATCGTCAGAGCACTCGACGACCTTAGCTTCAGCTTTACCGAAGGCGACCGCGTGGGTCTGATCGGCCACAACGGGTCAGGCAAGACGACCCTGTTGCGTACGCTGTCCGGCGTGTACGCGCCTGTGCGCGGCGAGCTCAAGGTGAACGGCAAGATTGCTTCGCTGCTGGATGTGTCGATGGGGCTAGACCCGGACGCAACAGGCTTCGAAAACATCTATCTGCGTGGCATTCTGGACGGCCTGAAGCCGGCGCGCGTCCGCGGCAAGATCGACGAAATCGCCGATTTCAGCCAATTGGGCGACTACCTGAATCTTCCGGTGCGCACTTATTCGAGCGGGATGATGCTGCGTCTCGCGTTCGCCATTTCGACGAGCGTCGAGGCCGACATTCTGATCATGGACGAGTGGCTGAGCGTGGGTGATGCGGAGTTCAGCATTAAAGCGGCCGAGCGTCTCGAGAGCCTTGTCGGCAAGGCGTCAGTGTTGGTCGTTGCTTCGCACGATCCGAAACTGGTAGCGCGGGTCTGTAACCGCAAGATTTCCATGGAGCACGGCAAGATGATCTCCGACGAGCCGATCGTCGCGCCGGAGCCTGACGCGGAACCGCTGGTCAGCCACTCAGCGCAATTGCCGCACTGATCCGACGACGGGCGGTTGGTCGCGGTCTTATGGCTGCAACACCGCCCGCTGTATGCGTTTAAACGGCGATACGGCGCCGGCCGCTGCGTCTCTGTCGAGGCTGCGCGCCTAATCCAAACAGTAATGCCGAAAGCTTGTGCGGTTCTGCGCAGTGCAATCGGAGCAGGCCACACAGGTGCAACAAGGTTCGAATCTCATGCGAGCTAATCATCCATTTCTGCGATATTCCGAATCTTTGCTCGTGCGACAGCCGTTTCGCACGCTCAAGGGCTTTGCGGGTGGCTACATCGCCTATCCGATCGCCGAGAGCCGAGAAAAGCGCAGCGTGCGCCCGAAAATCGAAGAGTTGCGCCAGCACTATGCGTTGCCGATGCCGGAGCGCCGCCGCATCGCGCTAGAGCGTTTGGCCGACATGCTCGAATTCTCTGGCGCGCAGGTGCCGTATTACCGCGATCTATTTCAGGCGAAGCAATTCGATCCAACGAAGGTCAAGCAAGACCCGCGTTATCTGGAAGAGCTTCCTTACCTGACCAAAGACGTTATCCGCGAGCACGGCGCACGACTATATTCGGCGCCGCTTGAACAAACGCGGCATCACGTCTGCAAAACCGGCGGGTCGACAGGCCTGTCGTGCACGATCTACTACGATCAGGACGGCGCCGACTATTCATCGGCAGTCACGTTCTACGCCCGCGAGCGCATCGGCAAATTGCGCCACCGCTCTGAACTTCATTTTGCTTGTCGTTTCCCGGATCAGGCGATTCCTGAATGGCCGTCACGCGAAGACTTCAAATGCTTCGCGATGAATCGAAGCAACATCTTCTTCGATCGCATCGACGACGAAGGCCTTGAGGAGATGTGGCAGACGCTCAAGCGGCGCAAGCCCTATCTGGCGCATTCGCACCCGTCGACTATGTATGCGCTCGCTTGTTACGTGCAGCGCAAGTATGGCGGCGGCAACGCATTCCAGGTGTTCGAGTCGAGCGGCGAATTGCTCGAACCGCACGCGCGCGAAGTGATTGAGTCGGCGTTGCATTGTCGGGTGATCGATCGCTACGGTCTCGCCGAACTCGGCGTGATGGCCTACGAACTCGATGGCCACGAAGGTGGCTTTCAGATTCTCGAATCCGAAGGGTGGCCGGAAAGCCGCGTGTCGGAAGGCAATCCCGATGGTGCGCATGAACTTGTGTTCTCCGGTTTCCGCAACCGGCTGATGCCGTTGATCCGCTACGCGACAGGTGATCTTGCGCGCGTGGAGGAAACCGCGAAAGGCTTTTTCCTAACGGATGTCGTCGGGCGGATTCATGATGTCGTGCCGATCAACGGAGTAGCACATCCCACGCACCATATCCAGGACATGCTCGATCATCGGGTCGGTGGCATTCAGGAGTTTCAGATCGATCTGCGGACCACGCCGCCGACATTGCGCATCGTGCTCGAGCCTTGGGCAAATCCGGACGAAACAACCAGCAAGCTGCGCCACTATTGGCAGGATGCTTTTACGATTGCCTTCGTCGGGCATGACGATCTGGTGCGCGTCGGCAGTCGCGCCAAGTTTCGTCATGTGGTGAGCGCATGATTGGCGTTCTGTTCGCGGACGCTTCCGCGGCGGCTGGCCAATACGTACTGGCCGCCGTGCGGCGGTCCGTCAGCGTGACTCAAGCACAGCCGATTTCGCGTAGCGCTTTGCGCTCTGTCGCGCCGGCTGTAGTCGTTGCAGTCGATGTGCCGGAAGAGTGGGGCGCAGACCTGCTCGAATGGCTGCGCGTTCAGCCTCGCAAGCTGGTTCTCTTCGGTCGCGTGCCGTCTGCACTCGCGCGGGATCTAAACTATGAACCGGTAGACTGGCCGCCGGAACTGGAGGCCGACAGTCGCAGCGAAGCCGCGCCGTCGCGTGAATTGAGAGAGAGCCACGCGGTGGTGCGTTATTCGCATCTGGCGGAAGCATTGGGCGGCCAAACGTGGGACCGGCCCTTCGAGCGCTTCGATTTCACGGATGAATGGAACAACCTCGGCTATGGGCGCATTCGGCACGACGGCTCGATCTGGGCGGTCGCGCAAGCGGGACAGGTAGCAAGTGACGTGGAATTGGCGTCGGTGCACGTCGGCGGTGAGCGTCGTTTCTCTTACGCGGCGCTTTGGGACATCGACGCAACAAGCATACTGTGGATCAACCGACCTGTTGGCACATGCGATTCGTTCGAATGGCGCATCGTCGAGAACTTCCTGTCAGGCTATCGCGCGCAAGTACTGCCGTGTCAGCCTGTGTTGAGCGAGATTCCATGGGGTTACGACGCAGCGATTACTTCGCGACTCGATTGCGACGAAAGCGTCGAAGCAGCCCGTCCGTTGTGGCAAGCCTACAAGCGCCTCGGCGTGCCGTTTACGCTCGCGGTCCATACGCAGAATCTGACTCGGCCTGAGGAGCACCCGATCTTGTGGGAGCTGCTGGTGGACCAGGGGCAGGGCGCGGTGCTTTCTCATACGGCGACCCACGCGCCCAACTGGGGCGGCAGCTACGAAGCCGCGCTCGAAGAAGGTCGTCAATCGGCGCAAGCGCTGCAGATCGTGACGGGCAATCCGGTGCGTTATGCGGTGTCGCCGTTTCACCAGTCGCCGCCGTATGCGTTGCGTGCACTGGCCGACGCCGGCTATGAAGGTTGCATCGGCGGCATCATTCGCAACGATCCGGAGTTCGTGCTAGCGCGAGGCGGAACGCTTGCCGGCCTGCCGGAGGGCTTCGTCGGCCACAGCCAGCAATGCATGCTGCACGGCGATTGCATGCTCGCCGCCGGCGACCCCCTTGCCGTATTCAAGCGTGCTTTCGATCTCGCGTACGACACGCGCACGCTGTTCGGTTATCTCGATCATCCGTTTTCGCCGCGCTATCAATATGGTTGGACTGACGAAGCGTCGCGCATTGAAGCACACGAGCAGTTCATCGAGTACATTCGTGGCCGTGCGCAAAAGCCGGTTTTCATGACAGAGGCCGGCGCGCTCGATTTTCTCAAATTCAAGTCGCAGGTACAGTTGATCGAAGACGACAACGGGTTCCGTGTCCTGACATTTACCGGCAGGGCCGTTCCCTATTCGCTCGGCGTCGAGTTTCGGGGCGCCCTTGAGCAAGTCGAGTCGGGGGGGCGATTGCAATGAAAGTCATGGTGGTAATGGGCACGCGGCCCGAGGTCATCAAGCTGGCGCCAGTGGTGCGGGCCTTGCGCGCCGAAGTCGACACCATCGTCTGCGCGAGCGGTCAGCACAAGGACATGGCTGCGCAGGCGCTCGAATTCTTCGGCATCGAACCGGACATTACGCTCGATACGATGAGTCCCGGGCAATCGCTGAATGCATTGTCCGCGCGGCTTTTGTCCGCGCTCGATCGGGCGCTGGAGCAGGTGCGCCCCGACTGGGTGATCGTGCAAGGCGATACGACGACGGCATTTTGCGCGGGTCTCGCGGCCTTTCATCGCGGCATTCCCGTGGGCCACGTCGAAGCCGGATTGCGCACTGGTGATCTCAAGAGCCCGTTCCCCGAAGAAGCGAGTCGCAGCCTGCTGAGCCGCATCACCACGCTGCATTTCGCGCCAACGGAGCTTGCCCGCGAAAACTTGTTGAGCGAAGGCGTTGCCGCGGAAAAAATCGTCGTTACCGGCAATACGGTGGTGGATGCGATTGCCGCAGTGCGCCGGAGCTGGGACGCGACGCCGCCGCAAAGTCCACTGCCGCCATGGACGGGCGCCGAGCAGCAGCACATCCTCGTTACCTGTCATCGGCGCGAAAACTTCGGTGACGTGTTGCAGGACATTTGTCGAGTGCTGCGTGACCTGTGCCAGCGCTATAGCGGTTACCGCTGGATTTTCCCGGTGCACCTGAATCCGGCCGTGCGCGAACCTGTGCTGCGCGAACTGAACGGCATCCCCAATCTCGCCTTGATCGAGCCGGTCGATTACCCGACCAGTCTCTATCTGATCAGCGGCAGCGCGGTGGTCGTTAGCGACTCCGGTGGCATTCAGGAAGAAGCACCGACCTTCGGCGTGCCGGTGGTCGTGATGCGCAATCACACCGAGCGCCGCGAAGGCGTCGATGCAGGTTTTGCCACGCTGGCCGGTCAGGCGTCGGATAGCATCGAACGCGCGGTAATTGGCTGGCTCGACGATCCGGCGCGCCGCGAGGCGCTGCGTAATCGCGCGAACCCTTACGGTGACGGGCTGGCCTCGCAGCGTATTCTCGACAGTCTGCTGGGTCGGCCGGTCGAGGTGTTCAGTGGTTGAGGGCAAGGACACGGCGTTTGCTGCGCGGGACTGCATATTGTTTTCGACCGCCGATTGGGATGAACCGTATTGGACGAACAAGCAGCATACGGCGAGCATTCTGGCCGCACGCGGCTGGCGGGTGCTTTACGTGGAGAGCGTCGGTTTCCGTTCGCCTAAGGTCGGCAGCGGCCGTGACTGGGCCCGCTTATGGCGTCGTCTGTGGCGTGGCGTGCAATCGCTCGTACTCGGGCCGCCGCGGCGTGCTGAGAACATCTGGGTGCTGTCGCCGTTGATGGTGCCGGCCGGGCATCACCTGCCGTTCGTGCGCTCGCTGAATCAGACGTTGCTGCGCTTTTCCGTGACCCGTTTCGCGAAGTCGCGGCGCTTCAGGGATCCTGTTGTCTGGACCTATCACCCGTACATGCTCGACGCGATTGCGACGCTGCCTCGCGGGCCGCTCGTGTATCACTGCGTCGACGATATCGCAGCGATTCCCGGTGTCGACGTGGATGCGTTCCGCAATGCGCAGCAAGCGTTGGTCGCGCGCTGCGAAGCAGTCTTCACGACGGCAATGTCGTTGAAGGAAACGTGCCAGCCGTTTAACTCCAACACGCATTTTTTCGGCAACGTGGTGGACGAAGCGCACTTCGGCGAGGCGCGTGCAGAAGGGGCGCTACCGCCCGAGCTTGCCGCGATTCCGGAGCCGCGGCTGGTGTATCACGGCGTGCTGTCCGACTTCAAGGTCGACTTTCCGCTGCTGTTGCAGACCGCGCAGGCCCGGCCGCAGTGGCAATGGGTCATCATCGGCGAGGAGCGTGAAGGACAGCGCAGCGAATTGCTCGCGCAACTGGCGCGCTTGCAGAACGTGCATCTGCTCGGCTATCGCAGCTATCAGACTTTGCCGCGCTATATGCGCGGCATGCAGGTCGGCGTGCTGCCGACTTTGCTGAACGAATACACCCGTTCGATGTTTCCCATGAAGTTTTATGAATTCCTCGCGGCGGGCTTGCCGGTGGTGTCGACCCCGTTGGACTTTGCAAAAGAGCCGCGTGCGGGTCTTGAAGTAGGGGGCGACCGCGAGGCCTTTGTCGCTGCAATCGAGATACAGCTTGCACGCGGCAAGCTGAGCGCGGATGAGGCGCGGGCGGCGGTGGGCGACAACACGTGGGAGCGCCGGCTGGACAAGATGCTACAGATCACTTTCAAAGGCCGTGAATCGGGCAGCGGCAATGCGCAACAGCACCACGGCGCGGAGGTGCGCACGTGAAAGTGGTTCATGTTTACCGCACCTATTTCCCCGATCCGCCAGGTGGCTTGCAGGAAGCGATTCGTCAGATCGCGCTGTCGACACGCGAGTGCGGTGTCGAGCCACACATTCTGACTTTGTCGCCGACACCCGATCCAAGCGAGATCGACTATCCCGAGGGACGCGTCGTACGCGCGAAATCCTGGGCGGCGCCTGCGTCGTGCGATCTGGGCGGACCGGGCGCGTTAATGAAGTATCGGCAGATGGCGGACTGGGCCGACGTCGTGCATTTCCACTTTCCGTGGCCGTTCGCGGACGTACTGCATCTGCTGGGCCGAACGAAAAAGCCAACAGTGATGACATATCACTCGGATATCGTGCGGCAGAAGGCGCTAGGCGCCGTCTACGGGCCGTTGATGCGGCGGACGCTGCGCAGCATGTCCGCGGTGGTTGCAACCTCACCTGCCTATGCGCAGACCAGCGAGGCGCTGACGGAATGCGTAACGAAGGAACGGTTGAAGACCATTCCGCTTGGCATCATCGATTACCGCGACGAGCCGCATTCCGTGGATGCGCAACGCGACATCGCGAACCGTCTCGGCCTTGAAGCCGGCGAACCGTATTTTCTCGCGCTCGGCGTGTTGCGCTATTACAAGGGCCTGCACACGCTGATCGAAGCAGCAAGCCATGTGAATGCGAAAATCGTGATTGCGGGCTCCGGTCCGGAACGGGAGCGCCTGGCGGCGTTGGCGCTGCAAATGGGCGCGACTAACGTCGTTTTTGCCGGACAGGTGACGCACGAAGAAAAGGTCGCCCTGCTCAAGGGATGCCGCGCGATGGTGCTGCCGTCGCACTTGCGCTCTGAAGCGTTCGGCATGGTGCTAGCCGAAGCCGCTATGTTCGCTAAGCCGATGGTGTGCTGCGAGGTGGGATCCGGAACGTCCTACGTCAATCAACATGGTGTGACGGGTTTTGTCGTCTCACCGGAACAATCAAAAGAACTGGCTGGCGCAATGAATGTGCTGCTGAGCGACGATGCGGTAGCGGCGGCTATGGGAAGCGCCGCTCGTGAGCGATACGAAACGCTGTTTTCGGGCGTGGCGCTTGGCAAAGCATATAGTGCGCTATACCGGGAAGTCGCGTGACGCGGCGAGGGGAAGGATTAGCGAAATGCAATGGAAAACACTGGCCGTAGATCTGGACGGCACGCTGATACGATCGGATATGCTGATCGAGACGGGTTTTGCCTATCTGAAGGCGAACCCGTTGCGCTTTTATCGTCCGCTGGTCTGGATTGTCCAGGGCGGCAAGGCGCATCTCAAGGCAAAGCTTGCCGCAGCTACGCACGTTGACGTCGCGACCTTGCCCTATGACCCGAAAGTGATCGAGTGGCTCAAGCGCGAGCGTGCAGCCGGTCGCTCGCTGGTGCTTGCGACTGCCAGCGACGCCCGCTACGCCGAGGCGATCTCCGGGCATCTTGGCTTGTTCGACAAGACGCTTGCCACCGATGGCAAGGTCAATCTGTCGTCAGGCCGCAAGCGTGATGCGCTGGTTCGCGAATTCGGCAACAAGGGTTTCGATTACGCCGGCAACTCACACGACGATATCGCGGTATGGGAAGCGGCTGAGCGCGCCTATGTCGTGAATCCCTCGCCCGGCGTAGAACGGCGCGTCCAGAAAATCGGCAACGTCGAGAGCGTGCTGCAGACCCGCAAGAACCCATTCCGTGTGTGGATCAAAGCGCTGCGCATGCATCAGTGGCTCAAGAACCTGCTGATCTTCATTCCGTTGTTGGCGTCGCATCAAGTGTCGTCGCTGGACCTCGACCTGTGTGGCGTGCTCGCGTTCGTGCTGTTTGGTCTCTGCGCGTCGAGCGTCTATCTGCTCAATGACCTGCTCGATCTCGACGACGACCGGCATCATCCGACCAAACGGCGACGTCCGTTCGCCTCGGGTTCGTTGTCGATCATCTGGGGCATGGCGGCGTTTCCGGTCCTCGCGATCGGTGCGTTCGCGGGCGCGCTGATCTGGCTGCCGTGGCGGTTTGCTGCTGTGCTTGCAGGCTATTACGTCCTGACGATGTTGTATTCGTTTCTGCTCAAACGCCGCGTGATTCTCGACGTCGTGGTGCTGGCGATGCTCTACACCGCGCGCATCATCGCCGGTACCGCGGCGTTCCGGATGACGCTGACGTTCTGGTTGCTGGGCTTCTCGATGTTTCTGTTTTTGAGCCTCGCGTTGGTGAAGCGCTATGCCGAATTACATGCGACGCGTGCAGCAGGTGGTGCGAAAGCGCGCGGCCGCGGCTACGTAGCCGACGACCTGCCGATGATCTCGTCGCTCGGCGCCGCCTCCGGTTATCTTTCGGTGCTGGTGCTCGCGCTCTACATTCAGGACTCGAAGACGACGCATCTCTACAGCCATCCGCAGGTGATCTGGCTGGCCTGTCCGTTGTTGCTCTACTGGATCAGCCGCACATGGCTCATCACGCACCGTGGGCTGATGCATGACGACCCGGTGGTGTTCGCTGCCAAAGACCGCACGAGTTTGTTGACCGTCGCGCTGATGGGGCTGGTGTTCTGGTTCGCCATATGACGAAGCCGCTCAAGTCTTGGGGGCGTTACCCAGATCACCCACAGGCGGGTCATCCCGTGCAGTGGCGCGACCGCCTGCAACCGGTCCTGGCGCAGGTTGCCGGCGCCAATGGCACGACGCTGGCCTATGGCAATGGCCGTAGCTACGGCGATAGTTGTCTCGCTGCGAGTGATCAGGTTGTGCATACGCGGCCGCTCGATCGCTTTATCGCGGCTGACTGGCAAACTGGCGTGGTGCGTGCGGAGGCTGGGGCGACGCTCGACGACATTTTGCAAATAGCGGTTCCACGTGGCTGGATGCTGCCGGTCACGCCCGGCACAAAGTACGTAACACTGGGCGGCGCAGTAGCTAACGACGTGCATGGCAAGAACCATCACGTGCGAGGCACGTTCGGCCGTCACGTACGCCGCTTTGCGTTGTTGCGCTCGGAGCGCGAGGCGTTTGAATGCTCAGCGGACGAGAATGCTGAGTTCTTCGCCGCAACGATCGGTGGCCTCGGGCTCACCGGTGTGATCTCTTGGGTGGAAATTCAGTTGATGCCGATTCGCTCGAGCCGCGTCTCGGTGACGAGCATCCGCTTTGGCAACCTCGACGAATTTTTTGCGTTGTCGGAAGAGCTCGATAGCAAGCACGAATACAGCGTGGCATGGATCGATTGCCTGAGCCGCGGATCATCGCTCGGACGTGGCATCTTCATGGTTGGCGATCATGCGGAGCGGGGCGGTCTGCAACTTCCGGTCAAGAAGAAGCGCGCCGTGCCGGTCACGCCGCCGATCTCGCTGATCAATCCGCTGACGCTCCGCGCATTCAATGTGCTGTACTACAACCGTCAGCAACAGAAAATGGTGCAAACCGAAGTCGATTACGACAGTTACTTTTATCCGCTCGATAGCCTGCTCGAATGGCACCGGATTTACGGCAAGCGTGGGTTTCAACAGTATCAGTGCGTGCTGCCCCAGGTTAACTCCCGCGACGCCATGCACGCAATTCTGGAGGCAATAGGGGAAAGCGGTACGGGCTCGTTTCTCGCCGTGCTCAAGCGCTGCGGCGATGCGATCTCGCCGGGCCTGTTGTCTTTTCCGATGGAAGGGGCGTCGCTCGCACTGGATTTTCCGCAGCACGATGAAAGCAATCGTCGGCTGTTCGAGCGCCTCGACGCGATTGTCCGGGAAGCCGGCGGACGCTTGTACCCGGCGAAGGACGCGCATATGTCGGCGAGCGATTTCCAGCTCGCGTATCCGGCGTGGCATCAGTTGGAGGCATTGCGCGATCCCGCGCTGATGTCCCGTTTTTGGCAACGAACAACACAAACATGAAAAAAGTCCTGATAGTCGGTGCGACTTCCGCAATTGCCATCGCCTGTGCGCGCCGTTGGGCGTCCGAAGGCGCGACGTTGTTTCTCGTCGGGCGGCAGGCGGAACGCCTGGAACAGATTGGCGCGGATCTCGTGGCGCGCGGTGCCAAGGCGGCGAGGAGCCACGTGCTGGACATGAACGACTTCGATGCTCATCAGGCGATGCTCGATGCATGCGTGGGTACGCTTGGCGGTATCGATGTCGCGTTGATCGCGCACGGAACCTTGTCCGATCAGAAGGCCTGCGAACAGGATGTGAAGGTCGCGTTGCGTGAGCTTTCCACCAATGGATTGTCTGTCATTGCGTTGCTGACCCCGTTGGCTAACGTCATGGAAAGCGCGAGGACCGGTGTGATTGCGGTGATTTCGTCGGTGGCAGGGGATCGGGGCCGGCCTTCGAACTACGTCTACGGCACGGCGAAGGCTGCGGTGTCAACGTTCTGTGAAGGCTTGCGCGCGAGGCTGTTCAAGTCGGGCGTGCATGTGCTGACGATCAAGCCGGGGTTCGTGGATACGCCGATGACGGCCGGTATGCCGCTCCCTGGACCGCTAGTCGCCACGCCTGAGCGTGTCGCGAACGATATCGTTCGTGCGGTCGAGAAGAAGAAGGATTCGATTTATACGCCGTGGTTCTGGTCGGGGATCATGTTGATCATTCGATCGGTACCGGGGTTCTTGTTTAAGAGGGCGTCGTTGTAATCAGCGCCATGGCTGGCGCGCAGTAGCGTCAGGGTCTCCGACTTGAAGCGAGCCACCGAGATGGAGGGGCAGCCTTCAGGCACCGTTTACAATGTCGGATTACGCACGGTCGAAGCTGGGCCGCAGGCCATCCGACGATTAGCATCAACGACAGATCAATGAACGATACACGCATAATTCTCCCCGGCGGTGCAGGTCTGGTTGGCCAGAACCTCGTGGCCCGACTCAAACAGCGCGGCTACACGAACCTTGTGGTGCTGGACAAACATCGCGCCAATCTCGAAGTGTTAAGAGGCGTGCATCCCGACATCACGATCGAATATGCCGATCTCGCCGAACCCGGCGACTGGTCCCGGTATTTCGACGGAGCGGATGTGGTCGTGATGTTGCAGGCGCAGATTGGCGGTCCGACCATTGAGCCCTTTATTCGCAACAACATCACGTCAACGGAGCGAGCGCTCGACGCGATCAAGCAGTACAAGGTGCCTTATACAGTGCACATCAGTTCGTCCGTCGTGAATTCCGTCGGGGACGATTTTTACACCGACACCAAGAAGAAGCAGGAAGAGATCGTGCACGCATCGGGCATTGAGTGTGTCGTGTTGCGCCCGACGCTGATGTTCGGCTGGTTCGACAGAAAGCATCTTGGCTGGCTTTCGCGCTTCATGCAGCGCGTGCCTGTTTTCCCGATTCCCGGCAGCGGCCGTTACATGCGTCAACCGCTGTACGCGGGTGATTTCTGCAACGTGATCATCAGTTGTATCGAGTCGCGCATCAGCGGGCAGGCGTTCAATATTACCGGGCTTGAACGGGTCGATTACATCGATATCATTCGCCAGATCAAGCGGGCAACACGCGCAGGGTGCGCCATTGTGCGGATTCCCTACGGTCTTTTCTATGCGCTGCTGAAGGTCTACGCGCTCTTCGACAAGAATCCGCCGTTTACTGCGGATCAGTTGAAAGCACTGACCGCCGGCGACGAATTCGAGGTGATCGATTGGGAAGGCATCTTCCACATCAAGGCGACGCCGTTTTCGAAAGCGATGGACGAAACATTCAACGATCCGGTGTATAGCCAGATCGCGCTTGAATTCTGATTGGACGTGAATATGGGTAACGAAAAAATCGCCGTGCTGGGCGCCG
>NZ_DASRSY010000029.1:0-5185 GCF_035656215.1 Paraburkholderia sp.
GACTGCTTCGGAGCACAAGGCAAGCACGCCGCAGCTGATCGCGTACTCGAGCGTCGCAAAACCTTCGCCGGCCGTGCCGAGCAGTGCGTCGTCGCCTGGCGTGACGTTGTCGAACGTAACCTCGGCTGCGCGGCCGCCGTCGATCTTGCGATAACCGCGAACGCTGACGCCCGCTGCATCGCGAGGTACGAGAAAGAGCATGATGCCGGCTTCGGCATCGTCGGCACCGTCCGTACGCGCGGAGACCAGAAAGACGGAAGCGTTCTCGCCGTGCTGAACGACCGCTTTCGCACCGTTCAGCTTCCACACGTTGCCGTTGCGTTCCGCACGCGTCGTCACGCGTGAGAGTTCGTAGTGGCCGTCCGGCTCGCCGTGCGCGAGCGCAACCAGACGTGAGCCGTCGATCAGTTCGGCCAGCATGGTTTTCTGCGCTTCGCTGCCGTCACGTGCAATGGCCTGGCCGACGATCAGCGTATCGAGAAACGGCTCGACCACGAGGCCACGACCCAGGCTTTCGAATACGACGGCGATATCGAAGCCGCCGCCGCCAAAGCCACCGTCCGTTTCATCGAACAATGCGCCAATAATGCCGAGTTCCGCGAAGCGATTCCACAGGTCGGAACTGAAACCTTCCGGCGAACGTGCGATCCGATCGCGCGTCTCGAAGCCGTATTGCTCAGTGATAAAACGGTTGAGCGTATCCGCCAGCATGCGGCGGTCGTCGGTGTGCTGGAAATTCATGGCGTTTGCCCCTTACAGTCCCAGGATCATTTTGGAAATGATGTTCTTCTGGATTTCGTTGGAGCCGCCGAAGATCGACAGCTTGCGGTTGTTGAAATAGAGCGAGGCAGCGCTCGCGGCTTCGTCGGGGCCGACTGGCGTGCCGTCGAAACCATCTTGCAAGGCTTCCTCCACGAACGGCTGCGCATAGGGACCCATCGCGCGACGCGTGAGCGAGGAGATTTCCTGACGGATCTCGGTGCCGCGAATCTTCAGCATCGAACTCTCCGCGCCCGGCACGCCACCACCGGCCGCCGCCGCGATCACGCGCAGAGTGGGGGTCTTCATATTCTCCAGATCGATTTCGATGCGCGCCATGCGTGCCGCAAACGACGGATCTTCCGCGAGCGGCCGGCCGTTGCGCTGCTGCTTCGCGGCGATCTTGCGCAGCCGGTTAAAGGCGGCCACTGAGAAGCCGACGCCCGCGATATTGGTGCGCTCATACGTGAGCAGGTATTTGGCGTAGGTCCAGCCCTTGTTCTCTTCACCCACGAGGTTCTCGACGGGCACGCGCACGTCCGTGAAAAACACTTCGTTGACTTCGTGCTCGCCATCGAGCGTGATGATCGGCCGCACTTCGACGCCAGGCGTATTCATGTCGATCAACAGGAAGCTGATGCCTTCCTGCTTGCGCACGTCGGTGGCGGTGCGCACGAGGCAGAAGATCATGTTCGCGTAGTGGCCGAGCGTGGTCCACGTTTTCTGGCCGTTGACGATGTAGTGCTCACCTTGTGCATCGCTGCTGCGGACAGCGGTGGTCTTGACCGCGGCGAGATCAGAGCCCGCGCCCGGTTCCGAGTAGCCCTGGCACCACCAGTCAGAGCCGTTGAGAATGCGCGGCAACCAGTGGCGCTTTTGCACCTCATTGCCGTATTTGATCAACACGGGTCCGAGCATGTTGACGCCGAATGGGACCACGCGCGGTGCTCCCGCCAATGCGCATTCGTTCTCGAAGATGAATTTCTGCACGGCGTTCCAGCCTGGGCCGCCGTACTCTTTCGGCCAATGATTGGCGAGCCAGCCTTGCGCGTTGAGAATCGCGTGCCACTCAGCCATGTCGTCGCGCGTGAGGCGGCGGCCGCCGTGTACCTTGTCGGCGAGACGCTGCGGGAGCTTGTCACGCAAAAAACGCTGCACGTCGGCGCGAAAAGCTTCTTCTTCAGGTGTGAAATTCAGATCCATAACGGGTTCTTCCCTGGATATTTATCGGAGCGGCCGACCGGCGGTGAGGAGGTCACACCGGTCGAGCATGCTCCAAATGATGTGTCGTCTCAAGCCGTCTGATTGAGGCTCGCGAAATCGGCGCCGCGCCCGACCAGTTCGACCAGCAGCGGCGACGCTTGCCAGAACAGCGGATCTTCTTTGGCGAACTCGCGGATGTCCGCGAGAACTGTGGCGAGGCCCACCGTATCAGCGTATTTCATCGGACCGCCGCGATAACGCGGAAAGCCATAGCCATAGAGGAAGGTCACGTCGACGTCGAGCGGCCGCAGCGCGATGCCTTCGTGCACGACATTGGCGCCTTCGTTGATCATGGCGGCCATGTAACGGCGCATGATTTCTTCGTCGGTGAAAGTGCGCGGCGTGATGCCGGCACGTTCACGCTCGGCTTCGATGATCGCTTCGACCTCAGGGTCGGGTGTGCCGCTGCGCGAACCTTCGGGGTACAGATAAAAACCACGGCCGGTCTTCTGGCCGAACCAGCCGCGTTCGCAAAGACGGTCGGCGATCTGTACGTAACGTGCTTCGGGGTTCCGCGTGGCCGCGCGCCGTTTGCGCGCGGCCCAACCGATATCGCCACCCGCCAGATCGACCACCTGGAACGGACCCATCGGGAAGCCGAACGCACGCACCGCCGCATCGATCTGATAGGGCGATGCACCGTCTTCCATCATCGCGTCCGCCGCGCTGCGATATACCGCCAGCACGCGATTGCCGATGAAGCCGTCGCACACGCCGGCACGCACCGGTGTCTTGCGCAGCTTCTTCGCGAGTTCGAACGCGGTGACGACGACGTCCGCGCTGACCTGCTTCGGCACCACCACTTCCAGCAGCTTCATGATGTTGGCGGGGGAGAAGAAGTGCAGGCCGATCACGTCCGCGGGGCGCGAGACGCTGGCCGCAATCGCGTCGATGTCGAGATACGACGTGTTAGTGGCGAGCACCGCGCCGGCTTTGCAGACACGATTGAGTTCGGTGAACACGGCCTTTTTCACGGACAGGTCTTCGAATACGGCTTCGATCACCAGGTCGGCGTCTGCGAGCGCGTCGTACGAGGTGCTCCCTTGCCAGCGCGTCATGACGTCGGTTTTTCTCTCCGCACTCATGCGGCCTTTGGCGATCAGGCCGTCGTAGACCTTTTCGATGTGCGCGCGGCCGCGCGCAAGCGACGCGTCGTCGCGTTCGATCATGGTCACCGGCAAGCCTGCATCGAGCACCGCGACGGCGATGCCCGCGCCCATCGTGCCGCCGCCCACCACGCCGATCTTATTCAGCGCGCGTGGTTTTGCATCGCGTGTTTCCGGCGCCTTGAGCACTTCGCGCTCGGCAAAGAACGCGTGAATCAACCCTGCACGCTGTGGGCTGTCGATGCATTGCAGGAACAGTTTGCGTTCGAGTCGCAGCCCGTCTTCGAAAGGCTGTTCTACGGCGGCTTCCACGGCATCGACGATTTTGAGCGGAGAGAACAGACCGCGCGATTTCCTTGCCGTTTCCGCACGCGCCGTGGCGACGGCGGCGAGGCTCGCGGCGCGGTCGCTTAGCGCAGCGGCATCGCGCGTGCGCCGCACGGGAGCGTGGGCGGCCAGCAGTTCGTGCACGTAGGCGAGTCCTTCAGCAAGGACGTCGTCGCTACTGCCGAGCCGGTCGATGAGGCCGAGCGCCAGCGCTTCTTTCGCGCTGGCGTGGCGGCCGCTCAGGATCAGGTCGAGGGCGGCCTGCGCACCGATCAAACGCGGCGTGCGCTGCGTGCCGCCTGCGCCCGGCAGCAGGCCGAGCTGCACTTCGGGGAGACCGAGCTTCGCGCCATCCACGGCGAGCCGGTAGTGCGCCGCGAGCGCCACTTCGAGGCCACCGCCGAGCGCGGCGCCGTGAATGGCGGTCACCACCGGTTTCGTACAGGCTTCAACGCGGTTGCAGACGTCGGGCAGCGAAGGCGGCACCGGCGGCTTGCCGAACTCGCGGATGTCCGCACCCGCGATAAAGTTGCGCCCGGCGCCGACGATCAGCACGGCCTCGACGGCCTTGTCGGTATCCGCCGCTTCGATGGCGGCGAGCAGGCCGCGCCGCACGTCCGCGGAAAGGGCGTTGACCGGCGCGTGGTCGATCGTGACCAGCAGGACTTTGCCGCGCAATTCGCGCGTCACAACGTCGACGGAAGGGTTGAGGGTCATCGTGTCGTCTCCTGATTGTTACCGGACCAGATCGGGGCAGACCGGGCATGCCGGGTCTGGCGAATTCTCCAATTGTCGGTTGGTCAAGGTTTATTGACAATTACATAGAGGGTTGACAGACTGTCAAAATTATTTTGACAAAGGCCGTGCCATGGACGTCAATTCGCTGACCTTACTGGTCGATATCCTCGATGCGGGCAACCTGAGTGAAGCCGCGCGCAGGCTGAAAATGAGCCGGGCGAACGTGAGTTACCACCTGAACCAGTTGGAGCGCTCGATCGGGCTACAACTGGTCAGACGCACCACGCGCCGGGTCGAGGCGACCGAAATCGGTTTGCAGTTATACGAGCATGGCCGCACGATCCAGAATGCGTTGCTGGCCGCGCGCGAGTCGGTCACCACGCTCGGGCAGAGTTTGCAGGGGCGCGTGAGGTTGAGTGTGCCGAGCGGCTACGGGCAACTGGTGATGTCGGATTGGCTGATCGCGTTCAAGCGTCTTTATCCGGGCATCGTGCTGGACGTGATGTTCGAGAATCGCGTTGAGGATCTGATGCGCGACGAGGTCGACATCGCGGTTCGGGTCATGTCGGAGCCACCGCAGAATCTCGTCGCGCGCGACATGGGGCCGGTGCGATATGTTGCTTGCGCATCGCCGGATTTTGCCGAAAGTCGCGGTATGCCGGTGCGACTCGATGATCTGCGCACTGCGCCGTTGATTACGTCGGCGGTGGTCGGCAGGCAGTTGCGGGTGGCGGCTTATCTGCGCGATGAACGCCACGAAGTGCTGCTGGAGCCGACGATTATTTCCGAGAACTTTCTGTTCTTGCGCGAGACGGTACTGGCCGGGCTGGGTGTCGGCCTGGTGCCAGACTATGTTGTGCAGGACGACCTGCGTCGTGGGGATGTGGTGACGGCGCTCGATGAATGGCGTTTAAGCATCTTCGGTACGAATATGTACATGCTCTATATGCCGAATCGCCATCACACGCGGGCGGCGGCGAGTTTTATCGAGT
>NZ_DASRSY010000030.1:0-13815 GCF_035656215.1 Paraburkholderia sp.
GCGCTTGCCGTTGTGCGAGTAGTGGTACCAGTACAGCAGCATCGAACCGAGCGAGGCCATCAGCCTGTCGGCGATGTCGCGTGCGCCGGGCAGGTCGTGGTCGTCTTTCTCCGGCAGCACGGTGCCGAGCACCGAGACGCCTGTGCGCATCACGTCCATCGGATGCGCGGCGGCCGGAATCCATTCCAGCGCGGCCTTGACGTTGGCGGGCAGGCCGCGCAGCGCCTTGAGCTTCGTCTTGTAGGCGGTCAGTTCAGCCTGGGTCGGCAGCTTCTCGTGGACCAGCAGATACGCGATTTCCTCGAATTCGCATGCGCTGGCGATGTCGAGAATGTCGTAGCCGCGGTAGTGCAGATCGTTGCCAGTCTTGCCGACCGTGCACAGCGCGGTGTTGCCGGCCGTCACGCCGGACAGGGCCACGGATTTCTTCGGCTTGAAGGCGCCTGCGTTCGGCGTGCTGTTATCGGCTTCACTCATAATTTCGTCTCCAACTGCGGGGGTTGCGTTCGTGCGGCAATCAGCGCGCCGAGCTTGTCTTTCAGGGTTTCAATGCGGTGACCGGTGAAAACGGAGGGTAGTAACGCAAAGAATGGGCCATGTGAAATACGAACCGCTAAGTGCCTGATTTAACAAAAAATCGACTCCGGACCACAGCGCCCCGTGATTTCATAAGTGAAATCATGAATTTCAAATTCGAAAAAGACGGGCGCATAATGGCCGGACTTCTGATCCTTGCCGTCCTTTTCCTCTGACAACGAGCCGCCCGCCGTGAGCACGCCCCCCTTCGATCCCGCGCAACGCCCTCGTATCTGGGCTGTCAGCATCAGCCGCCTGCGCGATCTGTTCTTCGACATTGCCGGCGAGTACGTCGAACGCGCCGATCTGCGCATCGTCGCGCATGGCTTCGAGGACGCCGTGCACGAGCTCGACGTGGTCGGCGCGGGACGCCCGGATGTCGTCATTGCCGGCGGCTCCAACGGCGCGTATCTGAAAACACGCGTCGGCGTTCCGGTCGTGCTGATCAACCCGACCGGTTTCGACGTCATGCACGCACTCGCACGAGCACGGCGCGACGGCGCGAAGGTCGCGCTCGTCACGCACGGCGACACGCCCGACGAAGTGCGCCGCTTCACCGCCGCGTACGGCATCGACGTAACGCTCGCGTCGTATCAGTCAGCCCAGGATGCGGAGAGCGTCGTGCTCGATCTGCGCGATCGGGGCATCGACGTCGTGGTCGGCCCGGGGCTTGTCACCGATCTTGCAGCGAATGCCGGCATGGGCGCGGTGTTTCTCTATTCACGCGCATCGGTACGCGCCGCGTTCGATACCGCACTCGAAGTCGCGCAGGCCACCCGCCGCGAAACGGTTCGCCGTCAGCGGCTCGACAATCTGCTGCAGCATCTGCGCGACGGCGTGGTGGCGCTCGATGCGCAAGGGCGCGTCGAAGCGATGAACCAGCGCCTCGCCACTGTGCTCGGCATCGACGCGGCAAACGCAGTGGGCCGCGCGCTGCTCGACCTCGCGCCTGATCTCGCGGGCAGCTTGCCGGACTCGGACGGCGACACGTTCTGCACGGTGCGGGGCGTGAGCTACGTCGTGCATCGCGGGCCGCTCGCGAGCAGCACCTCGGCGGCGGGCACCGTCCTGACGTTTCAGGAATCGCGTGCAGTCGAACGGCTCGACCGCACGTTGCGCTCGCGGCAGCGCGTGCAGCAATTCAGCGCGCGTTACCGGCTCGACGATATCGTCGGTGCGGCCGATTCGATCGAACGGGTCCGCACGCTCGTGCAGCGCTACGCCAAATCGGATGCCACCGTACTGATTCTCGGCGAAAGCGGCACCGGAAAGGAAATGGTCGCGCAGAGCATGCATCAGCTGAGCGCACGGCGTGACTTCGCCTTCGTCGCCATCAATTGCGGCGCGTTTCCTGAGGCGTTGCTGGAAAGCGAGTTGTTCGGTTATGAGGAAGGTGCGTTCACCGGCGCACGCAAAGGCGGCAAAGCGGGGCTGATTGAAGTGGCGCACCGCGGCACGCTGTTTCTCGACGAAATCGCCGAGATGCCCTTGTCATTGCAAAGCCGCTTATTGCGCGTACTGCAGGAGCGTGAAGTCGTGCGGCTCGGTTCAACGGAGCCGACGCGCGTGGACATCCGGGTCGTCGCGGCGACGCATCGTGCGTTGACCGAAGGCATCGAGGCGGGCAGCTTCCGCGCGGACCTGTACTACCGGCTCAACATTCTGAGCATCGCCCTGCCGCCGCTGCGCGAGCGGCCAACCGATCTGCTGCCGCTCGCTGTCGAACTGCTGCTGCAGGCCGCATTGCGTGAGCCGAGACTGGCGGCTCGCCTGCCCGATGCAAATGCGGCCAGGCGCGTCCTCGCTACGCTCAGTGAGCCGCTAAAACGTTACACGTGGCCAGGCAACGTACGTGAATTGCAGAACGTAATCGAACGGATTGCGGTTGAGCTGGCAGACGCGGATATAGACACGAACACGGAAGACGGCTCAGCAGAAACCGCCTTTACGCGCGACGCACTGCGCACCGTTGCTCCTGAAATTTTCGAGCAGCCCCACGCACGCACGAAAAAAGTGGCGCTAACGTTACGCGAACGCAGCCGTCACGTGGAAGCAGACGAAATCCGTGCCGCGCTTGCCGCATGTGACGGCGATCGCGATGCAGTGTGCCAGGCGCTCGGCATCAGCAAGACGACCTTATGGCGGAAGCTGAACGCGGCGCAGTAGCCTGAACCGCGCCGCCACGCTTCGCCGCCTTCGCTCCGGCGCGCTCGATGAACATGCTGGGCGTCATTCCGCAGCATCGTTTGAAATGCCGGCCGAAGTGGCTCTGATCGAAGAACCCCACCTCGGTCGCGACGACCGATCCCGGCACACCTTCGAGCAACAAGGTTTGCGCCCGCTGAATCCGCAGCCCGCACAGATAACGATACGGCGATGAACCGTACTGCTGACGAAACACCGTCGCGAAGCGCGACACGCTAAGCGCGGACAGCGTGGCGAGTTGCGCGAGCGTCGATACGGTCGACGCGCTGCTCGATCTGCATTCGATGCATGAAAAGAGCAAGCCGCTGATCGTGGTGGGACCGTTGCAGAAAGGTATCGACCTTGCCGTGCGTCTCGGCACACCCGCCACGGTGATCTGCGACGAGGGCCATCCCGAAGGCCGCCGCATGCGAGATTACGAAGGCTTCGGCGACGCCGATAGCACGAAAAACGCGTTGCTGATCGAATGCGGCCAGCACTGGGAGCGCAGCGCAGTTACCGTGGCGCGCGACACGACCGCGCGCTTTCTGCTGCTGGCCGGCGTGGTCGAGGAAGCCGATCTGCCGGAAGGTTGGCTGGCGCAATTGCCGCCCGTTCAGCACATCGTCCGCGTGACGCAGCCGGTGGTTGCAACCAGCATGGATTTTCGTTTCGCGGCGCCCATACCGGCCTGGAAATCTTTGCGGATGCGGGCGCGGTTATCGGCTGGTCGAACGGCGAAGCAGTGGTCACGCCTTACGACAACTGCATGCTCGTGATGCCGTCGCTGCGGCAGTTCATACCTGCACTGATGCGCGCCTGCAACATAGTCGGGTTATCCCGCGTTGCTCGTGAATATCAAACTGCTTACAGTCCCGGCTGTTCGCATAAAGAATCACGGTTCTTTATGCGAACAAAACCACCGATAAAAAATTATCTCCGACCGGGTCGCAAAACGTCCTCACAGGTCGAATTGGAGAGCACTTCATGAATCGCACCATCACATTGACCCGGATCGCCTGCGCGGTCACCGCTCTCGCCAGCGTGCCTGCCTTCGCGCAAAGCAGCGTCACGCTGTACGGCATCGTGGATACGGGTATCGGCTATCAAAGCAGCCAGACTTCGCTCGGCTCGACGTCCGGCGGCAAATCGGCCGTCAAGATGATCAACGGCGTGTGGGCCGGCAGCCGCTTCGGCCTGAAGGGTGCGGAAGATCTCGGCGGTGGCACCAAGGCCATCTTCCAGCTGGAGTCGGGTTTCAATTCCACTACTGGCGCGCAGCAGTACACGAATGCGCTGTTCGGCCGCCAGGCATGGGTCGGCGTGACGAACCCGACCTACGGTACGTTGCAGGCCGGCCGTCAATACACGGCGTATTACACGCTGCTGTCGCCATATAGCCCGACAACGTGGCTCACCGGCTACTACGGCGCGCATCCGGGCGACGTCGACGCACTCGACACGATCTACCGCGCGAACAATTCGCTGGTCTATACGTCGCCGAAACTGTACGGCTTCACGTTCAGCGGTTCGTATGCGGTCGGCGGTGTGCCGGGCAGCCTGAACCGCGGCTCGACGTGGAGCGGCGCGATCCAGTACCTCAATGGTCCGGTCGGCGTGGCAGTCGGCTTCATGCGTATCAACAATTCGACGCTGGGCGGCGGCGCGTACGGCGCGGATTCGACCGTGTCGAACAACGGCGCGCAACCGGGCGTGTCGGCAGTGACCAACGGCTATCAGACGGCACAGGCGCAACAGCGCTTCGCGGTCACCGGCGGCTACAACTTCGGTAACGGCTGGGACGTGTCCGCTGCGTACTCGAACGTGCAGTACATTCCGGGTGTAGGCTCGAGCTTCCGCGATACGGCGATCTTCAACACCGCCGGCGTCGTGCTGCACTGGAAGCCGACGATCGCGTGGGACTTCGCAACGGGCTACAGTTACACGCGCGCAACGAAGGCGAACGGCATCACGAGTTCGGCGCAGTACCAGCAGGTCAACCTGTCCGAGTACTATGCATTGTCGAAGCGCACCGGCCTCTATGCGTTGCAGGCGTTCCAGCGCACCAATGGCAACACGCTCGGCACGGCGGGTTCGGGCCACATCATCACGGCCACAGCAAGCCTTGGCGATGGCTTCCAGAGCGCGCCGTCGTCGTCGCGTAGCCAGTTCGCTGCCGGCGTAGGCATCGTGCACCGCTTCTAAACGGCGTACGATCGTAGAAGAAAGGAAGGCTCGTTACGACGAGCCTTTTTTCGCAATCAGGAGACCATCATGAGCCGCAGCACCGCTGTGAACGTTCAAACGTTTATCAACGAACATCCCTTCTCGCCGTTCCAGTGGCTCATCTTTTTCATGTGTTTCATCATCGTCCTGCTGGACGGTTTTGACACCGCTGCGATCGGTTTCATTGCGCCTTCGTTGATCTCCGAATGGGGTATCACGAGACCGGCGCTCGCGCCGGTGCTCAGCGCGGCGCTGTTCGGCCTCGCCTGCGGTGCGCTCGGCTCGGGACCTCTCTCTGACCGCCTCGGGCGGCGCTCCATGCTGCTCGGCTCGGTGCTGCTGTTCGGCGTAGCCTGCCTTGCCTCGGCGTTCTCGAACAGCATCGAACACCTGACACTCTTGCGCTTCGTCACCGGCGTCGGCCTCGGTGCGGCCATGCCGAATGCCGTGACGATGATGGGCGAGTACTGCCCGGATCGCCGCCGCGCGACCGTGATCAATCTGATGTTCTGCGGCTTTCCGCTGGGCGCGGCCTTCGGCGGCTTTCTCGCCGCGTGGATGATTCCGCACTTCGGCTGGCGCAGCGTGCTGCTGCTCGGCGGCATCACGCCGCTGTTGCTGCTGATCGTCCTCGTGCTGAAGATGCCGGAATCGGTCCGCTACATGGTGGCCAACAGCCAGCCGGTGGAACGGATCCGTGCAGCGCTGGCGCGCATTTCGAGCGAAGCAGCACAGGGCGGCAGCTTCATCATGACCGAATCGGCGCCGCAAACCGGCGGCAAGGGCATGAGCGTGGTGTTGTCGCGTTCGTACATCATCGGCTCGGTGATGCTGTGGATTGCCTACTTCATGGGCCTCGTGATCTTCTACGCGTCGATCAACTGGATGCCGATTCTGCTGAAGGACGCCGGACTCACGCCGCAACGCGCGACGCTGATTTCCGCGCTGTTCCCGCTCGGCGGCGTGGGCGCCGTGATGTGCGGCGTGCTGATGGACCGCTTCAACGCGAACCGCATCATTGCGGCCTGCTATGCGCTGACCGCGGTGAGCGTGTACTTCATCGGCCAGGCAGTCGGCAATGTCGGCGCGCTGGTGTTCATCGTGTTCGTGGCGGGCGTGCTGATGAATACCGCGCAATCGTCGATGCCCGCGCTGGCCGCGGCGTTTTACCCCACTGAAGGACGCGGCACGGGCGTGGCGTGGATGCTGGGTATCGGGCGCTTCGGCGGGATCGCCGGTTCGTTCCTCGTGGCCGAATTGACGCGCCGCCATTTCACGTTTGGCGGCATCTTCGCGATGGTCGCGGTGGCGGGTCTGGTTGCGTGTGTGGCCTTGCTGATCAAGCAGGCGGCACGGCCGCATGTGGCAACGGCGGCTGGGGCGAAAGCGGAGTCGTTCGGGCACTGAGTGGGTGCCCTGCGCGAATACATCCGTGCGATTCGACACGCGGTGAATTCGCCAGGGCGGCGGCGGCCGGGCACGACGAAGAACTGGAAGGTCGAATGTCGGCCACGCCCGGACACCGGCCCTTCAGGCACGGACTATGTCAGTTGCGACTATTCTGAGCCGAAAACTGCGCCGGTTGCGAGACGGGGTGCGTCGCTACCCGATCGGTACGGGTAACGCCGGGGCGAAGCGAAATCACGAGCTTGTGCGATCCAGCATCAAGCGGCACGCGCACCCCTGCCTCACCCCATTCGACACGCGTGCCGTCGAGCATCGCACCGTACTCGCCAGCGGATTCGACGTGGATCTCATACCGCGTCGAACGTATCGTCACGGTTGCTTCAAACCCCGGCCACGTGTCCGGAATACAAGGATCGACCACCAGGAAATCGCCTTCCCGACAAATCCCGAGAATACCCTCGACACCCGCCCGGTACATCCATCCAGCGGATCCCGTGTACCAGGTCCAGCCACCTCGCCCGACATGCGGCGCCACGGAATAGACATCGGCGGCCACGACATAAGGCTCGACCTTGTAGCGATCGACTTCCATCGGTGTGCGCGCGTGGTTGACCGGATTAAGCAGTGAAAACAGCGCGGCGGCCTTGTTGCCATCGCCCATTTTTGTGAACGCGAGGATCGCCCACATGGCCGCGTGGCTATACTGCCCGCCGTTTTCACGCAGCCCCGGCGGATAGCCCTTGATATAGCCGGGATCGTGCGACGTTTTATCGAACGGCGGCGTGAACAGCAAGGCAAGCCCGTCGTCGCGGCGGATAAGGTGCTTCTCCAGCGATGTCATCGCCAGCGCCGCGCGTGCCGGATCTGCCGCGCCTGACAGCACCGCCCACGATTGTGCGATCGAATCGATCTGACATTCGTCACTGTCTTTCGAACCCAGCCACTTGCCGTCGTCAAAGGTCGCGCGGCGATACCATTCGCCGTCCCATGCCTCACGCTCCAGCGCCTCGCGTACCGAAACCGCATGAGCGCGCCAGCGCGCAACGCGTCCGACCGAAACCGCATCGCGCGATTCAGCCAGGGGAGCAAACAGTTCAATCGTCCGCAATAGCAGCCAGCCGAGCCAAACGCTTTCTCCTTTGCCGTCCGCGCCGACGCGGTTCATCCCGTCGTTCCAGTCACCCGTGCCGATCAGCGGCAAGCCATGCTCGCCGGTCAGTTCGACGCATTGATCCAGGCCGCGCGCGCAATGTTCGAACAGTGACGCTGATTCATCCGCGACCATCGGCTGGAAAAACGCATCGTGCTCGCCGGGCCGCAATGGTGGTCCATCGAGGAACGGCACGATCTCGTCGAGAATCGCGACGTCGCCAGCGCAGCCGATGTACGTCGCTGTCGCGAACGCGAGCCACACGCGGTCATCGGAAATCCGCGTGCGCACGCCCTGCCCCGACTGGGGCAACCACCAGTGCTGGAAATCGCCTTCGACGAACTGCCGCGCCGCGGTGCGCAGCAAATGCCGCCGCGTCTCGTCCGGCTGCGCATGAGTAAGCGCCATACCGTCCTGCAACTGGTCGCGGAACCCGTATGCACCGCTCGCCTGATAGAACGCCGAGCGCGCCCAGATACGGCACGCCAGAGTCTGATACAGCAGCCAGCCGTTTAGCATCAGGTCCATCGCGCGGTCTGGGGTCTTCACCTGGACGGTACCGAGCACGTTCTGCCAATGGCTCGTCACTTCGGCGAGGACCGCGTCGAGATCGGCCTTGCGATAGCGCTCGATCAACGCCCGCGCCTCTTCGACGCCAACGCATTGCCCGACGAACCACACCACTTCGACGACCTCGTCCACACCCAGCTCAATCACGCGCTGCAACGCCGCGCATGGATCGAGGCCCGCACCGGTTGCGCCAGACAGCGGCGCGTTGCCGGTCAGCGCGGCGGGTGCCGCAGTGCGGCCGTTGCGGCCGAGAAATTCGGTGCGATCCGCCGTCCACGCAGTCTGCAGGCCGTTCAGGTCGGCGAACGCCACGCGCCCGGCAAACCCCATGCTCCACGGATTGCGCGCCAGCATCGCGCCGGTAACGGCGTCGATTTCCGTCACGATGAAGGGTCCCGATGCGCCACGCGATGTGCCGAGCACCCATTCCATCCACGCCGTCACGGACAGACGGCGCGGCATACCGGACAGATTGCGCAACGTCAGCCGGGAGATCTTCAGTGGATCGGCGAGCGGCACGTATTGCAGCAAGTCGAGCGCGATGCCATTCGCCTCGTGTTCGAAGCGGCTGTAGCCATGCCCGTGACGCGCGATATACGTCCCGCCATCGCGGATCGGCAGCGCGGTGGCGCCCCACACCTCGCCACTGACTTCGTCGCGCACATAGATGGCTTCACCCGTTGGGTCTTCCACCGGATCGTTCGACCACGGCGTGAGTTGATTCTCGCGGCTGTTTTCGGCCCACGTGTAGCCGTTGCCTTCGGCCGCGACCTGAAAACCGAAACCGGGGTTCGCGATCACGTTGATCCACGGCGCGGGCGTCGTCGCACCCGCCGCGAGAACGGTCACGTATTCCAGCCCGTCTTTGTCGAAACCGCCCAGACCGTTGAAAAACTCGAGCCTCGACGGAACCGAAGAAAGCGCGCGCGGCAGATGAGACGCTGCGGGCCACGGCGACGACATCGGCGGCTTCTGCCGCCGCAGCGCCGACGGTTGATCCTGCGACTGCGGCAACCGGGCGAGCTGGTCGGCGATTGAACCGCGACGCGCGATCAACGCGACACGCGCAACCGATTGCAGCAGCGCACGCGTCTCCACGCTCATCAAATCGGCGCGCAGCGTAAAGACTGCCCCTTGCGCGAGTTCTTCGCCGAAACGGGGCCGCGTCTGACTGCTGCGCACGGCTGTTTCGATCGCACCCTGCAATTCCTGGATATACGACGAAGCCCGTTCGTTGATGATGACGAGATCGACGCCCAGCCGCTTCATCCGCCAGTACTCGTGTGCCCTTAATAACTGCCGGACTTGCGCGATGTCTTCGACGTCGTCGATGCGCAGCAGCACGATCGGCAGGTCGCCGGAAATCGCGTGCGGCCAGAGTCCCGACTGCGCGCCGGCCCCGCGAATGATCGTGTCCGACGGCGCCCTGAAACGCGCATCGGCATAGATGACGGGCGCGGCGAGGCGCTGAAAATCCGCCGCCTCTTCGGCTTCGACGTCGAGATGGCGCAACTGCACCTGGGCCTGCGTCCAGGCTAGCGTTTTGGCGCGATCGAACGCGTTGCGGTCATGGTGTTTGTCGACCAGATCGAGCAACAGCGCGCGCGACTCGGCCACCACCGTCCAGAACGTCACGCGTGCGACCTTGCCCGGCGGCACCAGCACGCGATACCTGAGCGCAAAGACCGGATCGAGTACGGTCCCGGTCGTGTTAGTCAGCGGCAGATCGCCGAAGACCGCCGCCGCCGTGCCGGCGTTGCGCCCGCGCTCCAGAAAGCGCGCGCGGTCCGATTCGTATTGCGGATCGGCGACGATCTCGCCGTCGACAACCGCGAAATGCGCAGCCCACACCTGCTTTTCCTCGTGCGAACGCGGACGGCGCGTAGCCACCAGCGCGCCGAATTCCGCGAGGTGCTCGGTCTGGACAAACATCCGCGAGAAGGCCGGATGCGCGTTGTCGGCGGCAGGTGTCGCGAGCACGATTTCGGCGTAAGAAGTCAGTTCGATCGCGCGCGCGCGGCGTCCGCTGTTTGCCAACGATACGCGGCGCACTTCGCCGTCTGCTTCACCGGAAACCAGCACGTCCATTGTCGTGGTCAACGAGCCGTCGCGACGGATGAATTCCGCATGGTCCTCACCGAACACCACCTCTTCGTACTCGGCTTCGCTGCCGGACGGCTGTTCGGCTGCCGACCACACGTGACCGCTCTGCGTATCGCGCAGGAAGATGAAGGAGCCCCAGTCGTCGCGGGTTGCGTCTTCGCGCCAGCGCGTCACGGCCATGTCGCGCCAACGGCTGTAACCGGCGCCGGTTGCAGTCAGCATGACCGCGTAGCGTCCATTCGACAGCAGGTGTGTCACCGGCGCGGCGCCGGCCATAGCCGACGCTGCGAGGCGCCGTACGGTCGGTGGCACGATGCCGGCAACGGCTGCTGACGTGCTCACCTCTTCGGCACGCGGATGCGCAACGGCGACATTGCGCGGCATGCGTTCCTGCAGCAACAGTTCGCTCGCCTGGATCATGGGCTCGCGGTGGAAACGTGCACGCATCTGCGCGTCGAGTAACGTGTTCGCGATCGACACGATCGTCATGCCCTGGTGATGCGCCATGAAATTGCGCACGATCGCCACATCCTCGTTGTCCGGCAGCCGCGAGCGGGTGAAATCGAGCGCTTCGTAGAAACCGTAACGACCCAGCGCACCCAGCGCGGCGAGTTCTGCGTAGTTCTCCCGGGCGGCCTGTGGGTCGACCATCGCAGCTAGCCCCGTCGCATACGGCGCGATCACACGGTTCTCTGAAAGCCCGCGCTTGAGGCCGAGACCCGGCACGCCGAAATTCGAATACTGGTAGGTAAATTCGATGTCGCGAGCGTTGTACGCCGATTCCGAAATGCCCCACGGAATGCCAAGCGAATGCCCATACGCGGCTTGCCGTTCCACCACCAGACGGCTCGTCTGCTCGAGCAGGCTGCCGACCGGCGCACGCATCACCAGCGAGGGCATGAGGTATTCGAACATCGACCCCGACCACGAGATCAACGCCGAGCCGTTGCCGACCGGCGTCGCGGCGCGACCGAGACGGAACCAGTGGCGCGTCGTCACGTCACCTTTCGCGATGGCGAAAAGGCTCGCGAGGCGCGCTTCGGACGCCAGCAGGTCGTAGCAGTTCAGGTCGAGGCTATTGTCGGATTGCGAATAGCCGATTGACAGCAGCTTGCGTTCCGGGTCGAGCAGGAACGCGAAGTCCATCTCGAGCGCCATCGCTCGCGACGTATCGGCGAGCGACTTCAGGCGTGCCTGCAGAAGATCCGGTGCCTCGGCGAGTTGTTGCCGGTCGCGGGCATGTTCGACCACGCTTTTGCTCAACGCGTCGATCCAGAACATCAGGTCCGCAGAACTGTCGTCGCCGCCGGCGGGTGCGAGTTCACGCGTTGCCTTCGCGGCCTTTTCGGTCAGCCGCGTCAGCGACGGGGACAGCGCTTCGAGCGTCTGCGGGCCGTGCAATTGCGTGCTGATCTCTTCGAGGATCGCAACCAGTTGCTTGCCACGTTCACCGCCCGCGGCGGGCAGCGTGTCGATGGCTTCGCGCGCGAGTTGCAGGTTGTCCACCATTCCGGGCCGCGCCGCCGGCGCGAGCAATTCATGCGGCCACTCTTCGCACGCGTTGGCAAGGACGATCAGATGACCGGCCAGATTGCCGCTATCGACCGACGAAACATACGCCGGCGCCAGCACCTGGAGATCGAGCGTCCCGTACCAGTTATAGAAATGCCCCTTGAAACGCGTGAGCTTGTGCATCGACGCAAACGCCGCTTCGAGCCGTTCGACGGTTTCCGTCGTCCCCGTCCAGCCAAAATCGCGTGCGGCAACCGCTGACAGCAGATAGAGCCCGAGGTTGGTCGGCGAGGTGCGGTGTGCGACGACAGGCTTCGGGTCTTCCTGGAAATTGTCGGGCGGCAGCATGTTTTCTGCCGGTGTAACGAAGGTCTCGAAGAAACGCCACGTGCGTCGCGCAATGAGACGAAGGCTGCGCGCGTCCGGGTCCGCCATCGCGAAACGCCGCGCGACGGTCGGCGAACGGCTCGACCACAGCGCGAGCGCCGGCGCGGCGAGCCATAACAACGCAAACGGCAGCACGAGCGGCCAGTGAGACGGTGCGTACGCGATCGCACCCGCCGGCAGCACGAGGCCGAGCGCGACACCGCCGGTCATCTGCCGATAGGAGCCGCGTAGATCGAGGCGCGGGCTGCCCTTCGACTGCGCTGCGGTCGTCCATTCGAGCAGCCGGCGATGCGTCACGAACAGCCGTATCAGCGTCCGGACGATTGCATCGCCCATGCGCCACGCCTGGTCAGCGAGGAACGCGGCCGACAGAACGGTTTGCAAGGCGGCGAGCCGCACGTCGGCGGCCAGCACGTCCAGATGATTGCGCAGATGAATGCCGCTGCGGCGCGGCAGGATCGCGAACAGCGTCGGCAGGAAAGCGGGAACCGCGAGCGCGCCTAGCATCAGCAGCGCGCCTGCAATCCCGGCGCGGACCGGCATGAGCCAGCAGAGGCCGAGCGCGGCAACCATGAAAGGCGCGAACAGCGAACGGCGCAAATTGTCGAGCATCTTGAAGCGGCCGATCGACGGCATCGCGTGCCGGTCTCGTCCACGATGACCGACGATCCACGGCAGCAATTGCCAGTCGCCACGCGTCCAGCGATGCTGCCGCTTGCCAATCACGTCGTAACGGGATGGCACTTCCTCGACCACCTCGACATCCGACGCCAGCCCGGCGCGAGCAAAAATCCCTTCGAACAGATCGTGACTGAGCAACGCGTTTTCCGGCACGCGTCCGTGCAAAGCCGCTTCAAATGCATCGACGTCATAGATACCCTTGCCGGTGTACGACCCTTCGCCGAACAGGTCCTGATAGACATCGGACACGGCCGCCGCGTACGGGTCCATCCCACCGGGGCCGGAAAAGACCCGCTGATGCAGCGACCCTTCCTGCCCGACGGGTAGCGACGGTGTGACTCGCGGCTGCAGAATCGCGTAGCCGTTGACGACGCGTTGTTCGGCGTCGCTGAATGTGGGCCGGTTCAGCGGATGCGCCATCTTGCCGATGAGCCGCAGCGCGGCGTCGCGTGGCAAACGCGTATCAGCGTCGAGCGTGATGACGTAACGCACGTCGGACGGCACCTGCGGCGCACGGCCTGCGATCGGCACGAAGGTCGTATCCGTCGCCCCGCGCAGCAGGCGGTTGAGTTCGTGCAGCTTGCCGCGCTTGCGTTCCCAGCCCATCCATTTGTTCTCGCTCGCGTTGAACACGCGGCGACGGTGTAGCAGCAGGAAGCGGCTGCCGCTCGGGCCTGGCTCGTAACGGCTGTTCAGCGCTTCGATAGCATCGGCGGCCACAGTGAGCAGATGCGCGTCTCCAGCCAGCACTTCCTCATCCGCATCGAGTCCGTCCACCAGCAACGCGAAGGACAGGTCACCGCCGGCTCCCGCGAGGTGATGCACCTCAAGACGTTCGACCTGCTCGCGCAGATCGGCAACGCTCGTCAGAAGCGTCGGCACGGCAACCAGCGTACGCAACGACGACGGCACGCCGGCAGTCAGTTCGAGACCCGGCAACGTGATTGCGCCGAAACTCCATGTCACCGTGCGATTGACGAGCGCGGTCGCGATCTCGGTGAGGGGCAGGAATCCACATA
>NZ_DASRSY010000031.1:0-10376 GCF_035656215.1 Paraburkholderia sp.
ACCCGGCGTGGTGATGACGCTGCTGATGCCGTTCGCCGCCTATCTGATCGCCGAGCGCTTCGAGTTGTCGGGCATTCTGGCTGCAGTCTCAGCCGGCATGATGATGAATTACGCGAGCATTGTGAATGTCGGACCGGTTTCGTCGCGAGTGCGCGCGAACAGCACGTGGACGATGATCGAGTTCGTGTTCAACGGCATGGTGTTCATTCTCCTGGGATTGCAGTTCCCGCACATTCTTGGCCGGGCGTTGCTCGACGCGCACGAAACCGGCGACGCGCAGGTGTGGCTGCTGATCGGCTACATCGCTGCCGTGGCGGCGGCGCTTTACGCGTTGCGCTTCGTATGGGTCTGGCTGCTGCGCTGGTTCGCGAGCCGCGGCGCGGCGAAGCACGGCGTGGTGAACGCCGTGCCGGGGTTGCGCACGGTCACAGTGACGACGGTAGCTGGCGTGCGTGGCGCGGTGACGCTGGCGGGTGTGTTGTCGCTGCCCGAGGTGTTGCCGGGCGGTGCGCCGCTGCCGGGGCGTGACCTGGCGATTTTCATTGCGTCGGGCGTGATTCTTTTATCGCTGCTGGTGGCGGTGGTGGCGTTGCCGTTGTTGTTGCGGGGCTGGCGGCGGGGCAAGGATCCGCATGCCGCGGAGGAAGCGCTGGCGCGCACGATGGCGGCGCAAGCAGCGATTCGCGCGGTTGACGAAGTACACGATACCGACTGCGCGGATCTGGATGAGTCGGCATCGGCATACGCGGCGGATGTCACCGCGCGAGTCATGGACATTTACCGACGACGGCTCGCCACACTAGAAGACGAACAGGAGCCACGTGAACTGGCGCGCCGTGCCGATGCGCTGGAATTCCGGATGAAGTTGGCGGCGATGCGAGCCGAGCGGAAGGTGCTGCTTGCGCTGCGCAATAGTCAGGAAATCAATGACGAGACGTTGAACAAGCTCATGCGCGAGGTGGATCTATCGGAGACGGCGCTGACCGTGCGGAAGCGATAGAGGTAGCAGTAGCAGTCAGCGTCGCGACGCGGCGATGGCCTTTCTCTTGATCGCGTGATCTCTCAATCACAAAAGAAAAGGCCATCGCCCAGGTCAATCAGGCCACCGGCCCCTGCGCCGGCTTCCTTCTCAGGAGCGCGTACAAAATGATCGCGCCAAAGGTCGCGGTACCGATCCCGCCGAGTCCGAACCCCCCGAGCTTCAAGGAAAAATCCCCAGCCCCCAGCACCAGCGTCACCGCCGCAACGATCAAATTCCGGTTGTCGGAAAAGTCGACTTTATTCACGACCCAGATGCGTGCGCCGGTCACGGCGATCAAGCCGAACACGACGATCGACACGCCACCGAGCACCGGCCCCGGAATGGTCTGAATCACCGCCCCAAACTTCGGCGAGAAGCCAAGCACAAGAGCAATAAGCGCGGCAATAACAAACACCAGCGTCGAATAAATCTTGGTGACGGCCATCACGCCGATGTTCTCGGCGTAAGTCGTCACCCCGGTGCCGCCGGCAAAGCCAGACAGAATCGTCGCGAGTCCATCGCCGAGAAATGCGCGGCCGACATAGCGGTCGAGATTCTGACCAGTCATCGCGCTCACGGCCTTGATGTGCCCCAGATTCTCAGCAACAAGAATCACCGCGATCGGTGCGAGCAAGGTCATCGCCGGCAGGTTGAAAACCGGCGCTGTGAAGTGCGGCATGCCGAACCACGCAGCGTTCGCCACAATCGCGAAGTCGATCGGCTTACCCATGCCGAGGCCATTCGTGACGATCGCGTAAATCACATACGCCATCAGCAAGCCGACCAGAATCAGCAGACGCTGCAGCATGCCGCGCGCAAACACCGCGACCGCGCCGACGCACAGCACCGTCACCAGCGCCATCCACGAGTCGAAGTTGCTGCCGCTCACGCCATGCACCGCAATCGGCGCAAGATTCAGCCCGATCACGCAGACGATCGCGCCCGTCACCACCGGCGGCATGAGTGTTTCAATCCATCGGGTACCAACGGCCGACACGATCAGTCCAATGATCGCGTACACCACCCCGCATGCGATGATCCCGCCCAACGCCACCGGAATGTTCAGGTTCGGACCGTGGCCGCCATACCCCGTCACCGCGATCACCAGACCGATGAACGCGAAGCTCGAGCCGAGATAGCTTGGCACGCGTCCGCCCACCAGTACGAAGAACAGCAGCGTGCCGATCCCCGACATGAAGATGCACAGGTTCGGATCGAAGCCCATCAGCAATGGCGCAAGCACGGTCGAACCGAACATCGCAACGACGTGCTGAATGCCCATCGCAAACATCTGCGGCCACGCGAGGCGCTCGTCGGTGCCGACAATGCGGCCCTCGGCAGCGTCCGGCTGGGCGCGCCAGCGTGGGAAATAGGAATCGGCCATGGCGGGGGTTCTCCTCTGTCGGCGTTATGGTGGACGGCGCAGCAATCGGCGCCGTCCGGGAATTACGCGCGAGTGTACGGAGAGCCACCAGGCCTGGCAAGGGCGGCAATAAACGCGCAAAGTCCCCTCATCATCCACGCCGCGCTTCCAGCGAGAACACGGTGACCGCCGCTTGCAACTGCCTCGCCTGGCCCGCCATCGACGCCGCCGCGGCGGCCGCCTGCTCGACCAGCGCCGCGTTCTGCTGGGTCACGTCGTCCATCTGGGCGACGGCGCGGTTCACTTCCTCGATGCCGGTGCTCTGCTCCTGCGACGCCGACGAAATCTCACCCATGATGTCGGTCACGCGTTTGACCGCATGCGTGACTTCCGCCATCGTCTGACCGGCCCGCTCGGCCAATTCGGCGCCACTGCCCACGCGCGCTGTCGAGCTCTCGATCAGCTCCTTGATCTCTTTGGCCGACACCGCGCTGCGCTGGGCCAGTGAACGCACTTCCCCCGCCACCACTGCAAAGCCGCGGCCCTGTTCACCGGCGCGCGCCGCTTCAACCGCTGCGTTCAGCGCGAGAATGTTGGTCTGGAACGCGATCCCTTCGATCACCGCGATGATGTCGGTCATGCGCTTCGATCCGGCGGCCAACTCACGCATCGTTTCGACCACATCGCCGACCAGACTGCTGCCGCGCGCCGCCACTTCCGACGCGCCATGCGCGACGCCGCCCGCCTGCTGCGCATTTTCGGCATTCATCTTCACCGTCGACGTCAGTTCCTGCATGCTGGACGCGGTTTCCTGCAATGCGGCAGCCTGCTCTTCGGTGCGTTGCGACAGATCGGTATTGCCCTGCGCGATCTCGCCCGAGGCCATCAGAATCGATTCGCTCGACTCGCTGATGCCCGACACGATGCCTGCCAGCCGCTCACGCATGTTGTGCAGTGCGAACAGCATGCTGTCGGTATCGCCCGCACGGGTGTCGACGCGCACGCTCAGGTCGCCATCTGCGATACGGTTGGCGATGTGCATCGCGTAATCCGGTTCGCCGCCGAGCTGGCGTGCAAGGCGTCGCGCAATCACCGTCGCGAGCAACATGCCCGCCGCGATCGCGCCCAGCACCAATGCGAGCATCACGACGCGCATGTGCTGATACTGAGCGCTCGCCTCCTGCTGGGCGTCGTTGGCTTGCTGACGACGATAATCGATCAGCGCCGTAATGCGATCGCGCAGCGCCTCGCTTGACGCAATCGCGCGGCGCACGAGTTCGTTGTTGTCGACGCCGGCGGGAATCGGCTCGAGGCCGATCTGCTGATGCACGATGCCCTCCCACACAGCCGACTTGCGCAGCACTTCGTCGAACATCTCCTGACCCTTGCTGGTCGCGATGGTCGCGCGATACTGGTCGTAGGCGCCGTGCATCTCCTTGAGCGAAGCGACGATGCTGTCCTTCAACTTTTGGCGGCCGGCGTCATCGGCTGCGTAGCCGAGATTCGCGGCGGCAAGATCGGAATCGATCTTGTGGCGATTCGCCTCTTCCATCCAGTAGAGGCCGTTCATGTGCTGGTCGCAGATGGTGTCTGTAATGTCATGCATCGACGACAACGTCTTCAGCGAAGTCCCGCCGATCACGACGCAGAACCCGATCACAACGGCAAACGCCAACAGCAGCTTCCTGAATACGGTCATGCGGTCGAACCACTTCATCTCACAATCCTTCATAAGTCCTGAGGGGACGCTCGCGCCGCTGCGCCATGGCGAAATATTTCGCGTTTTTTTCGGATACGAGGCGACGCTGCCAGCTCTTTTACGGCGGCGATAACAAAGACTGAAGCAAAAAATGGCGGGAATAACCGGGACAGGATGATGTAAGCAATGTCTGGCAAACGGCCCCGGATCGCTCAGTCAACCTGCTTTGCGCGTCGGCGCAGTGATTGGGATTTGTCTGATATTTGAAAGCGGGTCGAACTCTTAAACTTTGTTTGCTGCGTTCATCTCCATGAGTAAGCGCACGCGATGTTGTTGTAACTCTCCGACTTTCCGCTCACGCTCCCCCGGCGTGAGCGGCTTTTTTTTGTCCATACGTTTCGTTGGCGTGCGCACTCGCCAGTGCGCAGTCGAATTACGGATGCGTGACGAACGCACCGTTGGCAAGACGCAACGTGTGATTGCGCACGTCCTCTGGCCATGCCGCGACGATACCCTCAAACCGCGCCCGATCGTCGGCATAGAGCGCGCGCGTAGCATCTTCATAGTCAGGCAGGTTGCCGGCGAGCGCGGTCATGAAGCGATATACCGCTTCTTGCGCTGCGCGTTTGCGGCCCTTGTCCTCGCCCGCAAGCCGCGCAGCTTCGACCAGTTTGCGCAGCGCAACCGAAGCGCCGCCCGATTGCCCGTTGAGCCAGTCCCAATGACGCGGCAGTAACGTGACCTCTCTTGCCACCACACCGAGCTTGGGACGACCGCGGCCACGCGGCGCATCGCCCTCTTCGGCGCCTGCGGTTGGTTCGGGTTGCTCGCCGGGCGCCGGGCTTTCCAGCCGCGCCAGAATCTCTTCAGGTGAGCCGCGCAAATCAAACTCGACCGCACGACTGGTGATGTCGTCGAAAATCAGCACAGGCGCCTGTTCTCCGCGCGCCAGCACCTCTCGTACAGCGAGCGCCACCTCGGAGCAGGGACCCGAGGCGATACGGCGGTATCCCTCGAAGGCGGTGCAGGTAGCGGGATGGGTGGTCATGACAAACTCCAGAAAGATGAATTTGTCGAATTATACCCGGGTATAAAATAGATGCAACATATTACCCGGGTTAAATTATCCGAAGGACTCAGCCCATTCGCGCGCCTCAACGCGTCGGCGACACCACCGCACTCTGCCGATGCGTCCGCGCCGCCACCGGATAACACAGCACGCGGTTGCGACCGGCGTCCTTGGCCTCATAAAGCGCTTCGTCCGCGGCGTTGACGAGCGCCCGGCTCGTTGCGAATACCTGGCTCCTGGTGCACGCAATGCCGATGCTGACCGTCAGCACATGGTGCGAGCTCGCGACATGGCGAAGTTCGAGCGCCTGAACCTCGGCGCGAATTTTCTCGGCGATGGTCACCGCCCCGGCCTGGTCAGTATCCGGCAGCAGCACGGCGAATTCTTCACCGCCGTAGCGCGCAGCGGTATCGCCCGGGCGCCGCACGCTTTGCCCGATGCAGCGCGCCACGGCGATAAGTGCGTCGTCGCCGGCAGAATGGCCGTAGAGATCGTTGAAGCCCTTGAACGTGTCGACGTCGATCAGCAGCATCGACAACGGCCAGCCGTTGCGTTGCGCGCGGCGCCACTCCTCCTCCGCATGTTCCTCGAAGGTGCGGCGATTGTTCAGGCCGGTCAGCCCGTCGGTGCACGCCAGCACACGCAACTCTTCTTCGGCCGCGCGGCGCTGCCGCAGTTGTTGCGAGAAGAGGACGGCGAGCGCGATGATCGCGAGATCGAGCGCCGCGATCAGCGAGCCGATGATCCACGCGCGACGCCGCCATTCCACGTAGATATCGTGCGTCGAGAGCGCGACATCGAGAATCAGCGGATACATATCGATATGGCGAAACGCGTACCAGCGCTCGACGCCGTCGATCGCCGCCGTGCCGAAGAAGTCCCCGCTCGGCTGGTCAGTAAAGCGCGAATAGTTCGACGTGCCGGTCAGATTGAGACCGATGATCTTCGCATCGTAGGGGCGCCGCATCAGCATCGTGCCGTCGCTCAGCATCAGCGCCATCGAACCACCCGCACCGAGATTCATGCCGGCGAACAGATGCCTGAAGTAAGTGAGTCGCATCGTGCCGACCACCACGCCGCCGAAGCTGCCGTCTGGCCCCGAGATACGGCGGCTCAATGCAATGCTCACGTCCTTGCCGGCTATCTTGGGCTGGAAGGGATGGCTGACATACAGGCCAACATTGGGAGAGTCGCGCTGAACCTTGAAGTAATCGCGGTCGGCGAGATTGACTGGGCGCGGAGGCGTTGATTGCGAATCGAACATGACGTTGCCGGCTGCATCGACGACGAGAAGCGAACCCAGGTCTTTTGCGCTGGCGGAGCCGTCGAACAGCACCATCTGACGAATCGCCGGCGGCAAGTCCAGCACCCCGGGTTGTTTCAGGCCGTCCATTACCGCCCGTAGCGACAGGTCGTAGATCTCGAGATTGCGCGACACGTCGCGCTCAACCAGCAGCGAGACGTTGAAGACGGAATCCTGTGCGCGTCGCAGCGCGTCATCGCGCATCTGCGCCAATACCCACACCGCAATCGCGAGGATCGCACTGGCCAGCACAAGACTGATGGCAATCACGATGTTCGGTCGGCGCGTCACCATGAGCTTTTCATTCGAGCATGCGCTGACCCCACGCGCGTGAAGAAATTGGCCGCGCCCGGAAGGCGCGTCCCGTGAACCGCTAGCCTACCAGACGCTGAGGCGCGTCAAACGAGGGAACAGACCAGTTTTTTGGCGGCCTGCGCGAAAATTTCAACGATGGCGTGCCTCATGCCGCGGCCGCCAGCACTGGCGTGGCGCCGGCGTCCTGTTTCCGGAACGGCACGGAGCGCAGATGACGCGTCCGCAAGCGTGCCCGGAAAAAAGTGAAGCAGGGTGTGACCGTGACGGCCGCCCAGGCGCTCAGTTGGCGTGCAGATCGAGCGCCGGCTCGGAAGCGGCGCGGCTGAGCCCGCGGATATCGGCGACCTCGAGCACCGCTTTGGGGGCGCCATGGCGCGCGACCTCCAGCATCGCCTGGCCGATGTCTTCGGTGCTCAGGATGTAGTTGGGGAAAAGCGCACGCAGGCATTCGAGGCTCGTCAGAAGGTCATCTGTTCACGCGGCGGCCGCCGGAGCACGAAATGAAAATGTAATTAAATGTTTTCATGCTGCGCCCAAATATATTCGAACCTCTGGGAAGAGACGCTTTCTTCGCGCATCGCGTGCAAGCTTGGCAGAGAAATACCCGCGATTCCTTAAGTACATGAGAATCCGATCCGATAACCGGTAAATGGGATACCTATTTGTTGACCGACGCTCGACGCGTTTTTAACGATGCGTTGACGGGAGGCACGAAGGGTAAACCGCGCGGGGCTGCCGGGATGATCGGCAGCCAGATAGACGCTCCCATACCTGGACCTGAGAGTCCATTGCGAACGCTTTAACGTTTCGTTATTGGAGAAAAAAAATCGTGGCACTCAAGAACCTCACCATCAAGACCAAACTCATTGCCGGCTTCGGCATGCTGTCTTTTATCGTCGTCGTGGTTTCCGGCCTTTCCCTGAAGGCGCTGAGCGATTCGACCGATGGGTTTTCCAACTTCGTACGCGGAATCAACGCACGCGCCGACATGGTTGTGCAAGTTCGAACCGCTGTCGACCGCAGGGCGATCGCGGCGCGCAACCTCGTGCTCGTGACCAAGCCTCAGGACTTCGAAATAGAAAAAGCCGATGTGACGCGCGCACACGAAGACGTGCAAGCCGACCTGAAAAAGCTCAACGACATGATCGCTAACGCGACCGATACGACGGAGAAAGCACGCAGCCTTGTCGCGGAGATCAATCGGGTCGAATCGGCTTATGGTCCAGTGGCCGCCAACATCGTCAATCTCGCGCTTACCAACAAGCGTGACGAGGCGGTCGTCGAAATGGACAATCATTGCCGGCCGCTGCTCGCCGCGCTGATTCGCGCGACCGACGCGTATGCCGACTACACGCACACGCGTCAGGAAAAACTTATCAACGAGTACGCGACGCATTACGAGAACCAGCGCAATCTGCTGATCGCGATCTGCTTCATCGCGTTAGCGCTTGCCGTCAGCGCGTGCGTGGTGATTACGCGCGCGGTGACGGGGCCGCTGCGTTTTGCGATCGACGTCGCGCGCACCGTGTCGGAAGGCGATCTGCGCACGCGCATCACCGTCGACGGCCGCGACGAAACCAGCAAACTGCTGAGCGCCCTGCGCGAGATGAACGAGCGCTTGACGGCGATCGTTGGACGGGTGCGCGACAGCAGCACCAGCATCGCCGGCGCGGCGCGCCAGATCGCCGCGGGCAATATGGACCTGAGCCAGCGCACTGAGCAGCAGGCTGCTTCGCTGCAGGAAACCGCTGCCAGCATGGAGGAACTCACCTCCACGGTTAAGCAGAACGCCGACAACGCGCAGCAAGGCAGCATGCTGGCTGCGAATGCTTCGTCGGTGGCGCAAAAGGGCAGCGAGGTCGTCGGTCAGGTGGTGAACACGATGCACGACATCAGCGACAGCTCGGCCAAGATCGCGGACATCACGGGCATCATCGAAGGCATTGCGTTCCAGACGAACATCCTGGCGTTGAACGCGGCCGTTGAAGCCGCACGTGCGGGTGAACAAGGGCGGGGCTTCGCGGTGGTTGCGAGCGAAGTCAGAAGTCTGGCTCAGCGCTCTTCGAGCGCGGCAAAGGAGATCAAGGACCTGATCGCCAGCTCCGTGGACAAGGTCCGCGACGGCTCGGCGCTTGCTGGCGAGGCGGGCAAGACGATGGCCGAAGTGACCCAGGCCGTCGCACGAGTGACCGACATCATGTCGGAGATCGCGGCGGCATCGACTGAACAGAGTCGCGGGATCGAGCAGGTCAATCTTGCGATTACCCAGATGGACAACGTCACGCAACAGAATGCAGCTTTGGTGGAGGAGGCAGCGGCGGCGTCGCGGTCGATGGAGGACCAGGGACAACAGCTGAATGACGCCGTGGCGTTTTTTCAAGTGAAAGATGCTGCGCGCGCGGTAGCGGCTGCTCCTGCCCGGCGTGAAGCACCGCGGCGCGAGGTGACGGCTGCTGTTGCAGTTGCCCCGAAGCGCGTTGTGCGGGCTAAGGCAGTCGCACCGGTTGCTGAGCCTGCTACTGCGGGTGCGGGCGCGGCTGCGGGTGCCGATGACGGGTGGGATAAGTTCTGATCGGAATCTTTCCGACGACGCGCTCGGAAAGGTGTCGCGCTCCCACGTGACCAGCACGCGGGAGCGCAGTTCATCTCGACGCGGCGCGTCGTCTTCGGTCAGTCCGTCAGGCGGTCTTTTCCGAAGCGACAGGGAACGGCAGCGACTGAATCCGCCTGCCGGTGGCCGCGAAGATCGCGTTCGCTACGGCCGGCCCGACCGGTGCGACACCCGGCTCGCCGACACCCGTCGGCGCTTCGCCCGACTGCACGATATGCACCTCGACTTTGGGCATCTCGGCGAACCGCAGCACCTGGTAGCCGTCGAAGTTGTTCTGCTCGACCTTGCCGTCCTTCAGCGTGATCGCGCTGTGCAACGCCGCGCCCAGACCGAAGCCAATACCGCCTTCCATCTGTGCGGCGATGACGTCGGGATTGATCGGTGTGCCGCAATCCACCGCACAGACGACGCGTTCCACTTTCACGTTCCCGTCCTTATCGACGGAGACTTCCGCGACCTGCGCGACGAACGTCTTGAACGCCTCGGCCACCGCGATGCCGCGCCCGCGGCCTTTCGGCAACGGTTTGGCCGGATCCCAGCCCGCTTTCTCCGCGGCGAGTTCGAGCACGCCCCGCATGCGCGGTTCGTGCGCGAGCAGATCGCGGCGGAAGACGAACGGGTCCTTGCCCGCGGCGTGTGCGGCTTCGTCGATGAACGCCTCGACCGCGAATGCCGTGTGCGAGCTACCGACCACCCGCCACCACAACACGGGCACGCCGGTCTGCGTGGTCGTCAGTTCGACCGAGATGTTCGGAATCGCGTAGGCCACGTTAGCGGCCCCCTCGACGGACGTCCCGTCGATCCCGTTCTTGACCATCACGCTCGCGAACGGCGTGCCGGCAAGAATCGACTGACCGACGATGCGATGCCGCCAGCCGACGAGCTTGCCGTCGGCGGTCAGGCCAGCGTCGAGCTTGTGGAAGTACATCGGCCGGTAGAGGCCGCCGTGGATGTCGTCCTCACGGGTCCACTGCAGCTTGACCGGCGTGCCGTTC
>NZ_DASRSY010000032.1:0-34025 GCF_035656215.1 Paraburkholderia sp.
CGCCGAAAAAGTATCAGGACATCGTCAATCCCGACTTCTATGCGCACGATGCCAAACCCGACTTGTGGCTCGCGCTGCGCGACGTATTCCTGTTCTGGATCGAAGCGGGCGTGCACATTTTCCGCATCGACAATCCGCACACCAAGCCGCTGCCATTCTGGGAATGGGTGATCGGCGACGTGCGCGCGCGCTATCCCGACACGATCTTCCTCGCCGAAGCGTTCACGCGACCGCGCATGATGAGCCGGCTCGGCAAGATCGGCTTCTCGCAGTCGTACACGTATTTCACGTGGCGCGAGTCCAAGCGCGACTTCATCGAGTACATGAGCGAACTCACGCAAACCAGCGCGCGTGATTTTTACCGGCCGAATTTCTTCGTCAACACGCCGGACATCAACCCGCGGCATTTGCAATCGTCGGGGCGTTCGGGCTTTCTGATTCGGGCCGCGTTGGCCTCCACGCTCGCCGGCTTGTGGGGCGTGTACAGCGGATTCGAATTGTGCGAGGCCGCCGCGCTGCCGAACAGCGAGGAATATCTCGACTCCGAAAAGTATCAACTGCGCGCGTGGGACTGGAACCGGCCCGGAAACATCGTCGGCGAGATCAGTGCGTTGAACCGGATTCGTCGTGCGAATCCGGCGCTGCAGACGCATCTCGGCCTCACGTTCCTCACCGCGCACCACGACAACATTCTGTTCTTCGAAAAAGCGACTGAAGCACGCGACAACGTCATTCTCGTAGCGATCAACCTCGACCCGTTCAACGAACAGGGCGCGGATATCGAATTGTCGTGGGACACTTTCCAGCGATGGAATCTGCACGACCACGGCGCACTGGAAGTGGACGATCAGATGACTGGTGCGCGCTTCGAATGGCACGGCCGCTGGCAACACGTCCGGCTCGGTTCGGGCCAACCGTTTTCGATTTGGCGCATCGCGCCGCTCGGCGGCTTGCCCGCTGACCGCCCAGATGATGCCGACAGCGACTATCACGCAGACGACGCTGGCAACCCAACCCCCACGGAAGGTGCGACATGAAGCGTGACGACCCAGCCCAAAGCACATCGCAGGTCCATACGAGCGCGGCCACCAGCAGTGCGGTCAAAGCGCGCGCACGTCGCCGCGGCAAACCCGCGGCCTTGAGCGACGATCCGCTCTGGTACAAAGACGCGATCATTTATCAGGTGCACATCAAGTCGTTCTTCGACGCAAATAACGACGGCGTGGGCGATTTTCCCGGCTTGATCGCGAAGCTCGACTACATCGCCGAGCTCGGTGTGAATGCGATCTGGCTGCTGCCGTTCTATCCGTCGCCGCGTCGCGACGACGGCTACGACATCGCCGATTACCGTAACGTGCACCCCGACTACGGCCAGCTTTCCGACGTGAGGCGCTTCATTCAGGAAGCGCACGCACGTGGCATCCGCGTGATTACCGAATTGGTGATCAACCACACGTCGGATCAGCATCCGTGGTTTCAGCGCGCTCGCCGCGCAAAGCCAGGGTCCAATCATCGCAACTACTATGTGTGGTCCGATACCGATCAGAAGTACCAGGAAACGCGAATCATCTTTATCGATTCGGAGCCGTCTAACTGGACGCATGATCCGGTCGCGGGCGCTTACTACTGGCATCGTTTCTATTCGCACCAGCCCGATCTGAACTTCGACAATCCGGCCGTCTTGAAGGAAGTGCTGCAGGTGATGCGATTCTGGCTCGACATGGGGATCGACGGGCTGCGGCTCGACGCGGTGCCGTATCTGGTCGAACGCGAAGGCACGAACAACGAGAACCTGCCGGAAACGCACGCAGTGCTGAAGAAGATCCGCGCGACTATCGACGCCGAGTATCCGAACCGCATGCTGCTCGCCGAAGCAAACCAGTGGCCGGAAGACGTGAAGGAATATTTCGGCGACGAAGACGAATGTCACATGGCGTTCCACTTCCCGCTGATGCCGCGCATCTATATGTCGATCGCGAGCGAAGATCGCTTCCCGATCACCGACATCATGCGGCAAACGCCGGACCTTGCCGAAACGAACCAGTGGGCGATTTTCCTGCGCAATCACGATGAACTGACGCTCGAAATGGTCACGGATTCCGAACGCGATTATCTGTGGAACACCTACGCGAGCGATCGCCGCGCACGGCTGAATCTCGGCATTCGCCGCCGTCTCGCACCGCTGATGGAGCGTGACCGCCGTCGCATCGAGCTGATCAATTCGCTGCTGTTGTCGATGCCAGGCACACCCGTGATCTACTACGGCGACGAACTCGGCATGGGCGACAACATTCACCTCGGCGACCGCGACGGCGTTCGCACGCCAATGCAATGGTCGTCGGATCGCAACGGTGGGTTCTCGCGTGCCGATCCTGAACAACTGGTGCTGCCGCCGGTGATGGGTTCGTTGTACGGCTTCGACGCGGTCAACGTCGAAGCGCAAAGCCGCGACCCGCATTCACTGCTGAACTGGACCCGGCGCATGCTCTCCACGCGTCGCGCGAAACAAACCTTCGGACGCGGCACCATCCGTTTCCTGAAACCGGAAAACCGCAAAATTCTCGCGTATCTGCGTGAAATGCCGAATGAACCGCCGATCCTGTGCGTGGCGAATCTGTCGCGCGCACCGCAAGCGGTCGAACTCGATCTGTCGGAATTCAACGGCTCGGTGCCGATCGAAATGACCGCTGATTCCGTGTTCCCGGCGATCGGCCAGTTGACCTATCTGCTGACCTTCCCGCCATACGGCTTCCTGTGGTTCATGCTGTGCTCAGACGGGCAGCGTCCGACGTGGGCGCAGGCCCATTCGGAACCACTGCCGGAGTTCGTCACGATTGTGATCCGCGAAGGCCAGGCCGGCCCGACACCGGAGAACGTGCGCCTGCTCGAATCCGAAGTGCTGCCGTCATGGCTGAGCCGGCGCCGCTGGTTTGCATCGAAGGATCAGAAGATGCATGCGGTGCGCCTCGCCGCGTTGACCACGATCCCCAACGGCGGCTTCGCGTTCACTGAAATCGAAGCCGACGTGGGCAACCATACCGAACGCTACGTCGTGCCGATCGCGATCACATGGGGCGGCGAAACCACTACGCCGCTTTTCATGCAACTGGCTCTCGCGCGCGTGCGCCGCGGCCGCAACGTCGGTCACCTGACAGACGCTTTCGCGCTACCGATCTTCGCCCATGGCGTGCTGCGCAAGCTGCGCGAACGCGCGGTCGTGCCGACTGTGCAGAAGAGCGAGATCAAGTTCATTCCAACCGAACGTTTCGCCGAACTCGACGATCTCGGCGAACGGCCCGAGATCCGCTGGCTGGCAGCCGAGCAGAGCAACAGTTCGCTGATCATCGCCGATGCCGCCGTGCTGAAACTGGTACGGCGTCTGGTAAGCGGCGTTCATCCGGAAGCGGAAATCAGCCGCTATCTGACCCAGCTCGGCTACGCGAACACCGCACCGCTGTACGGTGAAGTAGTACGCGTCGATCCCGAAGGTGTGCCGCATACACTCGCTATCCTGCAAGGCTATATCGACAATCAGGGCGATGCCTGGAACTGGTCGCTCGACTATCTGCGCCGCTCGGTGGACGAGCTCGCCATCGCTGTCGATTCCGAAGCGCCCTCGCCAGACCGCGACAACGAAGCGATTCTCGTGGAAGGCTACAGTGAGTTGGCCCGCATCATCGGCAAGCGGTTGGGTGAATTGCACGTGGCGCTCGCATCGCCCTCCGACGACCCGGCGTTCGCGCCGGAACCCGCCAGCGCCGAACAGGTGAAAGCGTGGGTCGACGGCACGCAGTCCATGCTCGCCAGCGCGCTCGATCTGCTCGCGCAGCGTATCGAGCAGATGAGTGATCCGGACACCAAGGCATTGGCGCAAAGCCTGATCGACCGCCGTGCCGCACTGGTCGACGCTGTCAGCAAGCTGGTGTCGGGAAATGCGGCTGCACTGCGTACGCGCATTCACGGCGACTTCCATCTGGGCCAGGTGCTGGTCGCGCAGGGCGACGCGTATCTGATCGACTTCGAAGGCGAGCCCGCGCGCACGCTCGAGGAACGCCGTCAGAAGTCGAGCCCGTTGCGCGACGTGGCCGGTTTGATGCGGTCACTGTCTTATGCGAGCGCCGCCGCGCAGTCCACGATGGAAAGCGCGCCGCAGCAAACCGCCGATCGCAAGCGCGCGCTGTTCGACCGTTTCCGCGCACACGCCACCGAAACGTTCCTGAACGCGTACCGCGCTGCCGTTGCTGAATCACCGACGCCACTGGTTGCCCCCGAGGCAGAGCAGGCCCTGCTCGATCTGTTCCTGATCGAGAAAGCCGCGTACGAAATCCGTTACGAAGCGGCCAACCGTCCGACGTGGCTCAGTTTGCCGGTGCGTGGCCTCGCGGCGCTCACCAGCCGTTTGCTGGGTGACACCGGCACACCGCCGAGCCACGATTCATCAACCCAGGCGCCTGGCGCCGCCGCACCGCCTAATCCGGCCGAGGGCGATTATGAGTGAGCATGACCCGGCCGCAGGCCTCCAACCTCTCGATATCGACGCGCTCGTTGAAGCGCGTCACCCTGATCCTTTTTCGCAGCTCGGGCTGCATCAAACGGACGCGGGTCCGGTGGTACGCACGTTGCTGCCGAACGCCTCGCACGTCACCGTCATTTCTCGCGCGAATGGCGCGGCGCTCGGCGAACTCGAACAGCTCAGGCCGGGGCTGTTTGCCGGCCGCGTCACGTCGGCGGCGCCCTATCGCTTGCGCATCAACTGGCACGGCACCGTGCAGGAAATCGAGGACACGTATTCGTTCGGCCCCGTTCTCGGCGACGAGCCGTTGGGCCGTCTCGCTGGCGGCGACCCGTACGCGGTGCTCGAATGCCTCGGCTCACGCCCGATGGAAGTGGACGGCGTGCCGGGCGTGCGCTTCGCCGTCTGGGCGCCGAATGCACGGCGCGTGTCGGTGGTCGGCGACTTCAATTCGTGGGATGGCCGCCGTCATCCGATGCGGCTGCGTCATCAGGCGGGCGTGTGGGAACTGTTCGTGCCGCGCGTCGGCCCGGGCACGCGCTACAAGTACGAGTTGCTCGCCCGTGACGGCCATCCGTTGCCGCTCAAAGCCGATCCGTGCGCGATGCAGACGGAATTGCCGCCGGGCACTGCGTCGGTGGTCGCGCATGTCGACGAAATCGAGCAGTTTACGTGGACCGATCACGATTGGATTGAGTCGCGCGCCGCCAAACAAACCGCGCGCTCGCCGATCTCGATCTACGAAGTGCATGCCGAATCGTGGCTGCGGGTCGCAGAAGAAGGTCACCGCGGCCTCACCTGGGAAGAACTCGCCGAGCGGCTGATTCCTTACGTGAAAAGCATGGGCTTTACACACGTTGAGTTCATGCCGATTGCCGAGCATCCGTTCGGCGGTTCGTGGGGCTATCAGCCGCTTGGGCAATTCGCGCCGTCGGCGCGCTTCGGCAAACCCGAGCAGTTCGCCCTGTTCGTCGACAAGGCGCACGAGGCCGGCATCGGCGTGATTCTCGACTGGGTGCCGGCGCACTTTCCGAACGACGCGCATGGTCTGATCGACTTCGACGGCACGCCGCTCTACGAGCACGCGGATCCGCGCGAAGGCTATCACCAGGACTGGAACACGATGATCTACAACCTCGGCCGCAACGAGGTGAGCGCATTCCTCGTGGCTTCGGGCCTCGCGTGGTTGAAGCGCTATCACGTTGACGGCCTGCGCGTGGATGCGGTCGCCTCGATGCTGTATCGCGACTATTCGCGCGCCGCCGACGAGTGGGTGCCGAACATCTACGGCGGCCGGGAAAACCTCGAATCGATCGCGTTTCTGAAGCGGCTGAATCATGAAGTCGGCTATGTGCCGGGCGTGCCGGGTGCGATCACGATCGCCGAAGAATCGACCGCGTGGCCCGGCGTGACGGCGCGCGTCGAAGATGGCGGTCTCGGCTTCCAGTTCAAGTGGAACATGGGCTGGATGCACGACACGCTGCATTACATGGAAGAGAACCCGGTCTACCGCCAATACCATCATCACATGATGACGTTCGGGATGGTGTACGCGTATTCCGAGCGCTTCGTGCTGCCGCTTTCGCACGACGAAGTGGTGCACGGCAAAGGCTCGCTGCTCGGCAAGATGCCCGGCGACAGATGGCAGAAGTTCGCCAACCTGCGCGCGTACTTCGGCTTCATGTGGACGCACCCGGGCAAAAAGCTGCTGTTCATGGGCGGCGAATTCGGCCAGATGGCGGAATTCGATCACGACACCTCGCCGCACTGGCATCTGCTCGACGATCCCAACCATCACGGCGTGCAGAAGCTCGTGCGCGATCTGAACCATCTGTACAACGAGGAACCTGCGCTGTATCGGCTCGACAGCGAGCCGGGCGGCTTCCAGTGGCTGGTCGGCGACGACAACGGCAACAGCGTGTACGCCTGGCGCCGCACCGATGGCGAGGGCCGCGAACTCGTCGTCGTATGCAATATGACGCCGGTGCCGCGAGTCGGTTACCGGATGGGGATGCCGCGCGGCGGCCACTGGGCAGAAGTGCTGAATACGGATGCGGGCGTGTACGGCGGCTCGAACATGGGCAATGGCGGGCTGATCCATACCGACAACCTATCGAGCCACGGTTGGCCGCATTCCGCTGCGTTGACGCTGCCGCCTTTGGCGACGATCGTTTTGCGCGCGAATTGATGGATGTGCTGTAAGGCGAGCGCGCGGCCAGGCGGCCGCGCGCTCGTTGCATGAAGTCCCACGATAGCGTTCATAAAACAGAACAAGGAAGGGGAATCATGTCGCATGTAATGCCCGACCGGCTTCTGCCCGGCTCGCCCTATCCGCTCGGTGCCAGTTGGGATGGCTTGGGCGTCAACTTTGCGGTGTTCTCGGCGAATGCGCAGAAAATCGAACTCTGCCTGTTCGATCCCACCGGTCGCAAAGAAATCAGGCGCTTTACGCTGCCCGAATGCACCGATGAAATCTGGCACGGCTATCTGCCCAACGCCCACCCCGGCACCGCGTATGGTTTTCGCGCGCATGGGCCGTATCAGCCGCAACATGGGCATCGCTTCAATCCGCACAAGCTGTTGCTCGATCCGTATGCCCGCAAGCTGGTCGGGCAGTTTCGCTGGTCCGACGCGCTGTTCAGCTATCGCGTGCATTCGAATCGTGCCGACCTGTCCATCGACCGGCGCGATTCGGCGCCCGCTATGCCGAAGTGCGTCGTAATCGACGAGGCCTTCGACTGGTCGCACGACCAGCGTCCGAATGTGCCGTGGGGCGAAACCATCATCTATGAGGCGCATGTACGCGGCGTGTCGATGTTGCGCCCCGATTTGCGCCAGCACGAACGTGGCACGTTCGCCGCGCTGGCTTCGCCGGAATTCATCGATCATTTACTGAAGCTCGGCGTGACCGCCGTCGAATTGCTGCCGGTGCATGCGTTTCTGAACGACCGCTTTCTGGTGGAGCGCGGCCTGCGCAACTACTGGGGTTACAACACCGCGGCATTTTTTGCCCCGGAGCCGTCGTATCTGAGCACGCACCGGCTCGATGAAATGCGCATCGCCGTGCGTCAGTTGCATGCGGCCGGCATCGAAGTGATTCTCGACGTGGTCTACAACCACACCTGCGAAGGCAACGAGATGGGGCCGACCGTGTCATGGCGCGGCCTCGACAACGCAAGCTACTACCGCCTGATTCCCGGCGACGAACGCCACCAGATCAACGACACTGGCTGCGGCAATACCGTGAACCTGGCGCATCCGCGCGTACTGCAGATGGTGATGGATTCGCTACGCTACTGGTCGACGAAGTTCAATATCGACGGCTTCCGTTTCGACCTCGGCGTGACGCTCGGTCGCGAGCAGCATGGTTTTGATCCAGGCTCGGGTTTCTTCGACGCATTGCGCCAGGACCCGATCCTGTCGCAGCGCAAGCTGATTTCCGAGCCATGGGACATCGGCCCAGGCGGTTACCAGCTCGGCAATCATCCGCCGGGCTTCGGCGAATGGAACGACCGTTTCCGCGACACGGTGCGCCGCTTCTGGCGCGGCGACGCGGGCCTGCGCCCCGATCTTGCCGCGCGTCTGACCGGTTCCGCCGATCTGTTCAACCGGCGCTTCAGGAAACCATGGGCATCGGTCAATTTTGTCACCTCGCATGACGGCTTTACGCTCGCCGATGTCACCGCGTACGAGCACAAGCATAACGAGGCCAATCGTGAAGACAACAACGACGGTCACAATGAAAACTGCAGTCGCAATTGGAGCGTAGAGGGCCCGACCGACGATCCGGTCATCCTCGAAACCCGCAAACGTGTGGCCCGCTCGTTGATCGCCACGCTGCTGATGGCGCTCGGCACGCCCATGGTGCTGGCAGGCGATGAATCGCTACGCAGCCAGAACGGCAACAACAATGCGTACTGCCAGGATAACGAATTATCATGGCTCGACTGGGAGCGTGCGGAGTCGCTCGACGGCCGCCAGATGACCGCGTTCGTCGCACGCGTGATCGCGCTGCGCAAACAGCATCCGCTGCTGCGTGAAACGCGCTTTCTTTTCGGCGACCGCGAGGTGTTGCCGGGTCTGTTCGATGTCGGCTGGTTCGATGAACACGGCGATCCGCTCACCATCGACGCCTGGCAGGACCCCGAAGGCCGCGCGTTCACGCTGCGGCGCGCGGGTCCGGGCCTGAACGGCGAAACAGAAGTATTGTTGATGATGCTCAACGCGTCGGACGAAACGCTGCGTTTTGCACCACCCGCACCGCACCTGGAATGGCATGTGCTGCTGGATACTGCTGAGCCGGAAAGCGCGCCGCACCGATTGGCGGTTTCAGAGGTCGAAGTGGCCGCGCATAGCCTCGTGATGCTGGCGGCGCAACCCATGGGCGAAGCGGATTGGCAGGCGGGCTGGAAGGCCGGCGCGCAGCATGGGCCGCGGCTGCTGACCGCCCTGCCGCCCGATCCGGGTGCGCATCCGCCGAGCAGCGATACGTCGCCGACCACGTAGGCGAGAAGCAAAATCGAATGGTGATGAATCATGTCCGAAAGTCCGATTGATCCTCACGCGCATCATCACGCGCATTGTCTGCCGTTCAGCGCGCAGTTGCTGGGCGCTACGGGCGCGAAGCCGCGCACCCGCTTCCGTTTCTGGGCACCTTCGTGCAAGGCGGTACAGGTGGAAATCGAAAATGGACCGGCCCAGGGCGCGCACGACATGACGGCCGCCGGCAACGGCTGGTTCGAAACGACCGTCGACGGCGGCGCGGGCACGCTGTATCGTTTCCGGCTCGATGGCGAGCACGCGGTGCCCGATCCTGCGTCGCGCTTCCAGCCGCAAGACGTGCACGGCCCGAGCGAAGTGATCGACCCGCGCGCGTACCGCTGGGAACATACGAACTGGCATGGCCGCCCGTGGGAAGAAACGGTGTTGTACGAGTTGCACGTCGGCGCGATGGGCGGCTATGCGGGTGTGCAGAAACGTTTGCCCGCGCTTGCCGCGCTCGGCGTGACGGCCATCGAATTGATGCCGCTGAACGACTTTCCCGGCAAGCGCAATTGGGGCTACGACGGCGTGTTGCCGTATGCGCCCGATTCCACATACGGCCGCCCCGAAGATCTGAAAACGCTGATCGACGCCGCGCACGGCCTCGGCGTGATGGTGTTTCTCGACGTGGTCTACAACCACTTCGGCCCGGACGGCAACTATCTGCACGAATACGCCCGCTCGTTTTTCCGCGAAGGCACGCACACGCCCTGGGGCCCCGCGATCGATTTCGATCGCAGTGAAGTGAGCGACTTCTTCATCGATAACGCCGTGTACTGGATCAATGAATATCGCCTCGACGGTCTGCGTTTCGATGCGGTGCACGCCATCGACAATCATGCGTGGCTGCGCGAATTGTCCGACCATATCCGCGCGAAAGTGCAGCACGGCCGGCATGTGCATCTGGTGCTGGAAAACGAGCACAACAGTGCGAGCCTGCTGGACACGCATTTCGACGCGCAGTGGAACGACGACGCGCACAACACGCTGCACGTTCTGCTGACGGGCGAAACGGAAGGCTATTACCACGCGTATGAGGACCAGCCGATCCGCCGCCTTGCGCGCGTGTTGTCGGAAGGCTTCGCGTATCAGGGTGACCCGTCGCCGATTCATGACGGCGCGCCGCGTGGCGAATCGAGCCGGCACCTGCCGCCCACCTCGTTCGTGATGTTCTTGCAGAATCACGATCAGATCGGCAATCGTGCATTCGGCGAGCGCCTGCGCAAGCTAACCTCAGACGATGCCTTGCGCGCCGCCACCGGTGTATTGCTGTTATCGCCACAAATCCCCATGTTGTTTATGGACGAGGAATATGGCTCGACCCAGCCGTTTCTGTTTTTCACCGCCTACACCGGCGATCTCGCCGACGCCGTGCGCGAAGGACGGCGCCGCGAATTCGCACGCTTTTCGTCGTTCAGCGACGAAAAGCGTCGCGCGCAGATTCCCGATCCGAACGACGTGAAGACCTTTGCGGCATCGTCACCGCCTGAGCCTGTTCAAGGCTCCGTCGCGGACGACAACGCGAAAGACCGGCTCGACTGGATGCACTTCTACAAATCCGCGCTCGCCGTGCGGGCGAAGCTGATCACGCCGCGCCTGAAACATGCCAAAGCGCTCGGCTCGACCGTGCTGAGCGCCGAAAGCGGCGGTGACGCCAATGCGCTGATCGCCCGCTGGAGACTCGGCGACGGCGAAATTCTGTCGATCGCGTTGAATCTCTCGCAGGAGAACGTGGCGTTCCCCGATCTGCCTGCCGGCAAAGTGATTTTCGAAACGCCGCCACGCGTGCGCGAGCAGATCGACGCCAGGATATTGCCGTCGTACGCGTTTGCCGCATGGGTGACCGGCGACGTCAGCGACTATGCCATCGGCCACGATGCTCGCATCGCGGGCCAACAGGAGCGCCACGCGTGAGTGCTACCCGCCGTTCAAACGATACGATCCTTACCCTTGCCACCCGCGCCGGCTTCGAGGTCGAGTGGCGGGATGCGCACCATACGACACAACATGTGCCGGAGAACACGCTCGCCGTGCTGCTCGATCGGATGGGCTTGTCATGCGGTAACGCCACGCAAATCCGGCACAGCGCGGCCGCGCTCGAAGCCGAGCTGTCCGGCCGCAAACTCCCGCCGCTGATGACCGCGGAGATCGAACGCGGCATCGCGCTGCCTGCCGCAGCGATCAAATCCGGCAGTCATTACCGGATCGAGCTCGAAAGCGGCTCGATCATCGACGGCCGCTTCACGGCGCCCAAGGGCGAAGAAGCGTTGCTCGCACCGATCGACGAGCCCGGCTACCACACGCTGGTCATCAACGAGCAACGCGTGACATTGGCTGTGGCGCCGTCACGCTGCTATACCGTCGCGGATGCGTGGCGCACGCTGCACAACGGCGCCACGGCGAAAACGCCGCCGCTGTGGGGCATTGCCGCGCAGTTATACGGCTTGCGACGCACAGGCGATGGCGGCATCGGCGACTATACGGCTCTTGCGCAAATGGCCATTGAAAGCGCGAAGCGCGGCGCGCATGCGCTCTCTGTCAGTCCGACGCATGCGATGTTCAGCGCCGAGCCGAATCGCTTCAGTCCGTATTCGCCGTCGTCGCGCCTGTGGCTAAACGTTACGCATATCGATCCCGCCGCGGTGTTTGGCGCGGACGCCGCGCGCGCCGCACTCGAGACCGCGCAGGCCACCGACGCGTGGTCGAAACTCGAAGACCTCTCACTAATCGACTGGCCGAACGCGGTCGTGCTGAAACTGAAGGTGCTACGCGCGCTCTACGAGAACTTCTGCACGCAGGAACGCGCGCATGACACGCCGCGCGCGCTCGAATTTCATGGCTTCTGCGAACGTGCCGGCCGTGCGCTCGAAGATCACGCGCGTTTCGAAGCGTTGCAGGCAGTGCAGTTGGCGCAGGAGGGCGGCAACGGCCATTGGCGCAACTGGCCCGAGGCGTTGCGCGATCCGCGCAGCCCGGAAGTTGAAGCCTTTGCCGAAGCGCATCGGCATGAAGTCGATTTTCATCTGTTTCTGCAATGGCTCGCCGCCAAAGGTTTGTCGCACGCACAGCACGCAGCGAGCGATGCGGGGATGGCCGTCGGCCTGATCGCCGACCTGGCCGTTGGGTGCGATAGTGCCGGCAGCCATGCATGGTCGTACCGCGACGACATGCTGCAAGGCGTTTCAGTGGGCGCGCCGCCCGATCTGTTCAACCAGGCCGGACAGGCATGGGGCCTTACCACCTTCTCGCCACGCGCGATGCGCACGCAGGGCTTCTCCGCATTCATCGACATGCTGCGCGCGGCGTTCGCGCACGCCGGCGGCATCCGCATCGATCACATTCTCGGCTTGCGGCGCCTGTGGCTCGTGCCGGAAGGCGAGAGCGCGCGTAACGGCGCCTATCTGCGCTATCCGCTCGAAGATCTGCTGCGGCTGATCGCGCTCGAATCGTGGCGGCATCGCGCGGTCGTGATCGGCGAAGATCTCGGCACCGTGCCGCCCGGGTTTCGCGAGCGGCTCGACGAACACGGCATCGCCGGCATTCGCGTTCTGTGGTTTGAAGGCGCGGAAGGCGGCAAGGGTTTCAAACCGCCGCACGCGTGGGACCGCAACGCTATCGGCACCACGACCACCCACGATCTGCCGACCGTGGCGGGCTGGTGGCGCGGCAGCGACGTCACGTGGCGCAACAGGATCGGGCAGACAATGGCGCGCGCCGATGGCCGCGACGCGGAGCAAGTGGCGCAGGAAGAACGCGCCGCCGATCGTGCTCTGCTATGGCACGCGTTCCAGCAAGCCGGCGTCGCCGCGCCGGACGTGGCCGCGCCGCCGCCCGACGAGGCGCCGGTGGATGAAGCGCTCGCCTTCGTCGCCGCGACGCCCGGGCCGCTCGTCACCTTCCCGCTCGAAGATCTGCTCGCATTAGTCGAGCAGCCGAATCTGCCCGGCTCGATCGACGAGCATCCGAACTGGCGCCGCCGTGTCACCTTGCCGATCGACGAACTGTTCCGGGACGATACCTTCAGCGACCGCCTGCTGGCCGTCGACCGCGCGCGCCGCGGCGCGACCGTTCCTGCTTCTCCTGCTAACGCTTCTTCGGAGCCTGATACGCCATGACCGTCCTGCGCTCCACGCTTCGCCTCCAATTCCATCGAGGCTTTACCTTCGACGATGCCGCGAAGCATGTCGAATACTTCGCCGCGCTCGGCATCAGCCACGTGTACGCCTCGCCCATCACCACCGCTGAGCCTGGCTCGATGCACGGCTACGATACCGTCGACTACACCCAGGTCAACGCAGAATGCGGCGGCGAGGCGGGCCTGAAACGCCTCGTCGATAAACTCCGCGCGCACAACATGGGGCTGATCATCGACGTGGTGCCCAACCATATGGGCGTCGGCGGGTCGAGCAACGCGTGGTGGCTCGATATCCTCGAATGGGGCCGGCACAGCACATACGCACGCCATTTCGATGTCGACTGGCATTCACCCGATCCGGCCTTGCGCGGCAAGGTGTTGGCACCGACACTCGGCGCCCCGTATGGTGACGAGCTTGCGGCAGGCCGAATTGCGCTGCATTTTGCGGCCGACAGCGGGCGCTTTTACATCGGCTATGGGCCACATGTGTTTCCGGTGTGTCCGACCGACTACGCATCGATTCTGCAAAGCGCCGACCGCGCCGATCTCAGCGCATTGGCCGAACGTTTCCAGGGCCTGACGACACAGCCGGCCGATCACCCGCGCGCCGCCGAAGGACGCGACATACTGCGCGAGTTCGTCGCGCAAAACGGCGCCTCGGCGATCGAGTTGGTGCTGGAAGCCTATTCGCCCGAAGACCCGGTCACACGCGACCGTTTGCATCGGCTGATCGAGCGGCAGCACTTCCGTCTCGCGTGGTGGCGTACCGCTTCGGACGAAGTGAACTGGCGGCGTTTCTTCGACATCTCGACGCTGGCCGGCATGCGTGTGGAGCGGCCCGAAGTGTTCGAGGCCGTGCATGCGCTGGTTTTCCGTCTGTATCAGGAAGGCGTGGTGGACGGATTGCGGATCGATCACGTAGATGGGCTGGCTGAACCGCGTGAGTACTGTCAGCGTCTGCGGCAGCGCCTGACCGAATTACGCGACACCACGCCGTATATTGTTGTCGAAAAAATTCTCGGCCGCGACGAGGCCCTGCGCGACGATTGGCCCGTGGATGGCACGACCGGCTACGATTTCATGAACGACGTGGGCGCGCTGCTGCACGATCCGGCCGGCGCCGAGCCGCTTGCGCAAACGTGGGCCGAACTCACCGGCCGCAGCCCGCGCTTCGCTGACGAGGCATTGGCCGCGCGGCGCAAGATTCTCGCGGAGAATCTCTCGGCGGAACTGGACCGCGCGGCGCGTGCGTTGCATCGCATTGCCCGCGATTCGCTGACGACGCGCGATTTCACCTTCACGGCGCTGCGGCGCGTGCTGACCGAACTGGTCGTGCATTTTCCGGTGTATCGGATCTATCCACAGAACGGGCTGCGCGGCGCCGCCGATAACATGTATTTCGAGCAGGCGTTGGCAGGCGCGAAAGAGACGCTTTCGCGTGCCGACTACGTGGTGCTCGACCGCGTGAACGCGTGGCTAGGCGGCAGCGCCGAAGAAGTGCCGAATGTACGGGGCAATGCGCCACCGCAGCAACAGGGTCCGAACGGTGCGCCACCGACCCATGCAGGTTCCTCGCGACGCACCGCGCAGACGCTGTTTTCGCAATTGACGGCACCGGTCGCCGCGAAGGCGGTTGAAGATACGGCGTGCTATCGCTACGGACGTCTGCTGTCGCGCAACGAAGTCGGCTCGGATCCGGGCGAGTTTGCTTTGTCGGTCGAGCAATTTCATGCGGCGAATCTGGAACGGTCACAGCGCTTTCCTCACGCGATGCTGGCCACAGCGACACATGACCACAAGCGTGGCGAAGACGTGCGCGCGCGGCTTGCGGTGTTGAGCGAAATCGCGGATGAATGGAGCGTCAGGTTGTGCGCGTGGTCGACATTGAACGCGCCGCATCGGCGTGCGCTCGATGGCACGCCGATCAGCAGCGTGAGCAAGGACACACGCTACGACTGGGCACCGGGTCCCGCCGCCGAGGCGATGCTATATCAAACCCTGGTGGGCTGCTGGCCCCTGGATCTAAAACCGGACGACGAAGCGGGCGTCAAGGAACTGGCCGAGCGCGTCGCGCAATGGCAGTTGAAGGCGCTGCGGGAAGCGAAGTTGCAGACCAACTGGCTTGCATCCGACGAAGCGTATGAAGCCGCCTGCCGCGATTTCCTGTTCGATATCCTCGCGCCGCAGCGGCGCGATGGCTTCCTGCACGAGTTGTCCGCATTCGTGGCGCGGGTTGGGCGCGCTGGTGCGCTCAATAGTTTGCAGCAGACGGTGTTGCGGCTAGCGTCGCCTGGGATTCCCGATCTTTACCAAGGCACGGAATTGTGGGACTTCAGTCTGGTCGACCCGGACAATCGCCGGCGCGTCGATTTTGCCAAACGTGAGGCGTGGCTGGCTCAAACACCGCCGTCGGAGTTTTTACCGAACTGGCGCGATGGACGCGTGAAGCTCGCGGTGGTGCAACGCGTGCTGGCGTTGCGCGCGCATTTACCGGAGTTGCTGAGTCAGAGTGCGTATCTGCCGCTTGAGGTGCGCGGTGCGCATGCGTCGAATGTGATCGCGTTTGCAAGGCGGCACGGGAATGCGTGGGCGGTCGTGATCGCCAGCCGGCTCGCTGCCGGACTGCTCGGTGAGCATGGCGATTTGCCGATGATCGATCCGGCCAAATGGGGCGATACGGCAATCGCGGTGCCTGCCGATCTGACTGACCGCGCACTGTTCGACTGGCTGAGTCCGGCGGCGCCTAAGGTCGATGAAAGCGGCTTTTTATATCTCCGCGATGCGTTGAGCGCGATGCCGATCGCGGTGTTGGTGGAGGACGGCGTGCCACGCAGTTGAATCTGCGATTTTTAGAAGGCCGTAGGCGGTTAAAGCCATCTCCTTATACACAACTCGACGCTTGCGGAAACGATCGTGGAGTAGGAAAGCAGCCACAAGGGGGTTGTTAACAATGCGGATTTCGCGTTTACTCTCGGATTTTCGGCATGAAGATCCGAGACGACGCGGGAGCATGGGTGGACGAGGAATTTGAGACGCTGGATTTGGGTGATCCACGGCGAGACCGGCGCGCGAAGGAACTTGTCAAACGGTTCGCCAGCCGGCCCACGGCCAGCATTCCAGGCGCGTGCGACGGCTGGGCCGAGACGATGGCGGCATATCGCTTTCTGGGCAATGAGCGCATCGACTGGCGCGACATGATGCAGCCGCATTGGGACCGTACCACGGCACGCATGGGGCAGTTGCCGGTGGTGCTGTGCATTGCCGATACGACAGAGCTGAACTTTAACGGTCAGGATATCGAAGGGGCCGGTCCGCTCAATTATGAAGCACAGGTGGGCATGTATCTTCACGCGACCTATGCGGTGACACCGGATCGGGAGCCGCTGGGTGTGATGAACGCATGGATGTGGGCGCGCCAGCCTCGCGATGCAAACGGCAGGCGTGGCGGTGTCAGGGAAAGTGTGCGGTGGATCGAAGGCTATGAGATCGTGGCCGAACAGGCACGGGCCCTGCCTGACACGCGACTGGTGTATGTGGCCGATCGTGAAGGCGACATCGCCGCGCTCATGCAGCGTGCGCAGGAACTGGGTGAACCGGCGGACTGGCTAATGCGCTCGCAACACAATCGCGCGCTGGAAGGCGAAGCAAGTTTGTGGAAGACGCTGCACGCCAGTGAGGTGCTTGGCCACATCAGCTTCGTGCTGCCCGGGCGCAGCGACCAGAAGGCGCGTGAAGTGAGACAGGAACTGCGTAGCCAGCGCGTCACGCTGCCCGGGCGTGCCGGTGTCACGCTCACCTGCGTCGAGGCGTATGAAGTGGATGCGCCAGCGGGTGTGAAGCCCGTCATCTGGCGTCTTGTGACCAACCGCGAAGCGGCCGATGCGCATGCGCTCCTCGAACTCGTTGACTGGTACCGCGCGAGGTGGGAAATAGAAATGTTCTTCAACGTTCTGAAGAACGCCTGCCGGGTTGAGGCGCTGCAACTCTCACAGATGGAGCGGGTGGAGAAGGCGCTCGCGCTGTACATGGTCGTATCGTGGCGTATCGCGCGGCTCATGCGTGTCGGCAGAACCTGTCCGGAGCTGGACGCGTCGCTGTTCTTCGCGGCTGACGAGATACATGGCGCTCACGTGCTCTGTAAGAAGGCGCGTCCGAAAAAACCACCGACGCTCAACCAGATGATACGGATGGTCGCGTCACTGGGCGGATTTCTCGGGCGCAAGAGCGATGGCGAACCGGGCGCGAAGACGCTGTGGATTGGCATGCAGCGAGTCATGGATGCTGTGATCACCATTCAGATCTTGCGCGACGGCTACGACACTTCTGTATAACGAAATGGGTTAAAGCACCTGTGCTTTAACCGCCTTTTTGTTGACTCATTCAAGGCGATGCATCACCCCGCTGAGCCGCCTTGCTGCGCGCGTTTGACCGCTTCGGCCATCTGCTCCGCTACCCTCCGTGTGTCCCAATACACCTGCCCTTTGTACATCCTGTCACCACGCAGGTTGAAGCGGTCGACACCCTGCCAATTGAGCGCCTGCCCGGCCACGGTGGCAGATGCCTGCCATTCGATCATGACGGCGTCGCCGGTGGGCGCCCATTGAAGGACGTCTACTTTCAAGTCCGGGAGTTGGGTTAGGACCTGACGGAAGTGTTCAATCACGCCTTTTCGGTCGGCCGGTTCTGTCATGGGTGGAATCAGGTTTCGTGTGTCCTCATGCATAAGAGGCTCCAGGTTATCAGCGACGGGGTTTTGCCACTCCGAGGCGAAGCGTTGCACCGCTGTCCTGGCATTGGCTAACTGTTCCGCGGTAGGCGGGAGGTATTTTTCTGCTGACGTCATGTGGGTTTGCTCCTGAATGGGTTGCTTACCTACGGTGTTGTTTGCCCGCGCATCCGTATGGATACCAATAGCAATCTAAGCATACAAAACGATTTTCACATACACCGTGTATGTATACTACAATCAGAATGTGAAAAATCAAGGGCTAAAAACCGAACCCGATGCCGACAGCAGGTCCAACCCCCAAATCCCGTCGCGAGGAATACGCGGACGCGACCCGTCAGGCGCTCATTACCGCTGCGGGCGAGCTATTCACCTCGCAGGGCTACCAGCAGGTCGGGATAGAAGCCATCGCACGCAGCGCACGCGTGACCCGTGGCGCCTTCTATCACCACTTCGCCGACAAAGCTGAACTGTTCGACGCCCTGGTCGAGTCTCTCCAGGCGAGGGCCGCATCTAAAGTCCAATCCGCAGCCGTTGCCGCTCCGAAAGCCAAGCGGATGAGTGCGGGCATTCGCGAATTCCTGGAGGTCTGCACTGAACCCGTCTACCGGCAACTCGTCATTGAGACTGCGCCCGCCGTGCTCGGCCCGGCGCGGTGCCGCGAGATCGAAGAAGCGCACGTCTACGGTCTGCTTATCGGCGCGCTGACGAACCAGACCACAGGCAATGAAAAAGCAAAGGCGTACCTCGCCGCGCGCATGATCGGCAGCATGGTGTGCGAAGCGGCGCAATTGCTCGATGGCGCAGACGATCCCGTCGCACTGAAAGCCGAAGCGTTGAAGCTCGTTGAGCGCATGGTCGGAGCGCTGACGCCAGATAAAAGCCGGGTAACATCGATCCGCAAATAAACTCGTGACCGACACGACCGTCACGCGTGTGACGGATAACCGCAAGCGTTTCGAAGCATGGCGCGAGCCGCAACCGGGTGAACTGTATGCGCGCAGCCGATACGTCGACCAAACCGCCGGTGCTATCGCATTCCGCGTTGGCTACGCACCCCAGTGCGCGCAGCCGGCTTATTACGCCGGACCACGCACGGGTGATCGCCGGCACGGGCGGCGTGATTGGCGTTTGGCCAAGCTCAGGGACGTTTCGCGATTTGCATGCGATGGCCGAAGGCGTCAAGCGGAAGTCGGGGCGATTCTTGGGGGGAATTACCGGCGGGTGTTTGAGCCGTCAGTGGGGTGACGTTTTATGTCTCTCGCAAAAAAAGACCCTATCGCCCTGCTGCCCACAGCAACGAAACGCCCGAAGACAACATCAACCCATCGACGACAAGTTTGAAAACCGCAGGGCTCATCCGGACCACAATCAGCCGCGCGGAAAAGGACCCGATCTGAAAACTTGATCGCTCAACGTGCCGGCCAGCAAACCGACGCACAGCACCAGCACATATCCCATGTCGCCCCCGGTGGTATGGACGACGATTCTACTCGAGCAATGTTCAGTGGACTTGGGACGGGCTCAGCACAGAGGCTGTTCAACCGCCTTCATCATCGAAGGTCTTCGGATAAACGCGCACGAGCACGATGCGCGGCCCCTTCATCTTCTTGACCACCACGTCGAAGCGATCGAATTCAACGCGCTGCCCTTCGGTAGGCAGGTCGTTGAGTGCCTGGATCACGAGGCCGCCAACCGATTCGGCCTTGCCCTCGTCGATGTCGATTCCCAGCGCGCGTTCCAGCGACACCACCGGCAAACTACCTTTGCCCATCAATGTGCCGTCGTCCATACGCGTCCAGTCGGCGTCGCCCTGGCGGAATTCGTCGTGAATCTGACCAACCAGTGCGCCGAGCAGATTGTCCAGCGTCAGAAAACCGATCGGCTTCGAGTTTTTATGGCCAACCAGCGCGAAGTGGGGCGCGCCCTTGCGGAAGCGGCGAAACAGTTCGAGCGCGGGCATGTCCGGTTTCACATACTGCACGGGCCGCGCGTATTGGGAGAGGTCCTCAAGCGTGCTGCCCGCGTGCCGCGCCAGCAGCAAATCCTTCAAATGGATCATGCCGGCCACGCGCTCACCGGACGCGTCTTCGAACAAGGGATAGCGGCTGAAGCGGTGCCGCGCCACCACCTGCATGTTTTCGCGCAACGGCAAATCGCGCCGCAGGCCCACCATTTCATAAGACGGGCGCATCAGATCCGAGACGGTCATGCGCGAAAAATCCAGCGAATGCGCAATCGTGTTCCATTCGTCCTGGCTGTATGCGCCGTCCGGCGAACCGAGCTCAGTCGCGACGTTGGCGCGGCGGCCACGCAAGATCAGCTTGAGTTCGTCGGTCGAGTAATGCGAATCGTGGCCGTGATCGGCATCGAGGCCGGCGAGCTTCAACACCGCGTTGGCGCTCGAATTGAGCACCCAGATCGCCGGATACATCGCCCAGTAGAAACCGTACAGCGGCGTGGCGGCCCACAGCGAAACCTTCTCCGCCTCGCGGATCGCCAGCGACTTCGGCGCCAGCTCGCCCACCACGATGTGCAGGAACGAAATGCACGAGAACGCGAAGAACAGCGAGATGCCGTGAATCAACTTCTCCGATTCCACGCCAAGCAGGCTGAAGACCGGCGTGAGCAGTTCCGCGAATGCCGGCTCACCGATCCAGCCGAGCCCGAGCGACGCCAGCGTAATGCCGAGCTGACAGGCGGACAGATACGCGTCGAGCCGTCCGTGCACCTTCGCCAGCAAACGCCCACGCATTCCATGTCTGGCCGCGAGGCTCTGCACGCGCGTCTGCCGCAGCTTCACCAGACCGAATTCCGCGGCGACAAAAAAACCGTTGAGGGCAACGAGAAACAATGCACCAATAAGGGCGACAACCTGGATCAAAGCGAAGGGCTCCGGCAACAAAAGTTGTCAGTATAGAGGGTGAAAGCTTGGTGAAAGTTAATCGCGTACAGGAACGCGCAACAGCCGCCGCTCAAGTTGCTGTCGTCGCACTCAGCGGTACATGCAACGCGAGCGTAGCCGTTTCGCTCGCAGGTGCATCGTTTTGCTCGAAACTGCCGCCGTGCGCTTCCGCAACGCGCTTGCACAGTGCAAACACCCACGCGATCCGTTTGGCTTCGCGCGGTTCGCGCGCCTGTTTGCGGGCAAAAGCTTCCAGCAAATGAGGCACCGAAGGGTCCTCCAGTGCAGCAGCATTTTGATTGAAGGTGACGGTGGCGTACCACCTGGTGGCGTCCGCGCGTGCTGCCAGCGTTACTGCGGTGCCCTCCGCGCTCGCTTCGACGGCAAACGTCAGCATCAGCCACAGCGCGGCGGCCAGACGCTCACGGTCGCCGTTGAGCTGCTCGGTAGCAAGTTGCGACTCGAACGCGACCTCGACGCCACGCGCGCGCGCCAATCCGGAACGGACTTCTTCAACGGTTTCATCGACTAGCGGATGCAGCGGAAATGGCGCATAGGCGAGCGCCAGCGATTTGGTTTCTGCACGCACGGCGTCGACGATCGTCTCCAGCAACTTCACCTGCTGGTCCACGCCGTTACGAATCCCGGTGACGGCCCGCTGTGAGTTGGGGTCGTTCGCATCGAGCTTGCGCTCGAGCACGTACGCCCAGCTATGGATGGCGTTCAGCGGACCACGCAGGTCGTGCGACACCAGCGACAGCACGTGGTCGCGCATGAACAGCGCGGTCTCCGCGCGCAGATGTGCGGTGCGTTCGGATACGGCGATGCCGGAAAGAACCGGCTTTGCGCCGGTGGTCCCGGTGGATGACGTTGTCACGATCGAGCCCTCTCAGGCGTGCATGAAATATTGAAAGAAGCCCCATTATAGGCATGCCGCCCGGCGCAACCAGCCTGGCCGGATGGCCAAGGTGGACGCAAACCGCATGCCACGCGGCAAACCTCGGCGACGCGACCTCAACACGCCTACAATGTCGGTTTTTACGTTTTTGACCTAAGGAGCGACACATGTCGACAGTGACTACCGAATCCGGCCTGAAATACGAAGACATCGTTGAAGGCAGCGGCGCCGAAGCGGTTGCCGGCAAGACCGTCAGCGTGCATTACACGGGCTGGCTGACCGACGGCCAGAAGTTCGACTCGAGCAAGGACCGCAACGACCCGTTCGCGTTCGTGCTGGGCGGCGGCATGGTCATCAAGGGCTGGGACGAAGGCGTGCAAGGCATGAAGGTCGGCGGCACGCGCAAGCTGACGATTCCGCCGCAACTCGGCTACGGCGTGCGTGGCGCAGGCGGCGTGATTCCGCCGAATGCGACGCTCGTGTTCGAAGTCGAACTGCTCGACGTCTAAGTTTTCAAAGTTTTGTAATCGGGCGCATTGCCGATGAGTCACGCCGCCGTTACCGCGCCTAGCGTTTCGTTGCGCCGTTATGGCGCGATCGAAGCGTCGGACGTGCACGACTTTCACCAGGTCGTGCTCGGACTCGACGGCGCGATGGTGATGGCGGTAGACGGCGTCGCGCATCAGATCGACGCCGGGTCCGCCTGGCTCATCCCGGCCGGGGCGCGGCACGATTATGCGGGCATCGGCGAAAACCGGCAATTGGTGCTGGATCTGCCGGCCGCCTCGCTGGCCGTGCCGGAACGCCTGTTCGACCGCGCGCGGGCAGTGACGGTGGACGCTTCGCTCACACAGCTTGTGCATCGGATTGCGGCGCACGCCACCGGCGGCGCGCAAGGCGACGATCTGGATACGCGGCGTTTTCAATGGGACGCCGCAGCACGATTAGGTGCGGCATTGGTGGCCGATATCGGCACGATGGCCGGGACGCAAACGCCCGGTCTTGATTTCACGCGCATCGACCGCTGGCTGCGCGCGCATCTGTCAGAGCCACTGCGTATCGCCGACCTCGCCGCGCACTGCGGCTTCGGCATGCGGCGCTTTCATCAGCTTTTTATCGACGCCTTCGGCGAAACGCCACATCGCTATTTGCAGCGTCTGCGGCTCGATACCTCTCTTGGCTTGCTGTCCGATCCACGCCTGTCGCTCAGCGATATCGCGTTGGAAATCGGCTTCGGCGATCAGAGCGCCTACACACACGCATTCACGCGGCGTTTCGGGCTGGCGCCCGGTCAATGGCGCGCGACACGGAACCGAAGTCACGCTTGAACCTCGATCCTTGAACTGTTACCAATAGTTAAATCTGGCAAACAAAGCAGTACGAATTAGATGCGTCATCGCGTCACACGCACCAAGCAAAAGCGCGACGTGTCTTCGCGACTATCGGTCATCACTTCGCCCCTGCGCTCCCCCTTGCAGCCCTCTGCACCAAAGCGTTTGGCAAACGACGCCCCAATCCCAACGCGGACGTCGAGTCTGCGCACAGATGTGCGACGGTTCGATCGCATCGTCGAAGGTCACAAATAAAATTGAACCCACCTTCCAAACGAAAGACAGAGCTACGGGGTGCGTAATATTTTTGAAGTTTTATTGACGCACCCCAATCCCCAACTTTTTATACCTCTGGAGGTATTCGATGGAAAAGCTAGTTCATCAAATTGCTCAGAACTCCGTATGGAATAAGTGGGTTTCCGCCAACTCAGCCGAAACAGACGGCTGTATATCGGGCACCAAGGAAGGTTGCATTTCCGCTGCAAAGGCAGGCTGTATTTCGATCGCCAAAGCAACGCCGCTTCCGAAGGCAGGCTGCGTCAGCTAATCGCCCTACGTCGAACTTGAGCGACAGGTAAGGCGAAGCACGCTCACCTGGCTCGCTCATCAAGCTGGTCCTTGCAAGGTACAAGGACCAGCTTCCCTCGACATCGCAACCAGGCTATGGAGTGCGCATGGAAAACCAGCCGACAACCGATGTGATCGAGCAGATCAAAGATATCCCCATCTATCGACAGTCGATAGCGGAAAAAAATTTCCCGATTCTGGAAAAACCCGCAATCGCGCTGGACTTCCCCGACAACTGGATGACGCCGCGACTTGCAGCCGCACTCGAGACCGGCGAAGCCGAGTTCGTTCTTTCGACCGGCACCCATCACGCACGGATGCAGATCATCCGTCCTCCTTACTTTTTGTTGAATTCCTACTATCAGCTGTGGGGCGATCATCCCGACATCCGGTTCACATGGCAGCAACAATGTCAGCGCGTATCGCTCACTACGGTGCTGGCAACCGAACATGTGGCGCGAGTAAACGCCTGCAAATATGGCGCGCACATCGCTGGAATGACTTCATCGGCAATGAGGCGGCTCGATGCGCGCACTTCGTATCTCAACCAGAAACTCGATCCGGCACTATGGGAACGCGCCGATATCGAGTGCATGCTGGACGATATCGAAGCTGCCCGGCGTTCTCATCCTCATGGGTTTTATCATCTGGACTGTTCCAGCTACTATCTGGCCCATTTCGCACTGAAGGTTTCAGAATACGGGCTGAAAGAACGCTTCGCCCAACCTGCCAGCATCATCCACGCTTACGAGTACACCCCGGCAAATGTCAGGCGGTTCCTGCTGGAAAATTTCAGTTGCCCGGTGATCGACCTCTTCGGCAGCACCGAACTCGGCTATCTCTACTACAGCGATCGATACGGCCGCTACTCGCCGTATCTCGACAAAATGCGCCTGGAACTCGTGCCGTTTGCGACGAGCGACTCAATCTTCAGCCTGATCGTATCGAGCGTACGCAATCCGTATATGCCGCTAATCCGCTACCGCTCCGGCGATTGCGTCCAGACCGCCGACGGCTCGGCGGACCCCGAGAAGATTGTCAGGTTTTGCGGCCGTGAAAAGGAGATGCTGCGCGCTTCGCACGGCGTGGTGTCACAGGCCGATTTCGACGATCTGATTTGTGCCGCTTCACCCAATATCTTCGTTTATCAATTGCGCACGGTTGAGCCATCGCAAACCTACCTGCGTTACACGACGTTCGATGGCGCCCCGCTTCTGCCGCAGGAAGCCGCTGATTTGCAAGCGCGCGTTCGGGAAGCAACGGGTATGGATTGCACCACCTCACACTGCGCCCACATCGCCATCGGCAAGTCCGGCAAATACGCGTGGCTCGCGAGACCTCAAGAGTCGACCTGCACCGCCTAACTACTCTCCCTGCAACGAGGAAATCACATGCACTCCACGCACTCTGCTCCGGCCGCCGACGCAAAGGCATTGCTCGGTCACGAACTGTATTCGGAAGTCATCCTCTATTTCACCCAGCGCACCGGCGCGTCCTCGGACTACGTGGAACGGCAACTGGTGGAATGCTTGCGGTATCTTTATCTGGTCTCGAAGCACCGTGAACAACTAAGTGGTCTTTTTCTGCCGGTCGAGCAGCAGATCGACGAGATCTGGCATTACCTCATTCTCCAGACGCGCGAATACCGGACGCTTTGTGAGGAACGCTTGCCCGGCGGCTTCTTTATCGAGCACCGCAGCTGCCCTTACGCGACCTATCAGCAAGAGCCGAGCCGTGAGCAACTGATCGAGCAGTCACTTCGCTGGCTGCCGTTGTATCGGGAATCCTTTGGACCGTTCGATGAGGACGCACTGCCGCATTGGACCATGCCTCGTTTTCTCCGCGATGAAATGAGTCTCTCCCTGTCGGACATCGCGCAGCTCGAAGCCCGCAAGGCTGCCTGAAGGCAGACGCCATGACAGGCTACCGGGAATCCCAGCGCCTCCCGAGCGGGCGTGATCGACTGTCCGCAAGCACGCTTGCTCTTGTCGTCATTCTGGCCTGCCAGTTGATGGTGGTCATCGACGGCACCGTGATATACGCGGCATTGCCGCATCTCCGGACAGACCTTCAACTTGCGCGCGCGGATCTGTCCTGGGTGCAAAACGCCTATATGCTGACTTTCGGCGGGTTCATGCTGCTGGGCGCCCGCACCGGCGACATCCTGGGACACCGTCGCGTGTTTCTGGCCGCCAGCGCGGCGTTTGTCCTGGCGTCGTCTGCTGGCGGGCTCGCGCAATCCGTCCACGGACTGCTCCTCGCACGAGGCTTGCAAGGCATCGCCGGTGCCTTTGCCGCGCCATCCGCACTCGCGTTGCTGATGCTGCTTTTCCCGGCGGGCGCGGCGCGTGTGCGTGCGATCAGTCTCTACACAGCGGTCTCCGGCGGCGGAAGCGCGGCCGGGCTGGTGCTCGGCGGCGCCCTGACCGATTTCGCCTCCTGGCGCTGGGTACTGTTCATCAATGTGCCCATCGGCGCACTGTTGCTGATGCTGGGGCCGCGATGCCTGCCTGAAGCGCCGCGCAACGGCAGGCACTTCGATGTCATGGGCGCGTTGACCGTCACTCTTGGCACGAGCTTTCTGGTGTACGGGCTGGTACGTTGCGTGCCGGACGGAGCGACACACCCAGGCGTCGTGGTGTCGCTCATCGCAGCCGGGCTATTGCTCACCGCCTTCGTTCTCGTCGAGAAGCGGGCACGGCAACCGATTACCCCGCTCTCGCTCTTCGCCAACGCGCAACGTTCAGGCGCCTATGCCGGCAGGATGCTGCTGATAGGCGGCATGCTGGGAACCTTCTTCTTCCTGACCCAATATGTGCAGGAGGTCCTTGAGTTCAGCGCATTGCGCGCGGGTCTCGCCTTCCTGCCGCTATCGGTTACGCAATTTCTGATGGTGATGGTTGGCGTGCCTTGGCTCATGCCGCGGGTGGGCCACAAAGTTCTGCTAACGGGAGGATTGCTGATCGCGGCGACCGGCATGGCGTGCCTGAGCAGGGTGAGTGCCGACACCGGGTTTTTCGCCGATCTTGCGTTGCCCATCATGATGTTGGGGATCGGCACCGGCGCGGCGCTGGTGCCGCTTACGACTGCCGGTATTGTCGACGTGGCGCCGCGCAATGCCGGCGCGGCTTCCGGGTTGATCAATGCGACGCACTATATCGGCGGCGCAATGGGCACGGCAGTTGTCGTCTTCATTGTCGATCTGACGCTTGGCCGTGCCGCCTTAGCGCGTGGGCCCACCGGTTCAACTTTGGAACTGGGGGCCAAAGTGGAACTCACCCATGCTCTGTCGGTTTCGGCTGGCACGTCTGCTGCGTTCTTCGTATTAGCTCTGCTCGTCGTGCTCGTCACGATGCGCCGCCCGCGCCCACTGCCAGCGGCATAAGCGGTCGGGCGGCGGGGCGGCGATCCTCGGACCGGGCCGCCATCTCTCTACGGCTTAACCTACCAGACCGCGCTCCAGATCGCCGCGGATATCGCCGGCGTTTTCCAGACCCACTGCGAGCCGGATCAGACCTTCGCTGATACCCGCAGCAGCGCGCGCCTCAGGCGTCACGCGACCATGCGTGGTCGTAGCCGGATGCGTGATGGTCGTGCGCGTATCGCCGAGGTTGCCGGTGATCGAGCAGATCTTCGTGCTGTCGATCACCCGCCACGCATTCGCGCGCATCTGCTCGGGCGTATCACCCTTCAGTTCGAACGACAGGATCGCGCCGCCCGCCTTCTGCTGACGCATCGCCAGCGCGTGCTGCGGATGCGATTCGAGCCCCGGGTAGAACACGCGGTTCACGGCCGGATGCGTTTCGAGCCAGCGCGCGATTTCGAGCGCATTCGCCGACTGCTTTTCGACGCGCAGCGACAGCGTTTCCATGCCCTTCAACAGCACCCATGCATTGAACGCGGACAAGGTCGGCCCAGCGCTGCGCACGAACGGGAACACCTTTTCCATGATGAATTTCTTCGAGCCGACCAGCGCGCCGCCAAGCACACGCCCTTGCCCGTCGAGGAACTTGGTGGCCGAATGCATCACCACGTCCGCGCCAAGCTTCAACGGCTGTTGCAAAGCCGGGCTACAGAAACAATTGTCGACCACGAAGATCGCATTCGCAGCCTTCGCGATCTTGCTGATTGCTTCGATATCGGCGACTTCGGTCAGCGGATTCGACGGCGTTTCGAGGAAGAACATCTTCGTCTCCGGGCGCACGGCGTTTTTCCAGGCGTCCAGATCGGTCGGATCGACGAAAGTCGTCGTGATGCCGAACTTGCTGAAAATCTGCGAAAACATGCCGAGCGTCGAACCGAACAGTGCTTGCGAGCTGACCAGATGGTCACCGGCCTGCAGCACCGACATTACCACCGACATGATCGCGGCCATCCCCGAAGCCGTGGCCATGCACGCTTCGCCGCCTTCGAGCGCGGCCAGACGGTCCTGGAACATCGAGACGGTCGGGTTCGTGAAGCGCGAATAGGTGTAGTTGTCTTCGGAATTCTTGAATTTTTCGGCGGCGTCTGCGGCACTCGCGAAGACGAAGCTCGAGGTCAGGAAAATCGCTTCCGAATGTTCGTTGAAGTCGCTGCGCACTGTGCCCGAGCGGACTGCCAGCGTATCGAAGTTCAGGGAGTCGTCCATATTGGTTCTGGTTTCCAATGTTCCATGGCTGGGTTCAGCGTCTACGGCTCACGTTAAACGAGCACAACAACGCCAAACGGCAGCAACAAAAAAGCCCGCTTTTGCGTCGGCATAAGCGGGCTTCATGTGCGGGGGAAAGCTGAGCGGAGGCGGATGACTGCGGCTTTTCCACCATTCGCTTTAGCTGTTTTGGGTTGCCCCGCGTCCGCAAGCTGAGATCAAATCGACGCAAGCCATCATGCTAACACGCTCACGGCGTGGCGTGCAGTGGGCCACGCCGTGAGCGCTATCACTCAACCCACCGACAATTGCAGATGCAGTTGCGAACGCGCCGGGCCGCCGTCGGCCGCTTCGCTCGCGGCGTCGCGATCCGATTGCGAGGACGGTGCGAGACGCGCGGTTTCGATGCGGTCGAGGTATTCCGTGGTGACATCACCGGTGACGTAGTTGCCGTCGAAGCACGAGGCTTCGAATTCCTTCAGCGCCGGGTTGATATCGCGCACCGCCTGCTTCAAGGCGTCGACGTCCTGATAAACGAGATAGTCCGCGCCGATCATGCGCGCGACTTCGTCGTCCGTGCGGCCATGTGCGACGAGTTCACCGCGCGTCGGCATGTCGATACCGTAGACGTTCGGGTACTTCACCGGCGGCGCCGCCGAAGCGAAGATCACCTTGTTCGCGCCGGCATCGCGGGCCATCTGCACGATTTCGTGCGAGGTGGTGCCGCGCACGATCGAATCGTCGACGATCAGCACGTTCTTGCCCTTGAACTCGATGCCCATGGCGTTCAGCTTCTGGCGCACCGACTTCTTGCGCATCGCCTGGCCCGGCATGATAAAGGTGCGGCCCACGTAACGGTTCTTGAAGAAGCCTTCGCGATACTCGACGCCCAGCTTCTTCGCGACCTGCATCGCGGCCGGACGTGACGAATCGGGAATCGGCATCACGACGTCGATAGGGACGTCGGGCAATTCGCGCTTGATCTTCTCGGCGAGGTAATCGCCCATGCGCAGACGCACGTTGTAGACCGGCACGCCGTCGAGCACCGAGTCCGGACGCGCGAGGTACACGAGTTCGAAAATGCACGGGTTCAGGCTCGGATTCGTCGCGCATTGCTGCGAGTGCAAATTGCCCTCGAGGTCGATGAAAATCGCTTCGCCCGGCGCAATGTCACGCACAAATTCGAAACCGATACCTTCGATCGCGACGGATTCCGACGCCAGGATCCACTCGACGCCTTCCGGCGTTTCCTGCTTGCCGAGGCACAGCGGGCGAATGCCGAACGGGTCGCGAAAGCCGAGCAAACCGTAGCCAGCGATCAGCGACACGATCGCGTACGAACCCCGCACCCGGCGATGCACGCCCGACACCGCCTTGAACAGCGCGGCCGGATCGAGTTGCAGGCTCGAACTGGACAGCTGCAATTCGTGCGCGAGCACGTTGAGCATCACTTCAGTGTCGGAGTTGGTGTTGATATGGCGGCGATCGATGCGGAACATCTCATCTTTCAGCTGCTGCCAGTTGGTCAAATTGCCGTTGTGCGCGAGGATGATGCCGAACGGCGCGTTCACGTAGAACGGCTGGGCCTCTTCTTCACTCGATGCAGAACCGGCGGTCGGGTAACGGACCTGGCCGATACCGGTGGTGCCGGGCAGGCTGCGCATGTTGCGCGTGCGGAACACGTCGCGCACCATGCCGTTGGCCTTGTGCATGTGGAAGTTGCTGCCGTTCGCTGTTGCGATGCCGGCGGCGTCCTGACCGCGGTGCTGCAGAAGCAGCAGGCTGTCATAAATCAGCTGATTGACCGGAGAATGGGAAACTACGCCTACGATGCCGCACATGGCATGTCCTTCAAAGGTACGAAATTCGTAACGGCGGCCGGTGCCAAAGATGCTGCGCGACGGTACGCGACGGTGCATAGGGGCAACCGGATTACACCGGAGTCCTGCTGCGTTCCCTTAACCGTTCACCTGATCGTCACACGCGGACGTAGGCAGCGAGCGTCTCGGGAAGCAGCGGTTTCATTACGTGCACGCCCTCGACCGCATAGGGCCGAAGCAAGGCGTTGCGCCAGAATTCCTGTTGGGGCAGTTCGGTCAAGCCAGCGAGGGCGACCAGAACCAGCACCAGAACGACCCCGCGCACGAGGCCGAACATCAAACCGAGCGAGCGGTCCACGCCGCTCAAGCCGGTTGCCTGCACAATGCGGCTCAGCAACGCGTTCAGCACGCTTGCCACCAGCACCACGCCGATCACCACCAGCGCGAACGCCAGAAGCCACTGGGTCAGCGCGCCGCCCGGCCACGTGGCAGGGATAAAGGGCACGACATAACCAACGAAGCGGCAAGCAATGAAAAACGCCGCGATCCAGCCGATCAGCCCGAATACCTCGGACAAAAAGCCGCGCCATGTGCCGCGCAAGGCCGACAAACCGATCACCGCCATTACAGCGTAGTCGAAGGCAGTGAACATCGCTCGCTTACTGTGCAGCGCCGCTGTTCGCGCCCGACGTCAAGCCGGTCTCACGAACCTTCGCAATCGCGGCGGTAGCCGCTGCCCGGTCGGCGAACGGACCGGCGCGCAGTAGGGTAAGCGTCGAGCCGTCGGCCTGCTTCCGATGTTCGGTATATGCAGGCACACCGGCCGCTTTCAACTTGATTGCCCAATTACGCGCGTTGGCGTCGTTCGCAAATGCGCCTAGCTGGACAGCAAAACGGCTGCCCGGCGGCGATGCCGGCGTACCGGAATTGGCGTCCGCGCCTGCGGCGGCGGTATTCGCGCTGTCTTCGCTCGGAGCTGGAACGTTCGCCGCGCTTTGCGTGGCGGTCAGTTTGGCTGGTTTAGCTGGCGCTGCAGGCGCCGTATTAGCGGCAATTGTGGGCGCTTGCGGCTTCACAGCCGGCCTGGCTGCGGGCGCTGCGCTCGTAGCGGCGCTCTGCTGTTTGGGGGCGCCGGACTGGCCTTGCGTGGCTGCCGTTGTCGGCGCAAGGCCGGAAGCGGCAAGTGCCGCGTCAGGCGCTGGGTTATCCGGTGCTACGCCGGCCTGCGTGTCTTCGTCGGTCTTGGCGACCTTCGGCGCAGGGCGGCTGGGAATGTCGATAGAGATGTCGTCAGTAACGGGCTTTGGATGCGAGTCCAGCACCATCGGCAGAATGACCACCGCTGCTACGACCAGCGCGATCGCGCCGACCAGCCTGCGCCGCGCACGCTGCTTTTCAGGCAACGTGGGGTCGAGCAGCATCGCATCGGCATCCACGGTGCGCTCCGTGCGGCGGGTTCGCCGCTCCACGCGCTCGCCACGGGCGGCCCGGGTGGAACTGGTGTTTGCGCCGCGCCGGGTAGGCGCGTCGTCTTTCTTGCCGAACGAGAAAATTCCCATGAATCGCTTGGTTCGAGCCTGGCGCCCGTTCAGTGTTGCTGCGATTTACGGTAGGACATGACGCCAGCTACCGTATAGAAACTGCCGAAAACCACGATTCTATCATTCTCTGACGCTCGTTTTAGCGCGTCTTGGAAAGCCTCTGCCGGTGTTGCGTAGCGCGTCACGCTGCTGTCGTTGCCGTCGCTCACGCCCTGCTCGCGCAGAGCCGCTTCGAGTTCTTCCGCCGAAGCCGCACGCGGGGTCGGCAGATCGGTCACGCACCAGTGGTCGATTTCGCCTTTCAGGTGGGACAAAACGCCGGCAATGTCCTTGTCGCGCATCGCGCCGAACACGGCATAGGTGTACGGGAAAAAGCCCATATTGCCGAGGTTTTGCGTCAACACTGCCGCGGCGTGCGGATTGTGGCCGACGTCGAGCACGATGGCCGGCTTGCCGGGCAGGACCTGGAAGCGCCCCGGCAGTTCGACGTTGGCGAGGCCGAGCCGGATGTCCTGCGCCGACACGGGCAGACGGTCACGCAGCGCCTCAAGACCGGCCAGTGCCGCCGACGTGTTGATCAACTGATTCGCACCGCGCAACGCCGGATAGGCGAGCGAGGAACGGCGCATCGTCGGGCCCACGTAGCTCCATTGCTGACGCTCGCTGCCCGCCTGCCCTTCGTAACGGAAATCGCGGCCGAATAGCCACAGTTCGGCGCCGATCTTTTCGGCGTGATCGATCAATGTTTGCGGCGGCACCGGATCGGCGCAGATCGCCGGCTTACCCGGGCGGAAAATGCCCGCTTTTTCGAAGGCAATTTTCTCGCGCGTATCGCCCAGATACTCAGTGTGATCAATATCGATGCTGGTGATGATCGCGCAGTCCGTGTCGAGAATGTTGACCGCGTCGAGACGGCCGCCCAGGCCAACTTCGAAGATCACCGCGTCCAGTCCGCGCGAGGCGAACAGGCTCATGATCGCCAGTGTCGTGAATTCGAAGTAGGTCAGCGTGACGGGTTCGCTCAAGCTCAGACGCGCGGTTTCGACGGCTTCGAAGTGCGGCAGCAGATCCGCGTCGCTGGCCATTTCGCCATTCACCCGGGCCCGCTCGTTGAACGACAGCAGATGCGGCGACGTGTGGCAGCCGACCGTGAAGCCCGCGCGCAGCAAAATCGATTCGAGGATCGCACAGGTCGACCCTTTGCCGTTCGTGCCGCCGACCGTGATGGTCGGGCAGGCGAACGACAACTGCATCGCGTCACGTACCTGCGTGATGCGTGCCAAACCCATGTCGATGCCGACCGGATGCGCGGATTCAAGGTGCGTGAGCCACGCGTCGAGGGTGGGGAATGTGGTCATCGAGTGAATCTGTGCTGCGTTGCGAGATCGTGATTATCCCGGAAATGACAGCGCGCCGCTTGATGACTCTCGCGGCGCGCTGGTTTTTTTACTGCTTTTCTTGACGGCGGCCGCGCGTGAACAGGCACGGCGCTGAATCGGTACGCGTTGTAATTTAAGCGACTGCGTCCGCGGGTTGATGGCTCAGGAGCGCCATCAATTGCGCGATCTCTTCACGCAGCTTGCGACGGTCGACGATCATGTCGACTGCGCCTTTGGTCAGCAGGAATTCGGCGCGCTGGAAGCCTTCCGGCAGCTTTTCGCGCACGGTTTGTTCGATCACGCGCGGGCCGGCGAAACCGATCAGCGCCTTCGGCTCGGCGATCACCACGTCGCCCAGGAACGCGAAACTCGCCGACACGCCGCCCATGGTCGGATCGGTCAGCACGGAAATGAACGGCAGCTTGGCTTCGGCGAGCCTGGTCAGCATGGCCGTGGTCTTCGCCATTTGCATCAGCGAAAGCAGGCTTTCCTGCATCCGCGCGCCGCCCGAAGCGGTGAAGCAGATAAACGGCACTTTCTGCTCGAGCGCGTTCTGTGCGCCGCGCACGAAACGCTCGCCGACCACCGAACCCATCGAGCCGCCCATGAACGAGAACTCGAAGCACGCGACCACCACCGGCAGCGTGTGGATGGCGCCCCCCATCACAACCATGGCGTCGGTTTCGTCGGTGTCGTCCATCGCCTCTTTCAGGCGATCCGGGTACTTGCGGCTGTCTTTGAACTTGAGCGCGTCGACCGGGACGATTTCCTGGCCGATTTCGTAGCGGCCTTCCGGATCGAGCAGGCCGTCGAGCCGCTCACGCGCGCCGATGCGCATGTGATGGTCGCACTTCGGGCAAACGTGCAGATTGGCCTCGACGTCATTGCGGTACAGCACGGCTTCGCACGACGGGCACTTGATCCACAGGCCTTCCGGAATCCCCTTGCGGTTCTTCGGGTCGGTTTGTTTGATTTTCGGCGGCAGCAGCTTATCGAGCCAGCTCATATTGAATCCTTCTGGGTCAACCGGTTGTGCAA
>NZ_DASRSY010000033.1:0-10959 GCF_035656215.1 Paraburkholderia sp.
TCAAAGTCCGGAGAAGACCATGATTGCGCTTCGAAAACTGAATTTTGCCGTGGTGGTGTGGGCGTTGGCGTCGGGCGTCGCCTTTGCGGATACGGTAGCGTTGAAGGCTGATCTCGAACCGTCGAGCGAAGTGCCGCCGCGCGTAAGTCACGGGCACGGCATGTTGAACGCCACGTTCGATACGTCAACCAAGTCCCTGCAATGGACTGTCACCTATGAAGGGCTGAGTGGCCCAGCAACCGCCGCGCACTTCCACGGTCCCGCGCCAGTCGGGCAGAACGCCAAGGTCCAGGTGCCGATCGGAAAGGACGCGCTAGCGAGCCCGATCAAAGGATCGGCGGCGCTCACCGAACAGCAGGTGACGGACTTGATGGCGGGGCAGTGGTACTTTAATGTCCATACCGCGCAGAACCCGATGGGTGAGATTCGCGGGCAGATTTTGCCGGCCAACTAAGCAAGAGGAAAGCCTCGCCCGGTGACGTGGGCGCCTTTTCAGGATTAGAAGTTCTCGTCCACCGACGCGATGGCGAACGCACGTACCATGACGGGACACTATCGAAGGAGCGTGTCCTGATGAGCTGGCAAAGTGCACTCGCGTGCTGGTATCTGCGTCGGCAGTTTCGACCGCAAACCTTAAAACCAGGCATCAACGTTGAGAAAGCACGTGCACTGACGGCCAAACGTGCCTGGTCGCCTCGTATGCCCGGTGGCTGGCATCTGCGTGAAATGTATGAACCGGACGATCAGCCGCTACGTGGGGAATGGATAGAGCGGGTCGACAGCACGCAGGCCGTCGGCACCAGCCCGACCGTTCTCTATTGCCACGGCGGCGGCTACTATTTCTGTTCGCCACGTACGCATCGCTCGCTCGTGTACGGTCTGGCGACGCGCGCCAATGCACCCATTTTTTCGCTCGACTACCGTCTCGCCCCCGAGCATCGCTTTCCGGCCGCACTCGATGACGCGACCGCCGCCTATCGCCGTTTGGTCGCGGACGGCACGCCGCCTGAGTCGATCGTAATTGCGGGTGATTCAGCAGGCGGGGGCCTTGCACTGGCCACGCTGGTCGCTCTGCGCGACGCCGGCGATCCCTTGCCGGCCGGCTGTCTGCTGTTCTCGCCGTGGACCGATCTGGCCGCTGCCGGCGCCACCATCCGCACAAACGATGGTCTCGATCCGATGTTCAGCGGCCCAGCCATCGCGCTCGCAGCAAAGATCTATCTCGGCGACACGTCCGCCACGCATCCCTACGCTTCGCCGGTTTATGCCGACCTGCGCGGCTTGCCGCCGATCTTCATCATGGCGGGCAGCACCGAGGTATTGCTCGACGATTCGCAACGCGTCGCCGACAAGGCACGCGCAGCGGGCGTCGACTGCGAACTCGACGTGTGGAAGAAGATGCCGCACGCCTGGCCACTGTTCTCTCCGTTCATTCCCGAAGCGAACCGCGCGCTCGACCGCGCCGCGGCTTTCGTGCGACGTGTGACGAGCGGTGCAGCGAGGGACGTTCAGCCGTCCAGCGTCACATCCATCGTCTGATAGGCAGCCTCGACCGCTTCCTGGCCGTATTGCCGCTCCAGACGCCGCACGGTGAAGTGGCCGTGCGCGACCTGCTGGAAGTGGTCGATGAACACCGTATTGACCATCGCGCCGAGCACCGCGCCGATCGCCGGAATCGACTTGGCGGCGATCTGCTCGCTCACCTGCACAGAAAAGCGCGCGGCAATTGTGTTGAGCAGGCGCAGCAATGCCGCGGAGCCGTGCGCGGTGAAGCCCTTCGTCGCGATTTCGGATGACGCCTTCGACACCGCCTGCGCCAGCGCGCCGCGCATGATGAAGTAGCCGAAGTCGGCGTCGTCGTCGGCTTTCGACGTGCCGCCCATGCCGAGCACCGTCAGGCATTGCAACTGCGTGTCGATCGACGTCAGATCCTCGCCCTCGCTGCGCGCGATGTCGCAGATCGAGCGAAACATCAGCGTGGTCGTGACCGGCAACTCGACGGGTAACGCGAACAGACCGAATGCGCCGCCGGCCGCGCCGGTGGTGGCCACGGCAAACTTGTGCAGCAGGTTGCTCGGCTTGTCGGGCACGATCAGGGGCGAGGCGCCGGTCTGCCGACCGAGTGTGCGCAGCGCGATCGACAGGCACTTGCGCAACGCCAGTTCCGTCGCATCCGTGACCTTCTCGTTAGCAAAAGCCGGTATGCGCGAGAGCAGCTTTTCGAGCGGCGAGCCGACGATGCTGGCCAGTTTCATCGCCAGTGCGGGGCTCTCCAGTTCGTGTTTCGCGCGTCTTAGCGCGCTCAGGTCTTCGTCCGATAAGGATTGTGCTGCGAGCGAACTCGGCTCCATGTGCCTCCCTGGCGTCATGTTGTTCATTCTTCAGTCGATTGCCGGCGCGGTGAACTGCATCAGCGGGTTCCAGCTTAGAGCATCACCTCGTGGTATGATTCACTATTGTTTGACGAGTCAACTGTTGCTCTATCAAAAATGGCTGTCCATACCGCGGCCCACCACTCGAGTGGGCAAGTTTTACCTTTCCGTGAATCGCTACTGGCGATGCTCGGCGTTTCCTTCGTTTCAATGCTGGTCGCCCTGGACCAGACCGTGGTCGGCACCGCGTTGCCTACCATCGTCTCTGAACTGAAGGGTTTCGAGCTCTATGCCTGGGTCGCCACGTTGTATCTGCTGACCTCGGTGATCACCGTACCGATCTTCGGCCGCCTCGGCGATTACTATGGGCGCAAGCCCTTCGTGATCGCATCGATCGTCGTATTCACGGCGGCGTCGGTGTTGTGCGGCGCCGCCAACAACATGCTGTTCCTCGTGCTCGCGCGCGGCTTGCAGGGCATCGGCGGCGGCATGCTGGTCGGCACCGCTTTCGCCTGCATTCCAGATCTCTTTCCCGACTCGGTCGTGCGTCTGCGCTGGCAGGTGCTGATGAGTTCGGCGTTCGGCATTGCGAACGCGGTGGGGCCATCGCTCGGCGGCTTCCTCACGCAGTACTACGGCTGGCGTTCGGTGTTCTATGTGAATTTGCCGGTCGGTCTGCTGTCGCTATTTTTCGTCTGGCGCTTCCTGCCTCATCTGCGGCACATCGAGCACGAAGGCAAGATGCGGCTCGATTGGCCGGGTGCGCTGCTGATCGCGGTGGCGCTTGGCTCGCTGCAATTGTTCGTCGAGTTGTTGCCGAAGCATGGCGTCACGTTGAGCGCCTTCGCGCTGCTCGCACTGAGTGTCGCCTCGGCATACGGGTTGTGGCAGTGGGAAAAGCGTTGCCCGACGGCGATTTTGCCGGTGGATATGTTTCGCAATCGCAGTCTGGCGGCGCTCTTCACGCTTGCCGTGCTGGGCGGCTTCACCATGTTCTCGTTGCTGTTTTACGCGCCGTTGTTGTTTCAGGGCGGCTTCGGGATGTCGCCGAAAGATGCGGGGCTCGTTATTACGCCGCTCGTCGTGTTCATCACGATCGGCAGCATCGCTAATGGCCGTATTGTCTCGCGCGTGCGCAATCCGAATGTGATGCTGTACATCGGCTTCGCGCTGGTGGCGTTGGCGTGCCTCGGCGTGGTCGTCGCAACGCGCTCCATGCCGCAATGGATGCTGATGTCGTTCATGGTGCTTGGCGGCCTCGGTCTCGGCTTTGTGATGCCGAATCTGACGATCTTCGCGCAGCAGACAGCAGGCCGCGAACACCTCGGCATCGCCACCGCGCTGCTGCAGTCGCTGCGGATGATCGGCGGGATGATCGGCACGGCGCTTACCGGTACGCTGATCAGCCACATGTACGCGAGCGGCGTGCGGAGCGCGCTGGAAAACGATCACGCGTCGCAATGGTTCTCCGATCTCGGCGACCCGCAAATCCTGATCAATCGCGACGCGCAAAACACCTTGCTCGGCCAGCTGACGCATGCGGGCCACAACGGCGCGATGTTGCTCGAGAGTGCGCGCGAAGCGCTCGTTGCGGCAATTCATCTGGGTCTCGCGCTGGCGGCGATTATCGCCGTGATATCCGTCTGGCAAAGCCGCCGTGTGCCGCCGATCAAGCTCCAGCGCAAGCTCGAGCCGGTGATTCACGCGGATTGATTTTTTTTAGCCTTACCGTTTTACTGATAGATCATGGAAGAACAGGATCGGGTCGCCGTCATACAGCAATTCGGCCGCACTTATCGGGCGTTCATGTCGGCGTTCGAGGCCCAGGTTGGACACCCGTTGCCACGCTGGCGCATTCTGCTCGCGCTGCATGAGCAGGCCGGCGAGTCGTCGCAGAAGCGGCTGGTCGAGCGCTTGCGCGTCGATCCGGGCGCGCTCACGCGGCAGCTGAAAACGCTCGAGGGTTTGGGCTGGATTGCTCGCAGCATGGATACTCGCGATAACCGCGTGACCAATGTACGCTTGACCGAAGCGGGGCAGTCGGCGACCGAAGCCAGCTTGCCGCGCCGCAATGCGTTTTTGCACGACACCATGGCGTCATTGCCGGACGATGCGCTGGGTGCGCTGTCGGGGGCCTTGAAGATGCTGGAAGTGCGGATCGGTGAGGTAGCGGCGACGGCTAACGCAGCGGGCGCGGACTCTGATGCTCTTCCGCAAGTCCCCGACGCGGCGGGCAGTGAACTGGCGCGTGAGGGCTGATAGAGAAAAGATTGGCCGATTCAGCGCCGAGGCCGCCGCGAACGACACGGCCGGCGCCGACATTCTGAGAATCATTAATGGCGCGCTACCCTCTGGTGAAGCGCGCCGTATGCATCAAAATCAGAAGAACGTTTCGATCACGTCAGTGACGCGATACGACGGATCGACTACCAACACTTGACGCCACTTGTCGAATGTCAGGCAGGGATGCGAGATGTCGAACGCGATCATGTCGCCTACCTTCAGGTCGGCACCTGCGGGAATCCGCAGATACGCGTGCTGATCCATCAAGCCAAAAATCTCCCAGCCTTCGCTTGCGGCAATGTCGCGCGGTGCTTCGGTGCCCGGACGATACTGGCGCGCCGGTTCCGGCATGCCCGCGTCGAAAGCGGAATCGCGTTTGCCCAGACCGATGATCGCGCGATCCGGCTCAGGAATCGACTGCACATACGCCCACAGTTGCAGCGCCGGCAACAACCCTTCGCCCATTTTCTTCGCGACCGGATTGCGCGCGAGGATGTCTGTCTGCGCTTTGCGGTAGACCCCGACGTCATGCGTCAGATAGCAGCCGGGCCGCAGCACGACTTCGACCTTGCCGGTCTCCGAGGCCTTCACGAATTCTTCCGCGACCACGTCGTACCAGGCCGACCCGGCGCCTGACAGAACGGCCGGCGTGCGAGCAAAACGTCCTTCCTCGACAAGCGCGCGCGTCACGGCGACGGCGCTCTGCAGGAACTCGCGCACTTCGTGTTCCTCTTTCAGCACGCCTTCATACAACTCGACGCCCGCCAGCTTCAACACATCCGGATAGCGCGCGATGGCTTCGAGCACCGCATTGCGCTGCGCTTCGTCGCGCACGCCGGTGCGGCCGCCCGGCACGCCGAGCTCGAGCAATACTTGCAGCGGCTTGCGTACCGACGTGAAAAACTCGCCCAACTGCTCGACGCCTTCGACCGAATCGACGAGGCAGAAGAACTCGAAATCAGGGTCGCTCAGCAACTCCGCGACCATCATCATGTTGCGGCGACCAACCAGCTGATTGGCCATCAGTATCCGCGAAACGCCGCCGTGATAGGCCGCGCGCACCTGATGCGCGGTGGCGAGCGTAATGCCCCATGCGCCGGTTTCGAGCTGACGGCGAAACAGCTGCGGCGCCATGGTGGTTTTGCCGTGCGGTGCGAGCTTCACGCCGTATTCCGCGACGAACGCCTGCATCCACTTCAAGTTGTGTTCCACACGATCCGCGTACAGCACGGCGGCGGGCAGGCTCACGTCTTCGTTCAGCAGGTTCCACTCGAGGCGCGCGGCATCCGTGAGTTGGATACTGGTGCCCGGAACCATGCCCAAGCCCTTGCTATAAGGATCAATCGTTGCGCCCTGATAGTTTGTAACTTTCATGTCTCCCTGCTCCATCGTCCAGTTAAATCGAATCAAAGTTGACTTTACTATGTTACCGAAAGTACGATGGTTGGAGGAATGTTATTTAGTACCACGGCTTGTCGGAGGCTTTTTGTAAGCCTCGCGAGACGCCCCCACAGTCTGCAATGAACTCAACCGCCGAACCGCTGGCTTTCGATATCGTCGCGCGCATCGCCGAGTGCGCGCCGGAACTGCGTTCGGCCGAACGTAAGGTTGCGGCACTGATTCTCGACGATCTGACTGGCGCATCGCGCGCCAGCATTGGCGCGCTCGCCCAGCAGGCGGAGGTGAGCGTCGCGACCGTGACGCGCTTCGCCAAGGCAGTTGGTTGCCGCGACGTGCGGGAGCTCAAGCTGCGGCTCGCGCAGGCGGCCGCCGTCGGTCAGCGCTTCCTGCAAGCAGGCGGACCCACTGACGCGCCCGAGCCCATCGCCACTCGCGTGTTCGATGAACTGCAGACCGCCCTTGCCCACAACCACCAGCTGCTGCGCCAGGCGCCTTTAGACGAAGCAGCGGCCGCGTTGCGCGCCGCGCGAATGATCTATGTATTCGGCATGGGTGGCGGCTCGACCGCATTGGCGGACGAAATGCGCTTTCGGCTCGTGCGACTCGGTCGGCCGGTTGCGACCTATCAGGACGGCTTGTTGCAGCGCATGGTGGCGAGCACCGTATCGCGCGAGTGCGTGGTCATCGCGCTGTCCACTACCGGGCGCGTGCCCGAGATGGTCGAGAACTGCAAGATCGCGCGCAGCTATGGGGCGACCGTGATCGCCCTGACCGCGCCGGCTTCGCCTTTAGCCAAACTGGCCGATTGGGTGATTCCGATCGTCGCCTTTGAAACCGATTTCATTTACAAGCCGTCGTCGTCGCGCTACGCGATGATGATGGCGCTCGATGTGCTCGTCACCGAACTTGCCGTCAGTCAGGGTGACGAGAGCCGGGAATTGCTGCGCCGCATGAAGCACGCGCTCGACGCGCATCGTGGTGGCGGCGATCGACAACCGTTAGGAGACTGATCCATGCACTCGCATCCCGAAGCCGCCGATACGCTGATCGTCGGCGCGCAACTGTACGACGGCACGGGCGCACCGCCGGTCGAACGCGACGTCGCGATCCGCGAGGGCCGCATCGCCGCAATCGGCAATCTGTCGAACTGGCTCGCCGAAGAGGTGATCGAGGCGAATGGCCGGGCGCTGGCGCCGGGCTTCATCGACGTTCATACGCACGATGACACGCACGTGATCCGTTCGCCGCAAATGCTGCCGAAGATCACCCAGGGCGTGACGACGGTGATCGTCGGCAATTGCGGGATCAGTGCGTCGCCGGTATCGCTGAAGGGCGATCCGCCCGATCCGATGAACCTGCTCGGCGAACGTGACGCGTTCCAATACCCGACCTTCGCTGCCTACGTCGAAGCGGTGAACGCCGCGCGTCCCGCGGTGAATGTCGGCGCGCTGATTGGGCACACGGCGTTGCGCAGCAATCAGATGGACCGGCTCGATCGCGCGGCGAGCGCGGAGGAAATCGACGGAATGCGCGCGCAACTCGAAGAGGCGCTGTCGAACGGTGCGTTGGGTTTGAGCTCGGGACTTGCGTACGGCTCTGCATTCTCCGCGCCGACTGAAGAAGTGATGGCGCTGGCCGAGCCACTCGCCGCCGCAGGCGCGCTTTACACGACCCACATGCGCACCGAGTTCGACGCGATTCTCGACGCGATGGACGAAGCGTACCGGGTAGGCCGTCACGCGCATGTGCCGGTGGTGATTTCGCATCTGAAGTGCGCTGGGCCGTCGAACTGGGGGCGCAGTGAAGAGGTGCTGAAGTCGCTCGAGGGCGCGCGTCGTTTGCAACCGATCGGCTGCGACTGCTATCCGTACAACCGCAGTTCGTCGACGCTCGACGTGAAGCAGGTGACGGGCGACATCGACATCACGATTACGTGGTCGGAGCCGCATCCCGAGATGGCGGGCAAACTGATCAAGGACATTGCCGCCGAGTGGGGCGTCACGCAGCCGGAGGCGGGCAAGCGGTTGCAGCCGGCGGGCGCGGTGTATCACAACATGTCCGAGGACGACGTGCGGCGCATTTTGTCGCATCCCGCGACGATGGTCGGCTCAGATGGTTTGCCGAACGATCCACTGCCGCATCCGCGCTTGTGGGGCGCGTTTCCGCGCGTGCTCGGACACTACGCGCGCGATGCGAAGCTGTTGCCGCTCGAAGAGGCGGTGCGCAAGATGACCAGCTTGTCGGCGCGCCGGTTTGGTTTGGCGCAGCGGGGCGAGGTGCATATCGGTTATCACGCGGATCTGGTGTTGTTCGACCCAGCCAGGGTGCGCGACGCGGCGACGTTCGAGAAGCCGCAGCAGCCCGCGGACGGCATCGACGCGGTGTGGGTGAATGGTGTGTTGTCTTACCGCGATGGCGCCGTGACCGGTGAGCGGGCAGGGCATTTTGTGGCGCGCGGCGCGGCGTCGAAGGGTGACGCGCACGGCGCGTTTTGATTCTGGTTTTCTGATCAATATGGCATGCGTCTTCGTTGGCGCGTGCCGGACTTTTAAAGGAGTTTGACGATGAAGCGATATGGTGTTGAAGGCGGCAAGGGTACCGGTGGCCAACATATGCCCTTTGCGCGGGCAGTCGAAGCGGATGGCTGGTTGTTCGTTTCCGGGCAGACGCCGATGGAAAACGGTGAGGTGATCAATGGCGGGATTGTTGAGCAATCGCATAAGGCGATTCAGAACGTGTTCGCTATTTTGAAGGAAGCAGGGTATGGGGCGGAGCATGTTGTCCGCTGCGGTGTGTGGCTGGATGATCCACGTGACTTCGCTTCTTTCAACAAGGTGTTTCGTGAGTACTTTGGCGAGAATCCGCCGGCTCGGGCCTGTGTGGTTTCTTCGATGGTGATTGATTGCCGGGTTGAGGTTGATTGCGTGGCTTATAAGAAGCCTTCGGCCTGAACCTGAAGGTTTCGTTGTTTCGTTCGCCGCGGATTCGCATCAGCTCGCCGCGGCGAACAACCTGCTATTTATTGTCGCGCCAACCGCATATTGTCCGGCATCGGCAAATTGTAATTCGTGCGGAACGGATTGATATCCAAGCCGCCGCGTCGCGTGTAGCGCGCATAAACCGCCAACTTTACCGGCTTACACGCCTTCATCAGATCAATAAAAATCTTCTCCACACACTGCTCATGAAACCCAGTGTGATTCCGATAGGAGATGATGTACCTCAGCAAGCCCGCATGATCGATCTGCGGTCCGACGTAATGAATCTGCACGGTGCCCCAGTCCGGCTGCCCGGTCACCGGACAATTCGATTTCAGCAAGTTGGAAAACAAAGTCTCCTCAACCGGTGCTTCATCAAGCGCGGCCTTCAGCAATGAGGCGTCAGGGTGATAAACATCCGTATCCAGATCCAACCGATCCAGCGACAAGCCCTCAAACTCTTCCATCTGTAGCTTGCCGAACTCATACGGTGCTGTCAGATGAACAGCAACGGTCGCGCCGCAAGAAGCGGAAACATCGCGCTTGATCGTGTCACGCACCATTTCCATCGACTCGAACGCCGTCTGCGCAAATGACCCAAGATAAAGCTTGAACGACTTCGACTCGACGATATTCGGCGAATCAGCCGGCACAAAGAAAGTCGCCACTGCAATCTGCGGCTTGCCGCGCGCATTCAGCCAGGAAAGCTCGTAAGCATTCCAGATGTCCGTGCCGAAAAACGGCAACTGCGCGCTAATCCCAATCGCCTCGCGCGCATTCTTCCGGGCAATCGGAAAGAGCAGCGAAGCGTCATACTGTTCGGTGTAAGCGGAAGGCTTACCCAGCGGTGATTGTTCGGGTGTCATGATGCGTTCACTATGCCACTCAGCACGTGCCCCGTCGCCGTCACGACGCGGGCCGATTCGCAATGGCCAATTTGGTCGTCGAAGAAAAAGTCCGGCTCGAACTCGCGCAAAAATGCGCTCTTGTCGAGGCCGCCGAGGAACATCGCTTCGTCGATTTCGATGTTCCACGCCATCAATGTGCGGATCGCGCGCTCATGCGCCGGGGCTGAGCGCGCCGTCACCAAGGCCGTACGAATATGCATTGGTGCGGCTTCGTCCGCGAGTTTCTGCAGCCGATGCAGTGCTTCGAGCAACGGCTTCAAAGGCCCATCCGCGAGCGGCAAATCCTTGTTATGAATCTCATGGCCGACGAACGCACGCAGGCCATCCTTCTGAAAGATGCGCTCGGCTTCGTCGGAAAACAATACGGCGTCGCCGTCGAACGCGATCCGGATCTCGTCCGGGTACTTGCTCGCCATTTTCGCCGATTCGGGCAAGACGCGCGCGGCCGGAAATCCGGCGGTCAATGCGTCGCGCACATCGTCCTGATTCGCGGACAAAAACAGCGAGGCGTTCAACGGCTTCAGATAGCCGAACGGCGGGCGCCCACGTGTAAACACGCCACGCTCGATCGCCAGTCCATACTCCCTGCACGAATGAAATGCGCGCAGTCCGCTGATCGGATCGCTGCGCGACAGGATCACGACTTCGACGCGATGGCCGCCGGCGTTCAACGCCAGCAGCTTGCGGATCAGCGGAAACGCCACGCCCGGTTTGGCGGGCACGGCCAGCCGCTCGCGTTGCAACGCTTCATATGCCCGCAGGTTGCCTTCCTCGTACACGCAGTTCTCTTCCTCGAAGTCGAACAGCGCGCGCGACGAGATTGCCACCACCAGTTTGTCGACAAGCGAAAGAGCCATCTGCGCGTTTCAGTCCAAAAAGATCAAGCGAGGAACAAGCGATAAACAGGATTCTGCGTCTCTTCCCAGTATGGATAACCCAGCGTCGTGAGAAAGCGCTCGAACCCGCTGGTCTCGCTCTCCGGCACCTGAATGCCGACCAGAATCGAACTGTAGTCCG
>NZ_DASRSY010000034.1:0-6437 GCF_035656215.1 Paraburkholderia sp.
GCGAGCAGCCGGCGCCGGCGTTATATCAGGCGCGCAGCGGCTTGAACTCAGGGCTGTCGGCGCATCTGGTCGATCCGCTCGCGGCCTGGCCCGAACTGCTGCGCAATCACAAGCGTGATCATCTGCTGGTGTTTCTGACGCTGGCCGGTACCGTCGCGCTCGCGTGGGTGATCACCGTGTCGTATGTGCGCGAGCGGCGCCACCATCGCGCCACGCGCGATCTTGCCGAGCAACTGCAATCGGCCAACACCCTGCTCTCGGCCGAGGCGCGCCACGATGCACTGACCGGCGCGCTGTCGCGACGCTACTTCCTCGACCTGCTGCGCCACGAGATCGAGCATGCGCATGCAGCCAACGAGCCGCTGTGCATGGCAATCGCCGACCTCGACCACTTCAAGCAGATCAACGACCGCTTCGGCCACGCCGCCGGCGATCGCGCGCTCGAACATTTCGTCGATACCTGCCGCGCCGAACTGCGGGGCTCCGATGCGGTCGGCCGGCTCGGCGGCGAAGAGTTCGGCCTGCTGCTGCCGGCCACGGATCTGGCCGGCGGCCGCGAAGTCGTCGAACGCTTGCGTCTGCGTCTGAAAGCGGTTCCTTCGCCGAGACTGCCAGCATCGGTAGGCTTGAGCGTGAGCATCGGCATCACCGAACTCTCGTCCGACGATCTTCCCGAACGCATCATGAGCCGCGCCGACACGGCGCTTTACGCGGCGAAGACGGGCGGCCGCGACCGCACCGAAGCGCTTCCGCCCGACGACACCGCGCCGCCCGCGCGGACGGTGGCCACCGCCTGGTGACGTCTGGTGATACGTTGTGCCACCAGGCAGCGCGCCGGTCACCGCCGGCAACCCATTCCCGCCTCAATGCCGTCACTGCCCCGGTGAATCAGGCAACTGACGCAAAGCAAGTCCAGGCCTCGGACGTCCTGTAACGAAGCAGGTATCATCAACCCTGACATTGAGGTTGCCGCTACCGCTCTAACGGGAGATTCGCATGAAGGGAAATTTGGTCATCGTCTGTCGCGATCACGATGCTGACGCATTCGACCATCTGCTGGCCGAATACGGCGCGTTCCAGACGCGCTTGTCGTCGACCGCGTGGTATCTGAAACTGAAGGTCGCGCCGGAACTGATTCAGGAAGAGATACTCGCGCGTCTCGGCAAATACACCACGCACTACATCTTCGAAGCCGAAACGGTGACGTGGAATACGGTGGATGGTGATGCGGCGAATGCGTTGAACACGCTGTTTTCAGACTAGCGCAACGGTTCCCGGACGCCGCATTCCGAACATTGCGCTCGGACATCGCATTGCGGCATAGATACAGCGGGGCGAGCGCCTGCCGCCCTTGGCCCGCTCAACTTGACCAGGCGCTTTCCGAGATCGCCTGAACACGCGGCACGGCTTCGAACGGAAAGCTCATCAAGACCCGCAGGCCACGGCCGCCGTGGTTGCCGATCTCCCACTCCCCGCCCGCACGCCGCACCAGACGCTCCACGATCGCGAGCCCTAGCCCGCTATGACCGTTGCCGCCGCGTGCCGGGTCGAGCCGGACGAACGGCCGGCTGGCATTGATCAGGTCCTGCGCGGCGATACCGCTGCCGTTGTCGCTCACCGAAAGCGTGAAACCCTGCGCCGTGCGCGCCGTGGCGACGACGATCGGCGGCGCGCCGTAGGCATGGGCGTTGTCCAACAGGTTCGACAGGATCCGGTCGAGCGTCGCCGCGGGCAGCAGGAAAGCCGCCCCCGCGTTGAGCTCGGTCCGCACGGTGGGCGCGCCGGCCGCGACCGCACGATAACTGCGGACCACGCGCTCGCATTGCGCGTCCACTTCGACCGCTTCGCTGCGATCGGCGCCGTCGTGTGCGAACACCAGAAACTGTTCGACGATATGCGTCATCGAATCGACGTCGCGCACGACGCCGTCGCGCATCTTCACTTCTTCCATCATTTCGGCGCGCAACCGCAAGCGCGCCAGCGGCGTTTTCAGATCATGCGCGACGCCGGCCAGCATCACGGCCCGGTCGTTTTCAGTACGCGCCACTTCCTGAACCATCTGGTTGAAGCCATGCGTCAACTGCCGCAACTCACGCGGACCGCGCTCGGGCACCGGGGGCACCGGCAAGCCACGGCCGAAGCGCGCCACCGCCTGGGCAAGCGAGCGCAACGGCTGCTGCAGCGCCCACGCGGCAAAGAGCGCCGCCATCACCGCGAACGAAAAGATGATCGCGAGCCACAGCACCGTGCGGTCGAGCGAACGCGGCGGGCGCAATGGCTGCACCGGCACCACGATCCAACTGTGATCCGTCGTGGCGCGCACCCAGAGCGTGGGCGGACGGCCAGGGTGCCCGACCCGCACCAGGGTGCCAGGAGGCATGCGATCGCGCACGTCCTCGATGAACCGTTCGAGCGGCGCCGGCAGCGTCGTGACATCCGGCGGCACGTCGGCGCTCGCCGGATCGACCAGCCTGACGCGCGACGGCAAGGGCTGATCCGGCGTACGGGCGACGTGCTGGCGCACCGCGTCGACGAGGAAGGTGGCTTCCTCGACTGCGTAGCGCGCTTGCAGTTGGCTGCGCTCGAGCCGCATCAGCGCGTACCACGCGAAATGCGACAGCAGCAGCACCGCGATGACTAGCAGTGCGAGGCGCCCGAAAAGCGAATCAATGGGCCGGCGCATGCTGTTCGCCATCCGGCACGAACACGTAGCCACGTCCGCGCACCGTTTGAATGAAGCGCGGCGTGGACGGATCGGTTTCGAGAATGCGACGCAAACGCCACACCTGTACGTCGATGCCGCGGTCGGTGCCGTCGTATTCCGGGCCATGCAGCAGTTCGAGCAGGCGCTCGCGGGTGAGCGTGCGCATGGGGTGGTTGACGAAAATCTTCAGGAGCGCGAATTCGCTGCCCGACAGCGTGAGCGGCTTGTCTTCGAGATGCAGCGTGCGCGACTGGAAATCCAGCGTGAAGCGGCCGAAGTTGAACGGCTCGCGCTGCTCCGGCGCCGCCGCCGACGGCAGCGTGCGGCGCCGCCGCAGCACCGCCTGCACGCGCGCCAGCAGCTCGCGCGGGTTGAACGGCTTGCCGAGATAGTCGTCCGCGCCGAGCTCCAGCCCGACGATCCGGTCGACGTCGTCAGCCCGTGCGGTAAGCATGATCACAGGGATATCGTCGCCCGACGCGCGCAGCTTACGCAGCGCGGTCAACCCGTCTACGCCCGGCATCATCAGGTCGAGCACGATCAGATCCGGGCGCTCGCGTTCGAGTCTGCGCTCGAGCGTGCCCGCGTCGTGCAACACCGAGACTTCGATGCCCTGGCGGGCCAGATAGTCGCGCAGGAGATCACGCAGTTCGACGTCGTCGTCGACAACAAGTATTTGAGTAGCCATGGCAGGAAGTTTAACGCGCAGGAGGAAGGGTTTTCGATTTCAGACGGCCCGCAAGGGTTACCGGGTGTTACGGTGAAAGGCGTACGTAATGACCCGTAACAGCCGCATTAACCCACGTAACACAGCGGCGGGCGCAGTTCTCTACGCTGTGACTTACCGAATGCAGGCCGTCCACGTTACCGGTTGCATCGTCGGCTATTCCATTACAGGGAGTCTTACATGTCCACCAAAAAAATGTCGCGCGTTCTCGCCGTTGCCGCCACTGCCCTCGCCATTGGCGCGGGCGCTGCCTATGCCGCACAACCCGCCGATCACGGCGGCCCCGGCGGCTGGCATGGCCATTTCATGAAGGAACTGACCCAACTGCATGACCAGTTGAAGCTGAACGCGGATCAGGAAAAGCAATGGCAAGCCGCGCTCGACACGATGAAGCAGAACCACGAAGCCATGCGTGCCAACCATGAACAGATCAAGAACCAGATGAAGGCCGCACAGCAGCAGCCGATTCTGGATCTGAATGCCATGGCTGCCGCGCACCAGCAAGTCGAACAGAAAGACGCGCAACTGCGTCAGCAAACCTCGGACGCGTGGCTCAAGTTCTATAACGGCTTGAACGACCAGCAGAAGACCACCGTCAGCACCGCGCTGAAGCAGCGTTTTGCGAAGATGGAGGCGCGTCACGAGAAGATGCGCGATCGCTGGGAACATCGCAAGGGCGCGGCGTCGGCGCCGGCTGCGAACCAGTAAGCGGTACGAGGTAGGCGGAAGGCGGCTTGCGCGGCCGCCTTCCGAATGCAAAAACGCTACGGAAAGCCTTCCGTGGCGTTTTTGTTTGCGTGCGGCTTGCACCGCGGGCAGGGGGCGTTGTGCTAATACGTTGCGCTAGTCACTAGCCAATAGCACCTCCGGCACCCGGCATCTCCCAAATAGCACCTGGCACCCACCAACCATCGGCCGATGAATGAACGGCCGGTGATTGGCACTTTGCCGCGCTTATCCGTTGAGCGGACCGAGATCGAACAGCAGCACTTCGGCGTTCTCGCCCTTTTCAAGCGTCACTACATCTGTCTCGCTGAGTCTCGCGGCATCGCCGGCCTGGAGCGCTTCGCCATTCACAGTCAGCGCGCCGCGCGCCACATGCACATACGCCAACCGACCTTTCGGCAACGCGAACGTAGCCTGTTCCGCGCCGTCGATCAGCGCCGCGTAGATCGAGGTATCCGCGTGAATCGTGACGGAACCGTCCCGGCCGTCAGGCGAGGCGATCACGCGCAAACGCCCGCGCTTGTCCGCATCGTCGAAGCGTTTTTCCTCATAGCCGGGCTGGTCGCCCGCGCGTTGCGGGATCACCCAGATCTGCAGCAGGTGCGCCGTCTCGTCCTGCGATGCATTGAACTCGCTGTGCTGCACGCCCGTGCCGGCGCTCATGCGCTGCACGTCGCCAGGGCGGATGGTCGAGCCGTTGCCCATGCTGTCACGGTGCGCGAGCGCGCCTTCGAGTACGTACGTGACGATTTCCATGTCGCGATGGCCGTGCGTGCCAAAACCCTGGCCGCCGGCGATGCGGTCTTCGTTGATCACCCGCAGCGGACCGAAATGCACATGTTGCGGGTCGCGGTAGTCAGCAAACGAAAAGCTGTGATACGAGTCGAGCCAGCCGTGATTGGCGTGGCCGCGTTCGTCGGAACGGCGAATCTCGAACATGGGGGTCTCCCGGAGAGTAAATAGCGATGCCCAGAATGTATGGGCGCGAAGCACGCTAAACAATCGGCAACGGCGCACCGGATCGTTTCATAAATCCGTGCAATTGTGCGCCGATAGAGCGTGCAGCACTGCCAGACCGGCTGCTGACGGCCGCTCGCGCAACACTGGCCATCTGTTTGTCGATCATTAACCCGAAAGAGCGCGAATGGGCGCGCGCCGAGCGCATCCGGACCGCGACCCGGTAACGTCGCGCATCCACAACGCATGCACGGACCACCGGCAGGCAGCGGCGTCCGGCACTGGCGCCCCGCCCCTGTTCGGGTAAAATACCGCCCTTTTCGAGACGCGCGGACGCTCAAGGCACGTCGACGGCCCCGGCAGGTCTAGGTCGCAGTGGGACAGTCACAGGTTTCAGCGCCTCGCCGATTTCCCTCCATAACGTCGAAAAGACGTCGGCGGGACGGAAGCGGACCGAAGCGGACCGAAGCGAAACCCATACGCGGCGCGACAATTTTGACCGCCTAGAATAGCGACGGCCGGTCATAAACGGGCGGTCGTCGAGATCGGCACACCACGACGATCAGTTTGATCCAGGAGAAACATGAAGAAGGCCGCACTGTGCGTGGCGCTCGCCCTCATGGCCACCGGCGCGATGGCGAAAGAATGGAAAACCGTGCGCATCGGGGTGGACGCCAGCTACCCGCCGTTCGAATCGACGGCGGCCAGCGGCCAGGTCGTCGGCTTCGACGTCGATTTGACGAAAGCGCTGTGCGCGAAAATGAACGTCAAGTGTGTGTGGGTCGAGCAGGATCTGGACGGGATCATCCCCGCGTTGAAGGGCAAGAAGTTCGACGCGATCGTGTCGTCGCTGACCGTCACGGACAAGCGCCGCGAGCAGATCGATTTCTCCGACAAGCTGTTCGACGCCCCGGCCCGCATGATCGCCAAGGCCGGCTCGCCGCTCCTGCCTACGGCTGAATCGCTGAAGGGCAAGCATGTCGGCGTCGAGCAGGGCTCGACTCAGGAGGCCTACGCCAAGGCGTATTGGCAGCCCAAAGGCGTGAGCGTGGTGTCCTACCAGAATCAGGATCAGGTGTACGCCGACATCGCGTCGGGGCGTCTCGACGCCGCATTGCAGGACGAATTGCAAGCCGACGCCGGGTTCCTGAAGACGCCGCGCGGTAAAGGCTTCGCCTGGGCCGGTCCGGAAGTGAAAGACCCAAAGACAATCGGTGACGGCACGGCTATCGGCCTGCGCAAGGATGACGTCGAGCTGAAAGCGATGTTCAACCAGGCGTTGGCGCAGGTGCACCAGGACGGTACGTTCAGGAAACTCGAAAA
>NZ_DASRSY010000035.1:0-8071 GCF_035656215.1 Paraburkholderia sp.
GACACGGCAACAAGTCATGCCTGATGACCATAGCGAGTCGGTCCCACCCCTTCCCATCCCGAACAGGACCGTGAAACGACTCCACGCCGATGATAGTGCGGATTCCCGTGTGAAAGTAGGTAATCGTCAGGCTCCCCTGCAAGTCCAGAAACCCCACCCCACAAAGGTGGGGTTTCTGCGTTTACGGCGCTGACTCCCTCCCGATCCGCAGCGCGTTCGCGTAACCCGTCAGCTCCAAAGCGCGTCAGACGTCCGTACCGTCGCGGCTCACCCGCACGGCATCCTCCCATAGCACGTTAACTCTGGTTTTGTTCGCATGGCAGCAGTGCCAAAGAACAGCTCTCCCGCAGGCGAAAAACCTGCGAAAACGAAAACAGCTTTACCCCCTCTTCATTTCCTTCCTGCGCGCGTTCCGTTGCGCCGCCTTGTCTTAACATCCGTCGTAAAGTACTGTATAAATATACAGTGAAAACGCCTCGCCCCATGCTTACCCGATGCCGGGCAGGGCGAAGCGCTCCCTATTGACCGAGCATATCTATGGCAGCAGCGATTCACCTGGCGACGACAACGCTGTCGTCGCAATTGAGGCGTCAGGTGTGGCAGGGCAATGAGCTTGCAGAGGCGGACTCGCGGGTGATTTCCAGCGGCTATGCCGCGCTGGATCAACTGCTGCCTGGACGGGGCTGGTCGGCCGGTGGCTTGACGGAGTTGTTGATTGAACACGAAGGAGTCGGCGAACTGCGCCTGTTGGCCCGCGCGCTTCGGCATCTTACTGCGCAAGCCGAACGGCACGTCATGCTCGTGGCGCCCCCTTACCAGCCCTGTGCTTCGGCACTGAGGGCTTGGGGTATCGACGTCGAGCGCGTCTTATGGGTGCGTTCGAGTGAAGACCAGGCGTTGTGGGCTGCTGTTCAGGCATTGAAGCAGGATGGCATCGGCGCAGTGCTTGTATGGCTGTCGAATGCGCGCGCCGATAAGGTTCGGCGTCTGCAGCTGGCCGCTCAGGAGTCGGCATCGCTGGCATTTTTGATCAGGCCTGTCGAGGCAGCTACGCAATCTTCGCCGGCGCCATTGCGAATGATCTGCGAGCCGCTCTTGCCGGCCAATGCGCCGACGATCAACCGTCGTCAATGGTTGCAGGAGATTGGTATCTCGATCGACATCTTCAAGCGTCGCGGGCCACCGCTAGCTGAGCCTCTGCGGCTCATTTTGCCGGTACAAAGCGTCTTGTTGCCGGAAAACAGCGTCGGCAGCAATCAAGGGCGAGAGATCAAACATGTTGTGGATCGCAGTCACATTGCCACTCTTGTCGCTGGAAGCGGTGAAGCCTCTCGAGTCGCTCCCGGATGGTTCACCCGCGAAGCCGAATCGGTGTGAGCCCGGCGATGCGGCAAGCCAACCTCCAGGTGCCGAAGAGGTCACCGAGGTGCGCTGCTACGCGCTGGCCGGTCATGCGCACATCCTGATGCCGGATTCCGACGCATTACGTGCTGGGGTGCATGCGGGCCATTCGCGCTCGTACGCGTTGGCTTTGGCTCCTGGTCTCAAGATGCTTGCCGCGGATACAGACCGCGAAACCCAGGCATTCGAAGCGATGGCGCTTGCTTTGCTGACATACACACCGAAGGTGTCGCTCGCGCACGCGCACACCTTGTTGCTGGAAGTCGGCTCCGGTTTGCGGTTGTTTGGCGGCTTGCGCGTGTTGTTGTCACGGGTATCCGCGACGGTGGCGGAATTCGGCTATACGGCGCGTATCGCGTGCGCACCAACCGCCTGGGGCGCATGGTTGTTGGCGCAGGCGCATGCCGATCGTCAGGGGCATCGTTGGCATGTGATAAAGGAAACGTCGCTTGCGCGGGTGCTTGACCGCGTATCTGTGTCGTTGCTGCCGGTTGCACAGGCGCATCGCGATGCGTTTGTGCATGTCGGTTGCACGACATTGGCCGATTTGCGTCAGTTGCCAAGGTCGGGCGTCGTGCGGCGTTTCGGCAGTGGCATTCTGGATTTGCTGGCGCAAGCATATGGTACGCGTCCGGATCCGCGCGAATCGTTTCGTGCGCCGGCATCGTTTCATGCGCAGTTGGAGTTGCCGTCGCGGGTCGATAATGCCGATGCACTACTATTCGCCGCACGTCGGCTGATTGTGCAACTGGCCGGATGGTTGAGCGCGCATCATGCAGCGCTCAGTGGTTATACGTTGGTGCTCGAACATGAATTGGCAGCCCGTCATGCGCCGAAGACGTCGAGTCTGAAGGTCGCGTGGGCCATACCGTCGCGCGATGCCGAGCATCTGATCTGGCTGTTGCGTGAGAAGTTGAATCAGACGGTTCTGGTGGCGCCCGTGATCGAGTTGAAGCTGGTCGCGGATCAGATCGGTGAGTATGCAGGGCGATCGGACACCTTGTTTCCAATGCCCGAATCAGACGGCGATTCGATTGCACGTCTGCTCGAACGCTTAAGCGCGCGTTTAGGGCCGGAGAACGTGCTGCAGATGTCGGTGCAGGACGATCATCGTCCTGAGCGGGCAATGCGCGTCGAGGCCTACCAGGCGCAAGCGTTTTCGCGCAAGAAGCGTTCGTCTGCGAAAGCTAAGACAAAAATCAAAGCGGATAAAACCTGGCTGACCGATGAGTTGCAGCACGCTGCATTGGAAAGTGTGCATGCAGACGGCGATGCGGCGGAACAGGCGGACTACGCAGAACACGCAGAACACGCAGAACACATATCACGACAGCCTGAAAAAACGAGTGACGCTAAAAGCAGCCGCATATTCGTAACACAATCGGCCAATGCTCAAGCTTCGCTCGATCTGCCCGACAGTGCATTGCCATCGCAGCCTCGTCCCGTCTGGATGCTCGACAAACCGCTGCGTCTGATGATGCGCGACCAGCGGCCGATCTATCGTCGGCCGCTGAAAATGCTCACACGTACCGAACGGATTGAAGCAGGGTGGTGGGACGGTAACCGCGTTGAGCGGGATTACTACGTTGCGGCAGACGATCGTGGCCATATGTTCTGGGTGTATCGAGAACGTCTTGGTGGCGAGTGGTATTTGCAAGGGTTGTTCGGCTGATCATCATGGCAAATTCCCGGCCCACATTCGTATTCGAGCAGGCGCTCGCGGCCCAACTGCCGCCGTATGCGGAGCTGCATTGCCTGACTAATTTCTCGTTTCTGCGTGGCGCTTCGCATCCGTATGAACTGGTCGAGCAGGCGATGTCGTGCGGCTATAGCGCGCTCGCGATTACCGATGAATGCTCGCTGGCTGGCGTCGTGCGCGCGCACACCGCTGTGAGAGAAATCAAGCAGGAGCGGGACCGCCAAAAGAAGGAGCGCGAAGACAAGGCGAAAGCCGCGCAAGCAGGAACGCCTTTAGAAGAAGCGGCAAAGTCGACGACCACAAAGCCAGTGAGCTCACAACAGGAAACCTCACAACAGGAAACCTCACAACAAGAAACCTCACAACAAGAAACCTCACAACAAGAAACCACAGATCAAGAGGCACTAAAACCGATCCCTCACCTCATCATCGGCAGTGAACTCAATCTGACGGACGACGCAGGCGAACCGTTCTGCACACTGATTGCACTTGCGACCAACCGTAATGGCTACGGCAACCTCTCCGAACTGATCACGCTCGCTCGCTCGCGTGCCGACAAGGGCAGCTATCGCCTAAGTCCGTCCGATTTCACCGATGCGTTGCCGCATCTCGAACATCTCAGGACCTTGCCCGATTGCGTCCTGATCCTCGTGCCGCAACGTACGGCGACGCTCTCACACACGCTGCGCTGCGCGCATTGGCTCGCCTCATTGGCTCCGCAACGCTCATGGATCGCACTCGAACTCTGGCAAACCGGCAGCGACGATCTTCAGATCGACGCGTTGCGGATGATTTCGAAAGCGAGCGGATTGCCTCTGGTGGCGGCAGGTGGCGTCCTGATGCATGTGCGCTCGCGCAAGCCATTGCAGGACACCCTGACTGCGATTGGCCTCGTCACACCGCTATCGGCGTGCGGTCACGCGCTCGAGGCCAATGCCGAGCGGCATATGCGCACGCGCGTGCGGCTCGCCAAACTGTACCCGCGCGATACGCTCGAAGAAACGCTGCGTATTGCAGCCCTATGCCGCTTCTCGCTCGACGAACTGAAGTACGAGTATCCAGAAGAACTAGTGCCCGCCGGTGAATCGCCATCGAGTTATTTGCGCAAGCTGGTCATGGCCGGTGCAGTCGAGCGTTGGCCGGACGGCATGAATCTCAAGCGGATCAAGCAGATCGAAAAAGAATTGCTGCTGATTACCGAGCTGAAGTACGAAAAATACTTCCTGACGGTGCACGATATCGTGAGCTTTGCGCGCTCCAGAAACATTCTGTGCCAAGGTCGCGGTTCGGCGGCAAATTCAATTGTGTGTTACTGCCTGCATGTGACGGAGATCGATCCGATAAGTATGAATATGCTGATCGAACGGTTCATCTCGCGCGCACGCAACGAACCGCCTGATATCGACGTCGACTTCGAGCATCAGCGCCGCGAAGAGGTGATTCAATATATCTACGGCAAGTACGGCCGTCATCGCGCGGCGTTGACTGCGTCGCTGATTACGTATCACGCGCGCAGTGCGCTGAAGGATGTCGGCAAGGCGTTGGGACTCGAAGCGTCATTGATCGAACGGATCAGTAAATCACAGCAATGGTGGGACGGCACGGACGCGGTCGCCAAATATCTGGCTGAAGCGGGCTTCGATGCCAGCTCGCACATCACGCGGAATCTGATTCGCCTTACCAAGGAATTGCGCAATTTTCCGCGCCATCTGTCGCAACACGTCGGTGGCTTTGTGATCGCGAAAGACAAACTGTCGCGACTCGTGCCGATTGAAAACGCGACGATGAAAGACCGTAGCGTAATCGAGTGGGACAAGGACGATATCGATGCGCTCAATCTATTGAAAGTCGACGTACTGGCACTCGGTATGTTGTCGGCTATCCGGCGCGCGCTGGAGTTCGTCGCATTGCGGCGCGGCTTTCCGAAATTCAGGGTGCAGGATATTCCGCGCGAGGATCGGGCCGTCTACGAAATGTGCGGACATGCCGATACGATCGGCGTATTCCAGATTGAATCGCGCGCGCAGCAAAGTATGCTGCCGCGGTTGAAACCGACCGAATACTACGATCTCGTGATCGAAGTCGCGATCGTGCGGCCCGGGCCGATTCAGGGTGGCATGGTGCATCCGTATCTGCGCCGCAAGCAAGGTCTCGAGCCGGTGGACTACGCAAAGGATGAATTGCGGCCGGTGCTCCAACGCACGCTCGGTGTGCCGATTTTCCAGGAGCAGGTGATGCACCTTGCGATGGTTGCGGCGAAATACACTGGTGAGCAGGCCGACCAGTTGCGACGGGCGATGGCCGCGTGGCGGCGCACTGGTAATCTGGCGAAGTATCAGAAGGATCTGACCGACCGCATGTCGGCGCGTGGTTACGAGTCCGATTTTATCGCCCGCATCTGCAAGCAGATCGAAGGCTTCGGCGAGTACGGTTTTCCGGAGAGTCATGCGGCAAGCTTTGCATTGCTCGTCTATCTCAGTGCGTGGCTGAAGCGTTATGAGCCGGCCGCTTTTCTGGCGGGATTGCTCAACAGTCAGCCGTTGGGATTTTATTCGCCGTCGCAACTGGTGCAGGACGCGAAGCGTCATGGCGTCAAAGTATTGCCGCCTGACGTGACATTGAGCGACTGGGAATCGACTTTCGAAAGACGCGGTCATGAAGGGCAGCGGATTTCATCGAGCGAGACCTGTTTGCATCGTCAGCAGGGCGTATTATCCGCGCAGCAATTACGCGATCTGTCGTTGCGACGCTTCACGGTGGCCCGGACGATCCGGCGCGCGGCAAAACAGCTCACCGCACGTGTATTCCAATCGTCGAAAACCTATGGGGCGCGCGGTCCGGCAGTGCGCATCGGCATGCATCTGATCAAAGGTCTTTCACAGGTGGCTGCCGAACGAATCATGGCGGCCCGCAGCGACGCGCTGTTTACCGACGTCGACGATCTGACGCGTCGCGCGGCATTGACGCGGCGCGATCTTGAAGCGCTCGCTGCGGCGAATGCGCTGGTCAGCATCGCCGGCCATCGGCGCGAAGCGTGGTGGGCGGTGACAGCGCAGCACACGGTGCCCAAGCTGCTGCGCGATGCGCCGATCGCCGAAGCGCCGTTGGCATTGCCTCAGGCAGCCGAAAGTCGCGAGATCGTTGACGATTACGCGAGCATCGGCCTCACGCTCAATCGCCATCCGCTCGCACTATTGCGCGAGCGTCTTGCCAGGCAGCGTTTTCGCACGGCGACCGAACTCTCCGCGTGTCGGCACGGCACGCTGGCGCGCGCTTGTGGCATCGTCACCGTGCGGCAGCGGCCGGGCACGGCAAACGGCACCGTGTTCGTTTCCATCGAAGACGAAACCGGTTCGATCAATGTGATCGTCTGGCCATCGCTGGTGGAAAAGCAGCGCAAGGTGCTGTTGGGTTCGTCGTTGCTGGCGGTATATGGCGTCTTGCAGCGCGACGACGGCGTGTCTACCGGCGATGACAGCGCCAGCAACGTGGTGAACGCAAATAAAGCGGGCGGGACGAAACAGAAGGGCGAGGTGGTTCATCTCGTCGCGCATCGACTCGAAGATCACAGCGAATGGCTCGGCGAACTGGCCACGGCGAGCCGAGATTTTCATTGATGTTGATCTGCCGTGGCTTGACTCGCATGCCTGGGCGCCATGCCGACATACCCGCGGCCCATGGACACAGAAGCAGTACCTGTCGCGACTAACTGCCGGGTCCGGCGCCAGGCAGGCGTGTCGTCGGACCGCGGAAACGCGGGCGACACCTGCCGTGGATAAACTCGCTGCCGGGCGCTACGCCGGCGTTTTGCCTCACCACGAAAACGCGAGAGTACCTGCCGTGGTTAAGCTCACTGCCGGGTAGCTACGCCGCCGTCTCGCCCTGCCATGGAAATTCGGCCAGCACTTGCCGGATCGCAACGTCGAATAGCGTGCGGCGGCCAATGCCGAGTGCCTCGAGCCGATCCGACGCCAGGTGGCAGTTATGTGGACGCGGCGTAGTGTCGGTGGGCGTGTGCTGCGGCGTCAGTTGCGCATCGACTTGCAGCGCTTCTGCAAGCCGCACCGCGATTTCATACTTGTTCATCGGCTCGTCGCCCGACCATTGCACAATGCCGCGGATCGCTTCGCCACGCGCATGCCGTTCGAGCATCTGCCGGATCACGAACGCGACGTCCGGCGTAAAGGTCGGGTAACGAATCGCCCATGCATCCATGACGGCTGCCTTGCCTTCGTGTGAAGCCGATGCGGCAATCGCCGGCACGAGACTTGTCACCGCCGATTCCGCCCAATCGACGATCGGCCCATATAGCAGCGGCAAACGCAGCACGCAGCCAAGATCGGTGGATTCCGTCAGCGCTCGCTCGCCTTCAAGTTTGCTGCGGCCATAGGCATTGAGCGGCGCGGGCGCTGAATCCTGCTGATAGGGCGGGTGGGTGCCGTCGAACACGTAATCGGTTGAGATCGAGAGCGTCCATGCGCTGCGCCGCTTTGCCGCTGCGGCCAGGGTACGCACTGCATCGACGTTCAACGCCCGGGCGAGCGCCGGATCGTGCTCGCACACATCCGGCCGGCGTTCCGCTGCGGCAATCACGAGCGCGTCCGGCGCTTCGCGCTCGACAAATTGCTCCACCGCCCGCGCGTCGCGTATATCCAGCGCGACCGTGTTTGGACCCGGCCGGCTGAACGCCGTGGCGACAACTTGCCAACCGGCCTGCTGTGTCAGTTCGTCGACGAGCGCCCGGCCGAGCAGCCCGGAAGCACCAATGACGGCAACTTTGAACATAACGGTCGCTCGCTTAGCGTGCCGAGCTGCTGGTCACGCCGGTAACCGTGTAGCCAGCCTCGTCGATAGCGGCCTTTAGCGTGTCAGCCGGTTGCGCGGATTCGACCGCCACGCGGCCGGCTGCCAGGTCGACCTGGACCTGAGCGGCTCCGTCGTGTTCACGGATCGCGTTTGTGACCGCAGCCA
>NZ_DASRSY010000036.1:0-8208 GCF_035656215.1 Paraburkholderia sp.
TGGCAATTTTTCTGCCGAAACGCGTCAACAATTGCTGTGGGGACGCGATCTGGCCTTGGGAAATGGCGATCCACTGCGTCAGCACGGCCTTTCGCTGACCTATTGCGGTCATACGCCGATGCGCGAAATCCAGCAGATCGGCTCGCAGATTTTCATCGACACCGGCGCGTTTGGGCCCGGCGGCAAGCTGACGATCGTGGAGCCGCTGGCGTTGCGGCGCTGGTCGATCTCGGTTGAGGCAGCGCGGGAGAGCGGGGCGGCGGCGTTGGCGCTGCCTTGATGGTTTCGAGTCTCCTAGCCGACCTGATTGAGCTCGAACACCATATCGATGCTTGCCCCATTCCAGTTGTATTCCAGATACGCCGCGTGATGGCAGTCGCGCAGTAGCGTGGTTTTGAACGCCGCGAGGCACTCGCCTTCGTCATCCCGCACCGACGGATACACGATGCCCGGCGCGCCGGCCTCGTGCACGGCACGGCCGAGCGATTGTCCGGCGACATAGTCGTCAGGCGACAACACCGCGAGATCGAGCGATGCGTCGGCGCGGATATCGACCACGTTGCCTTGCGCCGCGACCGTGTAGAGCCGCATCTGTTGCCGCATGGGCGGCTCGGCGGTCGCCTCCAGAAATTTCCCCGTGTGATAGCGCGTCTCCGCGATCGCAGTGGCACGAGAGCGGGCGCAATAGAACACGCCATACGTGCCGTCGGAAAAGCGGCTACCGAGCGGATTGAGGTGCGTCAACGCGGCCATGATCGGCCCATAGCCCGGACCGAAGCGACGCTCTTCGCGTGGCACGAGATCGAGTTCGCCGACTTCGGTGCGCAGGCGGTCATTGGTCATCGCTTCGAGCGCGTACAGGGCGTCGAAATCTTCCGGCGATGCCACCCGGTCGAACAGATTGACGGCCGGAAAACGCGTCGGAATCACGCGATATGCGGGCGACCAGTGAAGCGGCGCGCTGCGCCAGCGGTGCTGCCAATGCGGTTCTGTCACGCCCAGCCGCCTCGCATCGCGTCGAGATACTGGCGTACCGCCACGAGGTCGCTGATATTGCCGGCCAGCATGCGGTCTAGCGCACGGCGGCCGCCGAACGGCGGCGCGCTGTTGGGGCGCTTGATCCAGGTGTCGGCGGCGCTGGGCTGCGGCAGCAGGATTTGCAGCGCCTTATAGATGCCGAGCAGCAGCGACAGGCGTTCCAGCGTGTCGCGCCCCAGACGGGCCGTTCCCGGTGCGGATTTCCATTTGAAATAGGTGGAGCGGCCCGGGGAGCCGAGCAGCACGATCTGCTCTTCGGCGCTCAAGTCCCAGTCTCGCGCGATGTTGAAGAACGCGCGCAGGCCTGCCGCCGACATTTCCGTAAGCGTGGGTTCCGGAATCGGCCGACGGATTGGCGGTTCGGGCTGGGTGGCGCGGGCAGCGTGAGCCATGAATAGGTAAGTCCTTATATGTACTTGTTATTGATATTAGTCTAAAAATGGATTTTTGCAAGAGAATATAATCCCGGCTCGTTATAAAGCCGAAGATGAGGAGAAGCAGGAGATGTGGGTTCGAGTAGTGGCAACAGCAGTTGCAGTGTGGTGTGTGTCCGGTGCGGCAATCGCCGCTGGTTATACGGAAGTGTGGAATCCGCCCGAGTCGGCTGGGCATACGGCGAAGCACGCCAGGAAAGCAACGGGGGGCGCCAAGATCAAGTCTACCGCCGGCGCGAAGGCGGGTTCGAAGCACGCGGCGAACGGTCAACATGGTGCGCAGCGAGTGGCGTCGGCGTCGAAGCGTGGCGCCAGGCCGGTAGCGCACGGCAGCGTGAAGACGGTCGCGGCCAGGAATGTTGCCCACCGGGGCGTGGTTCCGGGTGCGGGCAAGCCTAAGTCGAAGGCTGCCGTGGTGGTGCAGGGTAAGAAGCCGCACGCACAAGTTGCTCAGGCGAAATCGCAAGGCAGGATCATGCGCGCCAACCTGGTTCAGGGCCATACAGCGCATGCCCACGTGGTCACGGTGGCGGCGAAAACCGGCGCGGCCAAGCCTGCTATAGTCCATACGAACGCGCCCGCCAGGGCGGCAAACGTGCCGGCGAATCCTGCGGGCCCAACCGCTAATCCTGCTACCGTCAGCAGCGGCTCGTTGCCGCCGATCCTCCACTGATCATCGGCGGGGCTGCTTCGGGGGGTAAGTCTCACGCAGCCTTGCGCGGACGGCCCCCTTTCTTGCCGTTCTCGCGGGCGGCCGCCGACTTCGCCTCGGATTTCACGCTGCCGCCGCTGCGGCCGATATCGCGCATCCATGCTTTAGAGCCAAATACGCCGTCGATAAGGCCGTGCACTGACACGACGACGTCGAGCGCCGGAAAAACAAGCGCCGAACCGAGACCGAAAATCTGAATCTCGCGCAGATTCTCCGGCGACGCGTTGTGCAAACCTTCGATAAAGGCGATTGGCACAAGCAGCGAAACGCCGTTGGTGAGGGTGATGTCGAGTCTTTTTGTGCGCGGCTTATAGCATGCGCTGCGCGCGGCGGGACGTTTGGCGGTCTCGGCGCCGCGTTCCTGCGCAAGCCGCCATTCTTCGCTGCTGTTCATGAGTGGATTCCTTTCCATGCGGAGCACAGGAACGGCACCATTTCGTTAATGCGTTTTGCCAGCCGGCGCGCTTCGCGTTCTGAATAACCTCGAGCCTCGCGAATCGAAACCGGGCCTTCGGGACAATTCAAGATAAAGATAATCTCACCATCCGGACCGAGAACATGAACATGTGGCGGAGCGTGATCGTGAGGGTAGATGACCACGATCAGCCCGTCGATCCGGGCAATGATGGGCATATAGCGAGCATTATATACCCTAGCCGCTTGGGTTATTGCGACGAAGCGTCGAATACCTCAAGCGCTTGCCAACCCGTTCGTCACCAACCGCAAGGTCTCCATCGATCGCTTGTCCTTCACCCGTGAATGCAAGGTCACGCGTGATTCCGGCAGCGGCGGCAAACCCAGCCGCGCGCCGACATCGACCAACCCTCGCGGCGCTACTCTGCGTGCCAGCGGCGACACCGCCAGGCCGGCTGCAACCGCGGCGCTGACCGCCGCCACACCTCCGCCGACGAACACTTCCTGCCATGCAAGCCCCGCTTCATTCAGCGTTTGAAGCGCGACGTCGCGCACATTGCACGGCGGGCTCAGCAGCGCGAGCGCCAACGGCTCGCCGACGCGCGGCAGCCATTCCGGTGTCGCAAGCCAGCCAAGCGGCTCGCTGAACAGCACCTGCGCGTCGTCACGCGGTGGCTCGTCGGCACCATAGCGAACGATCACAGCATCGAGGCGCCGATCATCGAAATGCGCGAGCAGTGCCGCGGACCTACCCAAGTGCAATTCGACCACCAGACCCGGATCGTGCGCGTTGAGGCGCGCAAGCAACTGCGGCAAGTTCGTCCCTGCGACATGTTCGCTCAGGCCCAGCGTGAGCCGCCGCCGCTCCACCGACAGCGAACCCAGCGCCCGCTCGTGCGCGCTCAGCAGATCGCGGGCCGCGCCAAGGAAGGCGTTGCCGTCCGCGGAAAGGCGCACGACGCGCGGCGTACGCTCCACCAATTGCTTGCCGAGATGCGCCTCCAGCCGCTTGAGCTTCAGACTGACGGCGGATTGCGTGGTGTCGAGCGCGTCGGCGGCACGCGTGAAGCTGTGCAGGTCGGCGACCAGCACGAAGGCGCGCACGGCATCGAGATCGAGAACTTTCATTTCAGATGAATATAGATGAAATATCCAATGATGTCTGTTTATTATGATTGAGCGCGCCTAAGCTGTGTTTACCCAATCAATGCAATCAAGGAGTTTCATCATGCCGCTCACACGAATCGCATTGCGCGCCGGCAAGCCGGCGGAATACCGGAAGGCGCTGACGGACAGCATTCAACGTTCGCTGGTGGACACGTTCAATGTGCCAAAAGACGACATCTTCATGCTCATCACCGAGCACGAGGCCGGCAATTTTGTTTACGACAAGCAGTATCTGAACGTCGAACGAAGCGACGATCTCGTGGTGATTCAGATCACGTTGAACAACACACGTACGCTGGAACAAAAGAAGGCGCTGTACAAACGCATGGCGGATGAACTGGCGGAGTCGCCTGGGCTGCGACGAGAGGATGTGTTCATCAATCTCGTCGAGGTGTTGAAGGAGAACTGGTCGTTTGGAAATGGGATCGCGCAGTACGCGGTTTGAGTGATTCACAAACGCGACGGCCTGCGCGGCGTTCGTCACGCAATCGTATCGACTACCCCGCCATCCACGCGCAGCGCCGCGCCCGTGGTCGCCGAAGCCTGCGGCGAGCAGACGTAGACGACCATGTTCGCGACCTCTTCAGTGGAGGCCGCGCGCTGAATGATCGAGCTCCTGCGATGCTCACGCACGAACTCGCTGGCAACCTGTTCGACGGTTTTGCCCTGCTGCTTCGCGGTGTCTTCCACCATCAAGCGGAAGCCGTCCGACAAGGTCGGTCCGGGCAGCACGGAATTCACCGTCACGCCGCTGCCCGCCACCTGCTTGGCAATCCCGCGCGCAATGCTCAACTGCGCGGTCTTCGAGAAGCCGTAGGCGAGCATGTCCGCCGGAATATTCAACCCCGATTCGGACGAAATGAATACCACGCGTCCCCATTTGCGCTCGATCATCCCTTCCAGATAGCTCCGCGTGAGCCGCACGCCTGACATCACGTTGACCTGGAAGTAGCGCTCCCAGTCGTCGTCTGCGGTGGTGAAGAGATCGCCGGGACCGAACACGCCGAGGTTGTTCACCAGAATGTCCGCGTGCGGCACGGCTTTCGAGAGCGCCGCGCAACCTTCGGGCGTGCTGAGGTCTCCGGCGAAGCCGTGCAGCTTTGCCTTCGGCGCGGTCTTGAGAATAGTTTCGATGGCGCGGTCCACCGCTTCCTGCTTACGTCCGTTGACGATAGTTTCCGCACCCGCTGTGGCAATGCCGATCGCGATGGCGAGGCCGATGCCCGCCGTGGACGCGCTGACGATGGCAGTCTTGCCCGATAGATCGATGATCACTGGCTTGCTCCTTGCTGAAGTTGCGGCGGACGGGTATTTGCCTTGGCAAATGCACGAGGTTGTTCCAAGTATGTCAGGAACGAGCACAATTTGCAGGCCAGCGCCTTGTCACGCGAAATTGTTCTACTGGTACGTCATGTTGAAGATCAACGAGGTGTCAGCCGTGCCGGAGGTGACGTGGCTGCTCGTTTGGTAATACGCCGCGAAAAGGGGATAGCCGTCCCGAGCGGCACGGGATTGAACGAGGCGTCGAGTACCTGTAGGCCAACGCCCGTAGCCGTCGAAGAATCATTCAACGCGACGACCGAGGAGGAGGTGCTGATGACGCTCGTCGCTGCGTCTAATTGATAGGCGATCGAGTTTATCTCCGGTGGGACAGTTGTTGAGCTTGATGGCAAACGAAGTGGTCGAAACACGGGAGCCGACGGCTTTAAACGCCGATGTACCCGGCGTCCCCATGTTTACCGTTACGTTTGGCGTCGAGCACGCTGGTTGAGTGATCGTCACCGAACTGTTGAACGTTATCCTGAGTCCTTCCAGACCGCCGAATAGATAGGCGCCAAGAACCTCCGCGGGAATTGTCGCGCCAGCGGCGATCGGACCGGTTTTCACCAATTGGACGCCGTAGGTGGAACTTGTAGATGAGCCCCAGTTCGACGAGCCGGAACTGTTCGTGTAGGCCGAATTGTAGCCACCTGATCCCTGGAATCTGAATGGATCTGTAGGACTAGTAGTCATGCATGAGTCGCTAGAAACGCCGAGGGCGCGATCTGCATCTCTATAATGATTCACACTTAACTGGCTACTTCCCCTTATGAGCACCAATACCCCTGACTCCTCCCTTGAACTCGGCGGCTCAGTCTGGTTTCAGGCGGGCGCGCAAACGCTCGGGGGCGCGTCGCGGATCGCGCTGCTCGCGGCGATCGGCGAGACCGGTTCGATCACCAGCGCGGCGAAAGCCGTCGGCATGAGCTACAAAGGCGCGTGGGACGCCGTCGACACGATGAACAACCTCGCCGGCGAGCCGCTCGTCGTGCGCCTGACCGGTGGCAAAGGCGGGGGCGGCACGACGCTCACGCCGCGCGCGGTGAAGCTGATCGATACGTTTCGGGCGGTCGAGCGCGAGCATCGGCGCTTTCTCGAACGTGCTGGCGCGGCGATCGAAGGCTTTGCGACGGATTGGGATCTGATCGGCCGCATCGGCATGAAAACGAGCGCGCGCAATCAGTTTTATGGAACGGTGTCGGCGATTACGCGCGGAACAGTCAACGACGAAGTGTCGCTGGCGCTGCCAGGCGGGCATACGATCGTCGCGGTGCTCACGCATGAAAGTACCGAGACGCTGGGGCTTGCGAAGGGGGAAGCGGCGTTCGCGTTGATCAAGGCGTCGTGGGTGGTGCTGGTCGTGGAGAACGAAAACGGTGCGCCGTTGAAACTGTCCGCGCGTAATCAGTTGCGCGGCACCGTGCAAAGTGTGAAGCGCGGGGCGGTCAACGCGGAAGTGTCGTTGGTGCTGGACGGCGGCGCGGTGATTACCGCGGTCGTCACGAATGAAAGCGTCGATACGCTCGGCCTTGTGGAAGGCGGGACCGCGGTTGCGGTATTCAAGGCGTCGAGCGTGATTCTGGGCGTGAAGGACTGAGTGAGCCGGGGGCGCTGGAAGGGCGCGTTCTCAGGTCAAGACTCGCTGCGCACATAGCCCGCAAACGCCTGATTCTCGCGCACACAACCATCGCTGACCTGCACGACCTGATCGCCGAACGCGGCGACATCGTCGGGATCGTGCGTGATCAACACCATCGGAATATCGAGCCGCGTTTGCAGGTCCGACAGCTCGCTCCGCATACGCTGACGTAGCGCGCTATCGAGCGCTGAAAACGGTTCGTCGAGCAACAACAACTGGGGTTGCGCAACCAGCGCCCGCGCCAACGCCACGCGCTGCTTCTGTCCGCCCGAAAGCTGCGCCGGATGATTTCCCGCCACGCTTTTCAACTCGAGCGCATCGAGCCAGTAGTCGATTTGCGGATGCGAGATCCGTGCACGGGGATTGAGCCAACCCTGCTGCAACCCGAAACCGATGTTCTGCCGCACGTTCAGATGCGGAAACAGCGCGTAGTCCTGAAACAGATACGCAATCTTGCGCGCCTGCGGTTTCTGATCGATGCCGCGCGCGCTGTCGAACAGAGCGTTGTCGTGCAGCGTGATCGCGCCATCGTCGGGGCGCAGCAGGCCGGCGATGGCCTGTAGCGTCAGGCTCTTTCCCGCGCCGGACGGCCCGAACAGCACGAGGCGCTGCGTGGTCGCCTTGAATGAGACGTCGAGCGTGAAGCGGCGCTCGGCGCTCTCGAAAGTCTTGCGGATGTCGACGGCGAGCGGCATATCAACGGGACGCCAGAAGCGTGTGCTGTGGTACCAGACGGCCCGCGAGCAACAGGATCACGACACACGTCACCGAAGTCACGAGCACGAGGAAATTGGCGGTGCTGTCGTCGCCGGCCTGCACGGCTGAATAGACCGCAACCGAAAGCGTCTGCGTGCGTCCCGGCAAGTTGCCCGCGATCATCAGCGTTGCACCGAATTCGCCGAGCGCTCGCGCAAACGCCAACAGACCGCCGGCGAGAATGCCGCGCGCCGCGAGCGGCAGCGTCACGCGAAAGAAGATGGCCGTCTCGCTGACGCCAAGCGTGCGCGCGGCTCGCTCGAGTTGCGGATCGACGGCTTCGAAGGCGGCGCGCGCCGACTTCAGCACGAGCGGAAACGCCACCACCGTCGACGCGATCACCGCGCCCTGCCAGGTGAACACCAGCTGGATATCGAAGCGGTCGAGCCAGCCGCCGATCACGCCACGTCGGCCGAGCAACACGAGCAGGTAATAGCCGAGCACGGTGGGTGGCATGACGAGGGGCAGCATGAGCAGCGAATCGATCACGTCGCGCGCGCCCGAGCGCCAGCGCGACAAACCGAAACCGGCCGCGACGCCGAACACCAGATTGAGCGCGGTGGCCCAGCCCGCCACTTTCAGCGACAACAAGAGCGGAATCCAGGCCTGTTGCATGAGCGTGCGGTACCTAAGTTAATGCGCGGGCTTGAAACCGTACTTCGCGAGCACGGCCTGGCCGGCCGGCGAAAGCACGAAGTTCATGAAGGCCTGCGCGTCGGCCGCGTGAC
>NZ_DASRSY010000037.1:0-7100 GCF_035656215.1 Paraburkholderia sp.
GGAATCGGCGATTTGCTGCACGCCTTCGCTTTGCTGCGCCAGCGCGTGCCTGACGCGGTGCTGTATCTCGTCGGCGATGGACCCGACCGCGCCGCGATGGAAGCGCTTGCCGATCAACTCGGCGTTGCCGGGCACGCGCACTTCGAAGGTTTTGTCGCCGACCCACGTGCTTATCTCGCGCAGGCCGACGTTTTCGCGCTGGCATCGCACTATGAGGCGGCCGGACTGGTGCTATGCGAAGCGCGCGAGACGGGACGCGCCATCGTGGCGACCCGCGTGGGCGGCATTCCCGAAATGCTGGATGACGGCGAGGCCGGTCTGCTGGTGCCGGCTCACGATCCGGTCACACTTTCAGAGACACTCGGGCTGCTCCTGACCGACCGCGTCGCGCACGCTGCGCTCACTGTGCGGGCGACGCAGAACCTTGACAAGTTCAGCATGCAGCAAGTGAGTGACGGCTATCTGTCGATTTACGAACGTACCCTGGCGAGTTGCCAGCCGCGCCGCTTTGCGACCATTGCAACCCGGGTCGGCAGCGCGCCCAACCTCGCTACGACCACGCTGGCGGTGTCGGATGTCGTTACGCGGTCGACTCAGTTGTGATGTGAAGCGGGCCGCGTAGCGTGGCCCGCTTCAATCGGCTGCCTAACTCGCCGACAGCGTGACGCGCGTCCAGAGTTTGTAGACGACGCTCCTGAGTTCGCTGGATCCATGCAGGGATAGCCCCAGATTCGCCGCCGCCATGACAAGCGCCGCGGCGATCAGCGTCGGCAACGCGGTGATCTCCTCGGAGAGCACCAGTGCGACGACCAGGAACACGAGATGGACCAGCATATTGCGCACGATGGACCAGACATGCAGTCGCGTGAACACCAGCAGCACGGCATAGTCGAACAGCGATTTCATCACGACGACGCCACCCGCGCCCATGATCCCGAACCAGTGAATCCCGCACCACAGCGCGCCGGCGAACACCGGCAGTTCGAGCCAGCTCACGCCGGCCACATAGGCGGGGCTTGTCTGCGCCTGAATCAGAATTCCCAGAATGCCACATTGGCCACTCAGCCACACGCCCAGCACGAGCACGCCGGCCACCGGCGCCGCGGCCGCGAACGTCGGCCCCAGCCATAACGTCAGAAAGGGTTTGAGTGCGAACAGCGCGACGATCACGCAGGGCGTGAAGGCGCCGTTCAGAAATGCGAGGGCGCTATGCGCAAGCGCGTCGGCGTCGGCGCGCGAGACGGCTGACAGGCGCGGGAAGAGCGTGCGCACCATCGCGATCGGCAGCAGGTTCAGACGCGTAATGAGGTTCTGCGGGGTCGCGTAGTAAGTGACGAAGCGCGCGCCCATCAGCGCGCCGACCAGCACCCGGTCGAGCGTCGACGCAATCATGTTGGCGCCCGAGAACATCAGCATCCAGCGGCCATAGCGAAAGAGTTCGACCATCACGCGCCATTGGGGCAGCCGTATGCGGCGAATGCCGATTGCGCGGAACGCCGCCGCGCCGAGCAACACGCCGGCTATCAGACGGGCCACGACCGCGGCCGGAATCACCACCGCGAGCGATGGCGAGAAGCAGAAAATCGACGCCAGCGGCAGCAACTGGAACAGTGCCGTGCCCAGGGTCTGGTTGATATTGAAGCTGGTGAAGCGCTCCACGCCGTTGATGGCGCCGGCAAAGACCCACGAGACGTTCGCGATCGGCACGGCCACCGCGATCCACGGCAGGCTCGCCATCACCTCGTGCTGAAAGGCGGGTTCGATCTTCACGCCGTGGGTGATGTAGAGAAATGCGCCGAGGTACACCAGCAGGCCGCCCACGATGCCGGTCCCCAGATTCATGAACCAGGCGCTCCAGAAGATGCACTCGATGGAGTCGTCTTTGGCGGCGCGCGCCTTCGAGATCTGATTTTCGGTGGCGAGACTCGTGCCGAGATCGAGCACGCTGAAGTAGCCGATGAGCGTCCACACCAGATTGATGACCCCATATCGCTCGACGCCCATCAGATGAATATAGGCGGGCACGGTGACGAGAGAGATGAAGGTCGGAGCGATCGCTCCTGCAAAATTGATGAAGATGTTCTTGACGATACTTCTTTCCATGGTGCGCGTTTCCGGCGGGTGAAGTCATTTGAATGGTGTGATCGATCGTGAACGCTGTCGGTGCGCAGCCGCACCCAGCAGCGCGTTTGAAACGATGACGCCGGCCTGTCATATGCCTTGATAGTGCACCTTCGTCCTTTGCGCATGTGTGGGTGGGCGTACAGATTCTCGTGGTCCGGCGGGGTTAAATGAAATCCGTTACGGTTTTCGGAGCACCCATGAGTGAGACCACGAACGAGGCCGACCGGGGCAGTGGCGGGGCGTTATCCGCGCGCCTGATTTCCATCTGCATTCCGACCTGCAATCGGCCCGCCTTGCTCGAACAGGCCATCGACAGTTGCTATGCGCAGACGTATGGCGAGTGTGAAATCGTGATCGGCGACGATTCGAACGACGACAGCGCGCGGCAAGTGGTGGAGCGTTGCCGCGTGCGTAGCACGCGGCCGTTCCCGATCCGTTATGAACGCAATCTGCCCCGGCTGGGACAGGCGGCCAACGTGAACCGGCTGTTTGCGCGCGCACAAGGCGCGCGCCTTGTACTGCTACACGACGACGATCTGCTCGAGCCGAACGCGTTGACCTGTCTGGACGAATGCTGGCACAAGCATCCCGAGTTGACCGCGGCGTTCGGCAAACAACGTGTGATCGCCGACGACGGCACACCGCGGCCGCAAGCCACCGAACGCCTGAACCACGATTATCTGCGCGTGCCTGAACGCGCCGGCCGTCTGCCGGTGCCGGCGCTGGCGGGCATCGACCAGATGTTCCCGAACAACGGCTATCTGGTGGATACCCTGGCCGCGCGCCGGATCGCGTATCGCGCGGCCGCCGAGGTCGGTGAAGCGTGCGACTTCGATTTTGGCTTGCGGCTTAGTGTCGACGCTGTCGCGATCTGTTTCGAGGACGAGTTCGTGTCGGTTTCGCGCGAAACGGCGCTGTCGATATCGACCCACGCATTGCCGGCCATGCACGCGTTTGCGCAATTGCGCGCGAGCAGCGTGCCCGTGGCTGCGCAGGCCGCACGCGAGGACGCGCTGCGGCGCGTGGCGCCGCGCGCCGCATCCGCCTACGCGCGCGCCGGTGAGTCAGCCGCCGCATGGCGTGTGCTGTTGTCGCGGCACTACCCGATGCGCGACCGGCTGCGTGCGCGGTTTTTCTATCACGTGCTGCTCGCCACCCGGTCGACCTTTGCCTCGCGCGCGTCGCACGGCAACTGAACGGCACGTCGACCTGGGGCGAATCGGTTGTCGCGACGTGTAACTCGTTAAGCCGCATAAGCATCGGAGTCCGACCTGGTGTGGGAGGGCGTACAGATGAATCAGACGGTGTTTGTTGTAGTGATCGAAAGCGGCGTTGAGCCGCTGAGGAGACTAGCGTGAGGCCAGTAGTGTTCGATGGCCGGTTCGGATGGTTGCATCCGGCAGAAGGGCCAAGTGGCGTGGTGCTGTGTTACCCGTTCGGGTACGACGCACTGTGCACCTATCGCGGCATGCGCAGGCTGGCGGAGCGCCTCGCCGCGCGCGGCATGCCGGTGCTGCGATTCGACTACCCAGGCACGGGCGATGCGGCGGGAGAAGCGAGCGAACCGGGCCGCTGGCGCGCGTGGATCGACAGCATCAAGCAGGCCGTGGCGCTGCTGCGTGAGACCGCCGGTGTCGAGCACGTGACGCTGTGCGGGCTGCGTCTTGGCGGGACGCTCGCGGCGCTGGCCGCCCAGGAACTCGGCGGTGTGGATGGTCTGGTGCTGCTGGCGCCGGTTTTGTCGGGCAAGAATTATCAGCGCGAATTGCGTGCGCATTACCGCAAGTGGCTGTTGATGCCGGCCGCGATGGATTGCGAAGCCGAGCCCGATACCGATGCATTCGTCGAAGCGTACGGTTTTCGTCTCTATGGCGATACGCTGGAGAGCTTGCGCGCAGTCGATTTGCAGCGCGACGCCGTTCGCCCGGCTGAGCGTGTGCTGGTACTGGATTCGCTGGACCCGGCGCGGGTTGACGAGCTGGTTGCGCATTATCGTGAAAAAGGCGTGCACGTGGAACGGCAATCGTTCGACGAATACGCGAAGTTCATGATGGAGGCGCTCGATAGCGAGATTCCGCAGGCAGCGTTTCGGTCGATCGAAGACTGGCTGACATGCGCTGCTGGCAATCCGGTGGCGCTTGAGCGCATGGCTGCGGACAGCGACGCTGGCTCCCACGCCGATCAATTGACTGAGCTTATGGCGGATCGCATGGGCAATCCCACCTCGGGCCACCGCGTCGAGCCGGGCGTGATCGAAACGCCGGTGTGGCTCGACGGCGGCAGGATGTTCGGCATCTACTGCACGCCCGAATCGCGCACCGCCGCCGCACCCGCGGTGTTGATGCTGAATACCGGTGCTGTGTCGCGAATCGGCAATGCGCGACTTGGCGTGCGCTTTGCGCGACGCCTCGCGCGACAGGGTATCGCGTCGCTGCGTGTCGACCTCGGCGGTTTGGGCGACAGCCAGCCATCGCTAGATGCGCTGAGTCTCGATGCACTGTATGCACAGGCGGGCGCCGACGATGCCGCGTGCGCGGCGCGTTGGCTGACGGCGCAAGGACATCGCGGCGCGGTGCTGCTCGGCATCTGCGCGGGCGCTTTCGTCGGTCTGCATGCCGCGGCGCGTGAACCGGCGGTGATTGGCGCCGTGCTGGTCAATTTGCAGAAGTTCACGTGGCAGAACATCTGCGATGAACACGGCAAGCCGGCCGTCCCGGTAGCGGCCTTCGGTTCGACGCGCACTTACTTGCGCTCGATGTGCCAGCCGCGCAAATGGATTCGCGTCGTTCGAGGGCAGACGGGCGGCCTGCCTGTTGCGCGCGAGCTTGCGGCGCGCTTCGCGGCCAGATTTGGCGCGGCCCTTGCTGACCGTGTCGAACGTATCTGCGGGGTCCAACTGGGATCGAGAGAGGAGCAACGCCTCTTCACCGCGCTGCATGCGCGAGGCGTCGATGCACGTCTTTTATACGGTGTGCTGGACGAGGGGGTCGAAGAACTCGAACGCTACTTCGGTGTGCGTGGTGGGCGGCTGCGGCGTTTCGGCCGGATTGGCGTGGCTTTTTGCGAGCGCACCGATCACGCAATTCTGTCGGCCCGTGCACAAGAAAACGTGATGTCGTACTTCGAAGATTTTTTTCGAAGCACCTTCGACGAAACCCGTCAGCCCGAGTCATCTGTTGGGGGTGGGACGCGCCGCGCGCGGCTCGACTGGCGCCATGCGCGCACCACACAGTGGTTTCTAAAACGCGCACGCGCACTTCGTCTATCAGGCGAAGCGTAATGAACGCATCGGGTTGCCGATCCAGTGCGCTTCCACTTTGATGGAGCAAGGCAATGAATAGTCAATCCGAGTTGGACCGCGTCAACCGTATCGCATGGAATTCGCCGGATGCGACCCGCGTATTCAGGCTCGGGAAAACGTTCTCGGACCTGGGCGAACAGGCTGCGTTCGAGTGGCTCGCGCCGCGCTGCGCCGGTGAGCCGTTGCTGGATATCGGTGTCGGTACGGGCCGCACCATTCCGCTGATGACTGCGATCTCGAACGACTACATCGGCGTCGACTACACGCCGAAACTTCTGGAAATCGCGAAGTCGAGCTATCCCGAGCGCGACTTGCGGCATATGGATGCGCGCGACATGTCAGCGCTGCGGTCCGGGCATTACGGGCTTGCGGCGTTCAGCTGGAACGGCATCGACTGTGTGGACTACGAGGATCGCGTGGAGATTCTCAAAGAGATGTATCGCGTGGTGCGGCCCGGCGGTTATGTGCTGTTTTCATCGCATAACCGCGGCGGCCCGGGTTACCGCGAGAACATCTGGCAATTGCTGCCGAAATTCACCTTCAATCCGCTCAGGCTCGGCTGGCGCACGCTGCGCTCGATGCGGCGCTTTCAGCTCGGCACGTTGAACTATGTGCGCCACGTGAAGCTGAATCACGACTACGGCAGCTACGCAGTGAAGACGGCGGCGGCGCACAACTTCGGCATTGTGATCGTCTATACGACGCTGAGTGAGCAGCGCCGGCAACTCGCGCAGATCGGTTTTCAGACCAATGCGGTGTTCGGTAGTTGCGAAGGCAACCGCATTGCTGACGACGTGGAAATCAGTGACACGTGGTGGTTCCACTTCATCGCGCGCAAGCCGGTTGCCGCGGGTCCATTCGACTGACCGCCGCTGCTCGGGCGAAGGCGACGAACCACGTGCGTCGCATACATAAAAAACCTCAACAAGCCAGATTGAACACTAACGGGAAGCGGACATGAATCGCATCGTTGAACCAGGCAATCCGCTCGCGTCGACTGCGGGCATCACCGGAAAGGCCACGCGTTTGTCGGTCCAGCCGGTAATTCTCGCGGGCGGTTCGGGCACGCGGCTATGGCCGTTGTCACGCGAACGCAATCCGAAACAACTGATCGGCCTGATGGGCGACGAATCGCTGCTCGAAGCAACGCTGCGCCGGCTCGACCTTGCGTTCGCCAAGGCGGCGGGTAGCGGGACGGCGGCTGAGATGCCGGCAGGCACTCCGCTGAGCATGGCCACGCCGCTCGTGGTCTGTTGCGAGGACTTGCGCCTGCAAACGCTCGAACGTCTCGAACAGTGCGGCCGGCCGGTGCGGATGGTGCTCGAGCCGGTGCCGCGCAATACCGCGCCGGCGCTGACCGTTGCCGCGTTGACCGCGCGCGCGGCCGCAGCGGCCGGGGACGATCCGATCATCGTCGCGTTGCCGGCGGACCATCTGATTGCCGATCATGCGGCTTTTGGCACGGCGCTCACGCAAGCGATCTCTCATGCTGCGCGCGGTGCGATCGTGACGCTCGGCGTGCCGCCGCAGCGCGCGGAAACCGGCTATGGCTATATCCGCACGGGTAGCGCGCTCGGCATGCACGGGGCGCGCACGATCGAACGCTTCGTCGAAAAACCCGATGCGGAGCTTGCCAAACGCTATGTCGCCTCGGGTGACTACTGGTGGAACAGCG
>NZ_DASRSY010000038.1:0-16173 GCF_035656215.1 Paraburkholderia sp.
CGGGCAGTTTCTCGAACCGCTCGGTATCAAGATCGCCTTTACGCCGGCCGGCGTGCTGATCGCGCTGACTTTTATCGGTTTGCCGTTCGTCGTGCGGACTGTGCAGCCGGTGCTCGAAGAGTTCGAACGTGAGCAGGAAGAGGCCGCTGCGTGCCTCGGCGCCTCGCGCTGGCTGACCTTTCGCCGCGTGGTGCTGCCGGCAGTGTTCCCCGCCTTGCTGACCGGTTTCGCGCTGGCGTTCGCGCGGGCACTCGGCGAGTACGGGTCGGTGATTTTCATCGCCGGTAACGTGCCGATGAAATCGGAAATCACGTCGTTGCTGATCATTACCAAGCTCGAACAATACGATTACGCCGGGGCCACGGCCATCGCGGTCGTGATGTTGGTGGTGTCGTTTCTCATGCTGTTGTTCATCAATACGCTGCAGTGGTATCTGCAGCGTCGGACGGGTCGCGGCGGTGCGGGTCCTGCGCCTGCGGTTGCGAGTGTGGCGGCGATCGGTGTTGGCGGAGGTGCGCAATGAGCCGCGATTCTGTGAATTCCGTGAAGGGTCCCGGTACGGCCGCGGTCGCCGCGGCGCCGCGCGCGCCGCTCAATGTCGCGCGCCGGCCCGATCCGGTCACCGAGCCGCCTGTCGTGCGCTGGATTCTGACCGGCATCGCGTTGCTGTTTCTCGCGCTGTTTCTGGTCGTGCCGCTCGTCGCCGTGTTCTATCAGGCCTTGAGCAAGGGCATCGGTTTCTATCTGGAATCGCTTGCCGATCCGGATGCATTGTCGGCAATCAAGCTCACCGTGATTACGGCCGCGATTGCGGTGCCGCTGAATCTCGTGTTCGGTCTCGCTGCTTCATGGTGTATCGCCAAGTTCGAGTTCCGCGGCAAGGCGTTGCTGACCACGTTGATCGATCTGCCGTTCTCGGTCTCTCCGGTGATTTCCGGTTTGATCTACGTGCTGATGTTCGGCGCGCAGGGCTGGTTCGGTCCGTGGCTGCAGGAACATGACGTGCAGATCATCTTCGCGGTGCCTGGCATCGTGCTGGCGACGATCTTCGTCACGTTCCCGTTCGTCGCGCGTGAACTGATTCCGCTGATGCAGGCGCAAGGCAACGATGAAGAAGAAGCCGCGCACGTGCTTGGCGCATCGGGTTGGCAGATCTTTCGCCGCGTCACGCTGCCGAACGTCAAATGGGGTCTGCTGTACGGCGTGATTCTGTGTAATGCGCGGGCGATGGGTGAGTTCGGCGCGGTGTCGGTGGTGTCCGGGCACATTCGCGGCCAGACCGACACGATGCCGCTGCACGTCGAAATTCTCTATAACGAATACAACTTCTCGGCGGCGTTCGCCGTGGCGTCGGTGCTGGCCTTACTGGCACTCGTGACGCTGGGTCTGAAGCTGCTCGCCGAGCGCCATATGTCGGCGGAACTGTCTGCTGCGCGCGATGTGCCGGCGTACGCAGGGCCTGTTGCGCTGACACCCGCTTCACAGTCCGGCAATGCAACGCATGCACTGCAGCAACAATCAAGGCAACACGCGCTCAAGCAAGGAGAGCTGTAATGGGTATCACCGTTCGTAACCTGCAAAAGCGCTTCGGAGATTTTGTCGCGCTGGATAACGTTTCGCTCGACTTTCCGCCGGGCGAACTGGTTGCGCTGCTCGGGCCGTCGGGTTGTGGCAAGACCACCTTGTTGCGTGTGATTGCCGGGCTCGAATATGCGGACGGGGGCCAGGTCGTGCTGCAAGGCCAGGACGTCGCAACGGTTGGCGCGCGTGAGCGTGAAGTCGGCTTCGTGTTCCAGCATTACGCACTGTTCCGTCATATGACGGTGTTCGAGAACGTCGCGTTCGGCCTGCGTGTGAAGCCCCGTAAGGAGCGGCCTTCGGAAGCGGTGATTCGCGAGAAGGTGCATGAACTGCTGAAACTCGTGCAACTCGACTGGCTCGCGCAGCGCTATCCGTCGGAATTGTCGGGCGGTCAGCGGCAGCGCATTGCGTTGGCGCGCGCGCTGGCTGTCGAACCTAAGGTGCTGTTGCTCGACGAACCGTTCGGCGCGCTGGATGCAAAGGTGCGCAAGGAATTGCGCAGCTGGCTGCGTCGTTTGCATGACGATCTGCATATCTCGACGATTTTCGTCACGCACGATCAGGAAGAAGCGCTCGAAGTAGCCGACCGTATCGTAGTGTTGAATCGCGGGCATGTGGAGCAGGTGGGCAGTCCGCAGGACGTGTACGACCATCCGCAAACCTCGTTCGTCTACGAGTTTCTCGGCGCGGCGAACCGTCTGCATGGCAAGGTGGATGCGAGTGGTTTCGTGGTCGACGGCGCGGCGTTGCCGGTCGCGATCAAGGCCGATTTCAGTGGGCCGGCGTTTGCCTATGTACGTCCGCACGATCTGCAGTTGTATCCTCAAGCGTCTGGCCACCGCGAAGGCATTGTGGTCGATGTGCGGCGCGTGGTGACGCTCGGCGGCTCGGTGCGTGTGGAACTGGCGGGCCGTGAGGGCAATGTGCTCGAAGCGGAACTCGATCGCGAATCGTGGCGCGATCTGCAACTGGCGATCGGCGACGGCGTGACCGCCGTGCCGCGCGCGTTGCGCGTATTTCCAGCGCAATGAACGATGCGGCAGGCAGTGCCTTAAGCAGCGCGACAATACTCGGTGTTTCGATCAAACTCTAATAACTCAACTCTGGCTTAACCGGAGATCTACAGATGAACTTCCAGCAATTGCGCTTCGTGCGCGAGGCCGTGCGTCAGAACATGAATCTGACTGAGGTGGCGAATGCGTTGTACACGTCGCAATCGGGCGTATCGAAACAGATCAAGGATCTGGAAGACGAGCTCGGCGTCGATATTTTCATCCGGCGCGGCAAGCGCCTGACGGGCCTCACCGAGCCGGGCAAGGCGGTGCATCAGTTGATCGAGCGGATGTTGCTCGATGCGGAGAATCTGCGCCGCGTCGCACGCCAGTATGCCGATCAGGACAGCGGGCACCTCGTCGTAGCAACGACTCACACGCAGGCGCGTTACGCGCTGCCGAAGGTGATTCGTCAGTTCACCGAGGTATTCCCGAAGGTGCATCTGGCGTTGCGCCAGGGCAGCCCGCAACAGATCGCGCAGATGATTATCAACGGCGAAGCGGATATCGGTATTTCGACGGAAGCACTTGACCGCTTCCCGGATATCGTCACGTTCCCGTGCTATTCGTGGCATCACATCGTGGTGGTGCCGAAGGGCCATCCGCTGGTGGGACGCGAGAATCTGACGCTCGACGAGATCGCCGAATTCCCGATCGTCACGTACGACCAGGACTTTACGGGCCGCTCGCACATCGACCAGGCGTTCGCAAAAGCGGGCGCGCTGCCTGACGTCGTGTTGACCGCCATCGATGCCGACGTGATCAAGACCTACGTCGAACTCGGCATGGGCATCGGCGTGGTCGCGGCTATGGCCTACGATCCGAAGCGCGACTCGGAACTGGTCGCGCTGGATACGCAGCATCTGTTCGAGGCGAGCACGACGCGGGTCGGTTTGCGCAAGGGCGCATTCCTGCGTGCGTATGCGTACCGGCTGATCGAAATGTTCGCGCCGCAGTTGAACGAAGCGGACATCGCGGCACAACTGCGCGAGGCGGTTTGACGCGGAGCCGGTTCGTCACGATCCGGCTCGATCCCCTGGTGTAACTCACCCGTGCGGTTTAGCGGCGCGCCGACTGGTCCGAATCCGCCGTTTGAGCGTCCTGGCAATCCAAAACGAACGGGCATCCATTTTTTTCACGCATGGCGACGTGCGGCGCATCGCTTACAATCGCCGCCATGAATACTTCGACTTCCTCTTCCGCGACGCCTTCCGACGAAGGCGCAACGCCTCAGCTGCCGCGCATCGCCGTGCTGGCAACCGGCGGCACGATCGCCGGGGCAGCCGCGGACGCCACCAACACGTCCGGCTACCAGGCGGGTGTGGTCGGCGTCGAGCAATTGCTGGCCGTGGTGCCGGCCTTGTCTACGGTCGCGCGGATCGCGCCCGAACAGATTGCCAGCGTAGACAGTAAAGACATGGCGATGCCGCTATGGACCACGCTCGCGCAACGCATCAACACGCTGCTTGCCACCGATGACGTCGACGGCGTGGTGGTCACGCATGGCACCGATACACTCGAAGAAACCGCTTATCTGCTGCATCTGACGATCAAGTCGGACAAGCCGGTCGTGCTGACTGCGGCAATGCGCCCGGCATCGGCACTGTCCGCCGATGGTCCGTTGAATCTGCTGAATGCCGTGACGGTTGCGGCGCACCCGGGTTCGCGCGGGCAGGGCGTGCTGGTGGCCTTCAACAACAAGATTCACAGTGCACGCGACGTGGTCAAGACAAGCACGTATGCCGTGGATGCCTTCCACTCACCGGAAATCGGTGCGCTCGGCTGGGTGCAGGACGGCCGCGTCGAATTCCAGCGCAGCGTGGTGCGCCCGCATACGCTCGCGGCCGAATTCGTGATCGGCGCGAAGTGGCCGCATGTGGAGGTTGTCGCGAGCTATGCAGGCGTCTCGCGGATCGCCGTGGATGCGCTGGTGGCAGCGGGCGTGCGCGGTATCGTGGTGGCGGGCACCGGCAACGGCTCGATTCACGTTTCCATGCAACAGGCATTGGCCGACGCGGCCTCGCAAGGCGTGGCGGTGGTGCGTTCGTCGCGCGTGGGCTCAGGCCACGTGATGCGCAATGGTGCAGCCGCGGACGATGCGCTCGGTTTCATCAGCGCAGGCTCGCTGAATCCATACAAGGCGCGGGTTCTGCTGATGCTCGCACTGGCCGCGGGCGGCACGGGGCCGGTTGCGTTGCAGAAGACTTTCGATACGTACTGATTGATTTAGCGCGGGCGGCCCGGTTCAAAGTCAGAACCGTGTCCCGAACATGAAGCTTGAATGACAACGCGGCGCCAAGGTCTTCGACCCGAGCGCCGCGTTGTCGTTTCAGCTTAAGATTTATCGCTATCGCCGGAAACAGGCGACGCCGGCAAGCCCTTAGGCCGCCAGATCCGGAGGCAACTTCCCGCCGTTCGCCGCCAGCGCTTGCATCACCTGTTTGTGCAGCCAGATGTTCATGCTCGCCGAATCGTTCGTGTCGCCGCTGTACTTCAACTCCTGTGCGAGCTGCTTGCGATGTTCGAGGCTGCTGTCGACGCCGAGCGCTTTCAGCGTGTCGACGATCGACGTGCGCCAGTTCAACGTTTGCCCGCTCTCACTCACGAACTGGTCCATGACGACAGCAACGTCGACGTCGGCCAGCGGCTGGGGCGCCGGTGTAGCCGCCGGTGCAGCAGCTTGCGCCGCAGCCGGATCCGGCGTCGGCTCAACCGCAGGCGCAGGCTGGTCGGGCTTCGCTTTGCCGAAGAGCTTGTTTACGATGTCACCAAAGATGCTCATTCTGAATCCTTTGCAGATGGGTTACTGGCGCAAGCACATTCCGCTTACGGGTTGAACACTGATTGGGAATCGGGCGAATGAAGCAGAGGGCATGCTTTGCCACGATCGGCAAGCTGCACTTGAACGCTGATGCGCCCGCAACCAGGTTCAACGAGTGTAGGAGAAAAGTGCGGAGGGATGTGTCAAAAAAGGTCGGCGAGGCGGCAAACGGACGCACGCAGTTGCAAGCAAATGCAAACAGACGTGCAAGCGGGCGGCATGCATGGTGCAGCCGCCGCGAGAGATTGGCGGAAAACGCATAAGTTTGAAATCCGACAGCCGGACACCCGACGACGACGTCTGACCGACCAAGGCTTCCCCGGCGCCGCCGGGTGCCGCTGCGGACCCCACTTGCCGCTCTCAGCCCAGAGCGGCACGATTTGCTCTTTGCGCCGTGCATACCGCACGACGCAAAGAGCGCCCCACCTTCGATTGCCATGACGATGACGTTGCAACGACCATGACAACCTGCATTGCTACTCGATGTATCAAGCCGCCTTGGCTTCGCTGCCCGGCGCTTGCGCGACTTCGTAGTTCGCCATGATTTCCAGCGCACGCACCATCGCCGAGTGATCCCAGGCCTTGCCGCCGTTGGCTGCGCACACGCTGAACAGTTGTTGCGCGCTTGCCGTATGCGGCAGGGCGATGCCGAGCTTGCGTGCGCCGTCCAGTGCGAGGTTCAGATCCTTCTGGTGCAGTTCGATGCGGAAGCCCGGATCGAACGTACGCTTGGTCATGCGCTCGCCATGCACTTCGAGAATGCGCGACGAAGCGAAGCCGCCCATCAATGCCTTGCGCACACGTTCCGGATCGGCGCCCGAGCGCGAAGCGAACAGCAGTGCTTCAGCAACCGCTTCGATGTTCAGCGCGACGATGATCTGGTTCGCGACCTTGCAGGTTTGACCCGCGCCGTTGTCGCCGATCAGCGAGATGTTCTTGCCCATCAGGTCGAACAGCGGCTTTGCCAATGCAAAAGCCTTTTCCGGGCCACCCACCATGATCGTCAGCGACGCTTCACGCGCGCCGACTTCACCGCCGGACACCGGCGCATCGAGGTAGTCAGCGCCGAGCGCGTTGATCTTCTTCGCGAAGGCTTGCGTGTCGAGCGGCGAGATCGAGCTCATGTCGATCACGAGCTTGCCCTGCGTGAGGCCGGCGGCGACGCCGTCGTCGGCGAACAGCACGTTGGCGACGTCAGGCGTGTCCGGCACCATGATGATGACGATGTCGGCGGCTTGTGCGACAGCCGTCGAATTGGCGACGACGCTCGCACTTTTGCTCAGATCTTCCGGCACCGGGTACGCGCCATTCACGAACAGCGTGTGGCCGCCCTTGATGAGGTTGCGCGCCATGTGCGCGCCCATGATGCCGAGGCCGATGAAACCGATCTTTGCCATGTGTCTAAATCTCCAGTGTTGTTGGGGGTCGCCCAAAGGGACGTCCTTCGGGGCGTGGTGTGCCTGATTTGATCGATGAGGTGATCAATGAATCGATCAGGCAGCGGCGTGGGCTGCGCCGCGGGTTTGCCCGGCCACGCTCTGCACCCAGCCGAGACCGGCGGCCGTGGTCGTGCGCGGCTTGTATTCGCAACCGACGTAGCCTTCGTAGCCGAGCGAATCGAGCAGGTCGAACAGGAACGGGTAGTTGATTTCGCCGGTGCCCGGTTCGTTACGGCCCGGGTTGTCGGCGAGCTGAATGTGCGCGATCTGCGGCAGATTCTTTTTGATCGTTGCCGCGAGTTCGCCTTCCATCCGTTGCATGTGATAGATGTCGTATTGCAGGAACAGATTGTCCGAACCCACCGCGCGAATCACGTCGAGGCCTTCGCCCGAACGGTTCAGCGCGAAGCCGGGGATGTCGTACGAATTGCACGGCTCGACCAGCAGCTTGATGCCGGCTTTCTTCAGTTCGCCCGCGGCGAAGCGCAGGTTGTCGACGATCGTCGAGCGTGCTTTGTCCGCATCGACGCCTGCCGTCGGAATACCGACGAGGCAGTTCAGTTGCGGCACCTTCAGGGCCTTCGCGTATTCGATCGCACGGCCGACACCTTCCTGAAACTCACTCACGCGATCCGGCAGGCACGCGATGCCGCGTTCACCCGTTTCCCAGTTGCCCGCGGGCAGGTTGTGCAGCACGAGCTTCAAACGGTTCTGCTGCAGACGTTCGCTCAATTCAGCGATCTGATACGGATACGGAAACAGGAATTCGACGGCATTGAAGCCCGCGTCCGCTGCTGCCGCAAAGCGGTCGAGGAACGGGACTTCGTTGAACAGCATGGTGAGATTCGCTGCAAATTTCGGCATGGCGCTTGTGTCTCGCTGGTCGGTCAGTGGAATAACTTCATGAGGCGATTCAGTTGCGTTGAATTGCTACGCTGCTGAATCGCGCTCATCTACTGCAAAGTCAGAAATCTCAATCGAGCATGCTGATTGCCGTCGGTGCATCTTGGCGCTTCTCGGCCAGTTCTTCGAACTCGTTGATCGCGTCGATCTCGGTGCCCATCGAAATGTTGGTCACACGTTCGAGGATCACTTCGACGATCACCGGCACGTTGAACTCGGAGAGCATCGATTGCGCTTTCAGGAGCGCCGGCTTCAGTTCTTCCGGCTTGAACACGCGGATCGCCTTGCAACCCAGGCCTTCAGCAACCGCGACGTGGTCTACGCCGTAGCCATTCATTTCCGGGGCGTTGATGTTCTCGAAGCCAAGCTGCACGCAGAAGTCCATATCGAACGCGCGCTGTGCCTGACGGATCAAGCCGAGGTACGAGTTGTTCACCACCACATGCACGTACGGCAGCTTGAATTGCGCGCCGGCTGCCAGTTCTTCGATCATGAACTGGAAGTCGTAGTCGCCCGAGAGTGCGACGATCGGACGTTGCGGGTCGGCTGCACGCACACCGAGTGCTGCCGGAATCGTCCAGCCCAGCGGGCCGGCCTGACCGCAGTTGATCCAGTTGCGCGCCTTGTAGACGTGCAGGAATTGCGCGCCGGCGATCTGCGACAAACCGATCGTGCTCACGTAGCAGGTATCGCGGCCGAACACCTGGTTCATCTCTTCGTACACGCGCTGCGGCTTCATCGGCACGTTGTCGAAGTGTGTCTTGCGGTGCATCGTCTGCTTGCGTTGCTGGCAATCGGCAACCCACGCGCTGCGATCCTTCAGCTTGCCGGCGGCCTTCCATTCCTTCGCCACTTCGACGAACAGTTCGAGCGCGAATTTCGCGTCCGACACGATGCCCAGGTCCGGTCCGAACACGCGGCCGATCTGCGTCGGCTCGATGTCCACATGCACGAACTTACGGCCCTTGGTATAAACCTCGACGCTGCCCGTGTGACGGTTCGCCCAGCGGTTACCGATGCCGAGCACGAAGTCGGAGGCGAGCATCGTCGCGTTGCCGTAGCGGTGCGAGGTTTGCAAGCCGACCATGCCGGCCATCAGCGGATGGTCGTCAGGAATCGCACCCCACGACATCAGCGTCGGGATCACCGGCACGCCGATGGTTTCGGCGAATTCGACCAACAGGTCTTCAGCGGCTGCGTTGAGCACGCCACCACCCGAGACGATCAACGGCTTTTCAGCCTCGTTGAGCATCTTCAGCGCGGCTTCGATCTGCTTGCGCGTCGCTTTCGGCTTGTAGACCGGCAGCGGTTCGTACGTGTCGATGTCGAATTCGATTTCGGCGAGCTGCACGTCGATCGGCAGGTCGACCAGTACCGGACCCGGACGGCCCGAGCGCATCAGGTGGAATGCCTGCTGGAACACGCGCGGCACGAGAGCCGGCTCACGCACGGTGACGGCCCACTTGGTGACGGGTTTGGCGATCGATTCGATATCGACGGCCTGGAAGTCTTCCTTGTACAGACGCGCGCGCGGCGCCTGGCCCGTGATAGCGAGAATAGGAATCGAGTCGGCCTGAGCGGAGTACAAACCGGTGATCATGTCGGTGCCGGCGGGGCCTGACGTGCCGATACATACACCGATGTTGCCCGGCTGGGCGCGCGTATAGCCTTCGGCCATGTGCGACGCGCCTTCGACGTGACGCGCCAGCACGTGGCTGATGCTGCCTGCCTTGCGCATGGCCGAGTAGAACGGGTTGATTGCTGCGCCCGGAACGCCGAATGCGGTGTTGATGCCTTCTTTTTCGAGCACCAGCACGGCTGCGTCGACGGCTCTCATCTTGGCCATGAATGTCTCCTGAATGTCTTGAGTGGGCGAATGGTCGGCTAACGAATTCGCTGACGGATGTGCAAACCAAAAGGTGTTGATCGAACTGTAGGCTTCACCTAAAGGTTTGATAAGATCAGTCCAGGTCGCTTATTTCGAAACAAAAAGTATGGAATGGCGGGTGACTTTGCAGGGCCGGATGGGCGGGCGCTGTGCGCGACGCTTGCGGTGCGGCGCGCAGAGAGGGCAGGAGTTGCGACTCGAAAGCCGCAAGCTATGAACCCTGAGCCGCAGGCCTCGGGGCGCGAAATGAGACACAAGGCGGTTGCAACCCGCTTGCGTGGGACCGGAGTAAGCGCCAAAGCGCCAACTCCGGTCGACAGGAGACAAAAATGGACCGCTTCAAACAGATCGAAACTTTCGTGCGCGTCGCCGATGCAGGCAGTCTTGCGGCGGCCGCGCTGGAAGAGGGCGTGTCGCCGGTGATTCTCGGGCGCCGCATCGACGCGCTGGAAAAGCGCCTCGGCGTGAAGCTGATGTACCGTTCGACGCGGCGCCTCGTCGTCAGCGAAGACGGCGCGGCGTTTCTCGAGCGCTGCCGCGGCCTGCTGACCGAATGGGACCAGGCGGAAAACGAACTGAGCGCAGGACGGCGCGCGGTGAACGGCCATCTGATCGTGTCGGCGCCGGCCGCATTCGGGCGCAAGCATGTTGCGCCGCTCGCGCCGCCTTTTCTCGCCGACAAGCCCGAATTGCAGGTGTCGTTCAACCTGACCGACCGGGTCGTGGATCTGGTGCGCGAGGGTTACGACCTGTCGATCCGGATCGGTGGCGCGGTCGATCCGAATTTCGTCGCGGTGAAGCTGGCGTCGAACCGGCGCGTGGTGTGCGGCACACCGGAATATTTCCGCGAGTACGGCAAGCCGAAAACGCTCGAAGATCTGCCGCAGCACAACTGCCTGGCGTTCAACCTGCAAGGCGGGCAGAACCGCGGCTGGTACTTCCGCCGCAACGGCAAACTTGCGACGGTGCGGGTGGGCGGCACGCTCGACTGCAACGACGGCGAGCTGCTGCATCGCTGGGTATCCGAAGGGCTCGGGCTCGGCTGGCGCTCCACATGGGAAATCCAGCAGCAACTGGCGCGCGGCGAACTGGAAACCGTGCTGGATGAATTCGCGCTGCCCGACTACGACATCCTTGCGGTGTATCCGCAGCAGCGTTATGTGCCGGCCAAGGTGCGCTACTTCATCGACTATCTGAAAGAGGTGTATGCCAGCGAGGATTACTGGAATCGCCCGACTTACTAGCGCTTGGGGGGCCGTGCCGGCTTTTTCGCTCAAGCCGCCGTGATCGTGCCGTTCAGCGTTTCGTGCCGTGAGCCGCGGTGCAAGGTCTTTGCCGCTTTTTTTGCAGATTCCATGCAAGCGCGGGAATAAACTCGGTCTGTGACCGGTCATGTTGTGAAGACGAGTCACACAGCGTAGCCGCAATGCCCCGGAGGGCCGAGGTGGGTCAACCCGATTCAAATGCCGCTGGCGCGCACGACGACGCGGCGCGCAGCCGCCGTTTCCAGCAACTGGCGCTGCCGCACCTCGACGCCGCGTACAACCTTGCGCGCTGGTTGTGCGGCAACCCCAACGATGCCGACGACGTGGTGCAGGAAGCGTTCATGCGCGCGTTCCGCTTCTTCGACACCTTCCGGGGCGACTCGGCGCGGCCGTGGCTGCTCGCGATCGTGCGCCGCACCTGGTACACGGAATGGCGGCGGAGGGCGTCGTCGCACGAGGTGGTCGAGTTCGACGACACCATGGACGACGCGACGTTCGACGGCTGGAGCGCGGGCGGGGCCGATCCGCAGACGCTCCTGATTCGCAACGAAGATACAAAGCTCGTGCACGAGGCGCTCGCGCAGTTGTCGGTCGAGTATCGCGAGGTGCTGATACTGCGGGAGCTTGAGGAAATGGGTTATCGCGAGATCGCGATGGTGGCCGATGTGCCGATCGGCACGGTGATGTCGCGGCTTGCACGGGGCAGACGCAAGCTGGCTGCGCTGCTGACGGCGAAGCAGGCGTCCGGGCGTCCGGGAGGCGGGCCGCCGCGTGCCGCGACGCCGGGCGTATGCGCGGCGCCCACGGCTTCTGTCACGCCACTTCGGGCGGCTTCCAACGCCCGGCCATCCAACACCCCCGGTGCAAGCGCCGCCGGTTTAACTCAGGAGACGCCAGATGGACTGTAACGAAGCCCGGCCGCTCCTTGATGCAAACGCCGACCACGAATTGCCCGCGCCGGACGCTCAGCGCGTCCAGCAACACATCGACAGCTGCGACGCTTGCCGGCACGAAAGCGAAAATCTGCATGCGTTGAGTGCTTCGCTGCGCGCACAACCTTATCACCGCGCGCCGGATGCCCTTCGGGCACGGATTCTTGCGGCGCTCCCGGAGGGCGATACCGCTGCCCATGAGCCCATCGAAGCCGCACGGGGCGCCACACAGCCCAGGCCGAAGCGAAGCCGGCTGGGTGACTGGCTGAATAGCTGGCGGCGTCCGCAAGGCGCGATGGGCCTGTCCGGCGGGGGCGTGGGCACCGCCGCAACTATCGGGCAGGGCTGGCTCGTTGCATTGGTTGTCGCGCTCGGCGCGGCGGCGGTCGGCGTGACTATGAGCCTGCATCGTCCGGCGCAAGTCGGCCCGTTCGCCGACGAACTGGTCGAAAGCCATGTGCGGGCGCAAATGTCCGGTCACGACATCGACGTCATTTCGACCGATCGGCACACGGTCAAGCCGTGGTTCAATGGCCGGATCGACTATTCGCCGCCGGTCGAGGACCTCGCGGCGAACGGTTTTCCGCTTGAAGGCGGCCGCCTGGATTACATCGCGCATCAGCGGGTGGCGGTGTTGGTGTACCGCTATCAGAAGCACGTTATCGACGTCTACGTGTTTCCGGAAGCGCGCTCCGGCAATGCTGGCCGGGAAGCGGTCGCCGGGCCTTCGGTGGCGCAGACCCGCGAGGGTTACTCGCTCGCGCACTGGAGCGCGCAGGGGATGACCTGGTGGGCCGTCACGGATGCCGCGCCGGATGCGCTCAGCGGCCTTGAAAAGTCGCTGAAAGACCGCCTGGCGGGCGGCAGCGAGCAAACCGAGGGGGGCTGAGCGGGACTCCCGTGCGCGATCCGGCGGGGATGTTGTTGGGCGCGCATGGGTGGCGACCTCTCGTCCGCTTTGTCCGCTTTGTCCTAAACCCTTGAAAACACAACCGATTCGTGCGTTGCATTAACGGGATATCTTGCAACCCGGCCCCAATCGGGTTACACTCTTTGGCTTCTCACTTGCCACACCGGTTCAGACGCCCGGGTGGCTCTAATCCACAAGTCCACAAGGAGTGTGTATGCGTCATTATGAAATCGTCTTTATTGTGCACCCCGATCAGAGCGAGCAAGTGCCCGCCATGATCGAGCGTTACAAGAGCACGATCACCTCGCACGGTGGCCAGATCCACCGTATCGAAGACTGGGGCCGTCGCCAACTGGCCTACATGATCGAGAAACTCGCGAAGGCTCACTACGTCTGCATGAACATCGAATGCGACCAAACCACGCTCGACGAGCTGGAACACGCATTCAAGTTCAACGACGCTGTTCTGCGTCACCTGATCGTCAAGATGAAGAAGGCCGAAACCGGCCCGTCGCCGATGATGAAGGAAGTGCAGCGCGAAGAAGCCAAGAAGTCGGCTGCTACGCAACCGTCCGAAGCGCAGGCTTAAGACACACTATTTAAGCTACCAGATCAAGCGTCGCCCTCGCCAAAGGTTACATGAATCGGCTGCAACTTACGGCCAGCGTCGTCGAACGCGAACCGGTGCGGTATACCCCCGCCGGCGTTCCGATTGCAGGTTGCACGTTGCACCACCGCACGGAAGTCGTCGAAGCCGGTATTGCCCGGCAAGTCGAACTGACCATGCAGGCGGTAGCCGCAGGCGAGGCGAGCGGTAAGCTGGAAGGCTGTCAGATGGGCGTAGAAACGCTCTTCACAGGCTTTCTGGCGAAAAAGCACCGCAACGCAAGAACTCTGGTATTTCACATCACAGAATTGCAGGACATTGGAAAGGACTGAACATGCCCCGCCCGACTGGTAAGAAATTCGACAAACGTCGTCAGCAACAAAATCCGCTCTTCAAGCGCAAGAAGTTCTGCCGTTTCACGGCCGCTAACGTCGATCACATCGACTACAAAGACCTCGAAACGCTGAAAGACTTCATCGGCGAAAACGGCAAGATCACGCCGGCGCGTCTCACGGGTACGAAGTCGCACTATCAACGCCAGCTGGATACGGCAATCAAGCGCGCACGTTTCCTCGCGCTGGTGCCGTACACCGACCAGCACAAGGCCTAACCCGACGACGCGATAAGGAGTATCCGAATGCAAATTATTCTTCTGGAAAAAGTCGTCAACCTGGGCAACCTGGGCGATATCGTCAAGGTGAAGGACGGTTACGCACGTAACTTCCTGATCCCGAACAAGCAGGCTCGCCGTGCAACGAAGGAAGCCCTGGCTGAATTCGAAGTTCGCCGCGCTGAACTCGAAAAGACCGCAGCTGAAAAGCTGGCTGCCGCTCAAGCCCAAGGCGAAAAGCTGGCAGGTTCGACGGTTCAGATCGGCCAGAAGGCTGGCGTCGACGGTCGTCTGTTCGGCTCGGTGACGAACGCCGACATCGCTGACGCACTGGTCAAGCAAGGCTTCGCAGTGGAAAAGGCGCAAGTGCGTCTGCCGGAAGGCCCGCTGAAGCTGGTCGGCGACCACGCTGTTCAGGTCTCGCTGCACACCGACGTGCTCGTCGATGTGACGGTGTCTGTGCTCGGCGAACACGTCTAAGCCGACCGCGTCTAACCATCAATAAGCATCTGCCAGGACGTTACTGGCAAAAGGCAGGGGCCGGGTGACCGGCCCCTGCCTTTTTTATTGCCCGTTTTCGATGTATCAAAGTATCGGTTTTTGATTTCCCTCCGCGCGCATTTACCCCGATAATTCCTCTCCATGAACGCACCGTCCAAAGATCCCCAAATCGAGTCGCTGAAAGTCCCGCCGCATTCGATCGAAGCCGAGCAGTCGGTGCTGGGCGGCCTGCTGCTCGACAACGCGGCATGGGACCGCATCGCCGACTTCCTGTCGCAGAGCGATTTTTACCGATACGACCACCGCATCATCTTCGAGCACATCGGCAAGCTGATTGCGGCGACGCGTCCGGCCGACGTGATTACCGTGTACGAGGCGCTCGGCACCTCGGGCAAGGCGGAAGACGTCGGCGGTCTCGCTTACCTGAATGCGCTGGCGCAGAACACGCCGAGCGCGGCCAATATCCGCCGCTATGCGGAAATCGTGCGCGATCGCGCGGTGCTGCGCCGTCTCGTCTCGGTGGCTGACGAAATCTCGGCGGACGCATTCAATCCGCAAGGCAAGGAAGTCCGCCAGTTGCTGGACGAGGCCGAATCGAAGGTGTTTTCGATCGCCGAAGACGGCGCGCGCGGCACGCAAGGTTTTCTGGAAATCGGCCCGCTGCTCACGCAGGTGGTCGAGCGGATCGACACGCTGTATCACACCGCCAATCCGAGTGACGTGACCGGCACGCCGACAGGCTTCGTCGATCTGGATCGCATGACCTCCGGTATGCATGGCGGCGAGCTGATCATCGTGGCGGGCCGCCCGTCGATGGGTAAAACGGCGTTTTCGATGAACGTCGGCGAATACGTGGCGGTCGAGTACGGCCTGCCCGTTGCCGTGTTCTCCATGGAAATGCCGGGCTCGCAACTCACCATGCGTATGCTGGGCTCGGTTGGCCGGCTCGACCAGCACCGCATGCGGACCGGGCGCCTGACCGATGAGGATTGGCCGAAGCTCACGCACGCGGTGCAGAAAATGAGCGAGGCGCAAATTTTCATCGACGAAACTGGCGGCCTGAACCCGATGGAGCTGCGCTCTCGCGCGCGTCGGCTGTCGCGCCAGTGCGGCAAACTCGGTCTGATCATCATCGACTATTTGCAGTTGATGAGCGGTTCGTCGTCGGGCGAGAACCGTGCGACCGAAATCTCGGAGATATCGCGTTCGCTGAAAAGTCTCGCCAAAGAGCTCGATGTACCCGTGATCGCGTTGTCGCAGCTCAACCGGGGTCTCGAACAGCGCCCGAACAAGCGGCCGATCATGTCCGACTTGCGTGAATCCGGCGCTATCGAGCAGGATGCGGACGTCATCCTGTTCATTTATCGCGATGAGGTGTACAACCCGGACAGCCCGGACAAGGGCACCGCGGAGATCATCATCGGCAAACAACGGAATGGTCCGATCGGCCCTGTTCGGCTCACGTTCCACGGCCAATTCACGAAGTTCGACAATTTTGCCGGCGCGCAGAATTTCTACAGCGAATAAAAAATAACAGTGGAGATAACTGCTGGGCGTGTTGTAACGACGCTTTCAAAAGTGCGACATCGATCCCGGAACGGTACAATGTGGCGGTTTTATGTCAGCCATGATGTGACCAATTTTCGGGATCCCAATGTTCGGTC
>NZ_DASRSY010000039.1:0-9176 GCF_035656215.1 Paraburkholderia sp.
CAGGACATCCGTGTGCATTTCAATGTGAACCAGCGAGCGCGCCCCGAGATTCTGGGCCGTATCAGGACATCGGCAACCATAGAGCGACTGTATTTCCGTAACGTTCGCCTCACCCCTTCGTCGCCCCAAACGTCAACCCGGCCACGAAATGCTTCTGCATCGCGAAGAACATGGCGACCGACGGCAACGCGGCAAGGATCGACCCGGCGGACACAAGATTCCACGCGGTGGTCCATTGCCCCTTCAATGCCGCGACACCCACCGTAATTGGTGCGGCGTCGTCACCTTGCGTCAGACACAGCGCCCAGAAGTAGTCATTCCACACGAACGTGAACACAAGAATCGCGAGGGCCGCAAGCGCGGGGCGGATTAAAGGCAATACGATCCTGAAGAACACGGTCCATTCATTGGCGCCTTCGATCCGCGCCGCCTCGACCAGTTCAAACGGCAGTTGCTTGATGAAATTCCGCAGAAAGAGCGCGCAAAATCCAGTCTGAAACGACACGTGAAACAGAATCAACGCGCTTACCGTATTGAACAAGCCGAGCTGCAACGACAGATCCCGCACCGGAATCATCAACACCTGAACCGGGACAAAATTGCCGGCGACAAACGTCGCAAACAAAGCCGAATTGCCGCGAAAACGATAGATGGCCAGCGCGAATCCCGCCATAGCCGCGAGTGCAATCGAGCCGACCACAGCAGGCACCGTAATCAGCACGCTGTTCCAGAAGTAATGCAGCATCGGCGAAGTCGTCAACGCCTCGCGATAGTTATCGAACATCGCAAAGTGCTTCGGCCAGCCCCAGTAGTTGCCCTCGCTCAGTTCCTCAGTCGAACGCACCGAGGTCACGAGAACCGCGATCATCGGCAGCAGCCAGATCAGCAGCGCGAAGGGCAACGTCAGTTTGTACGCGCGGCGCGTCGCCGGCGTCCATTTGTCGATCGGGATTGGAAACATGATCGGCTCCTTATTGCTCGGTGCGCAGCATGCGGCGCAAGTGATAAACGATGTACACGAGCATGATCCCGAACAGCACGACAGCCACCGCCGCGGAATAGCCGACGCGGTAATACTTGATCGCCTGGTCGTACATGTAATACGCGAGCACGGTCGAACTTTCGAACGGTCCGCCGCCGGTCATCACCGAAATCAGATCGAAGCTGCGCAACGCGCCGATCACCGTGACAACGATCGCCATGAACGTGGTCGGCCGCAATTGCGGCAGGATCACGTGCCACAGCATCGACCAACCACGCGCGCCCTCCATCCGCGCAGCCTCGATCTGCTCGGCGTTCAGTGACGTCAGGCCGGTCAGGTAGAGAATCATGCAATAGGCCGTTTGCGGCCACAGCGCCGCGAACACGATCCCAAGGGTCGCGTAGCGGGGATCGCCGAGCACCGGCACGCCGTGCCCGAGAATCACCGCGAGCAGGCCAAAGGTCGGATCGTAAAACCACGAGAAGATCAAACCGACCACCACGCCCGATAAAACGAACGGCGCGAAGAACAACGATTTGACGATGCGAATACCGGCCACCGCCTGATTCAGATAGAGCGCGACGGCGAGCCCCATCGGCGGGGCAAGCAGAAACAGCAGCAACCAGATGAGGTTGTTCTTCAGCGCCGTGTAGAACGTCTGCGTATGGAACAACTCGACATAATTTGCGAGGCCGACGAAAGTTGGGTCGGTCATCCCATCCCAGTTGAAAAAGCTCAGGTGGATGGTCGAGATGATCGGCCACACGACGTAAATCGCCACCATCACGCAGGCCGGCGCGAGAAACAGAAAGGCGGCTCGCCGCTGCCGGCGCGCGGTCGGTGATGGACGGCGACGGCGTGCCACATGAGGTGGCCCACCGCGCAATGCACCGCCCGAAGCCGGTACGCCCGAAGCCGGAAAGCCAGAACCGCCGGGTTCGGCAGGCCCGCCAACAGTGTGACGGGTAACGGAGTGCGACACGATCATTCTCCCGATCGAACGTAGCGAGTTGACGCTTAAACAGGCGGCCCATCAACGGGCCGCCACGGCTCACTTCTTGTATATCCGCTTGCGCGTCTGCTCGAGTTGCGCGAGCACGTCGTCGAGCTTTGAAGGATCAGAGACGAATTGCTGCATCCCCTTCATCCCTTCATCGGCCATTTCCTTCGTCATATCACGATCGTAGAACTGCGCAATGCCGCCCTTCGTGTTCGAGAGAATCTGGAAACCGATCTTCGAGATCGGATCCTCGGGCTCAGGCGACTTGCTGTTCGCCGACAGCGAGCCGAGTCCGACCGCCAGCTTCGCGCCATTTTCCGGCGTCTCGACGAACGCGAGGAACGCGTGCGCGTCCGCCTTGTTCTTCGCCTTGGACGGAATATGCAGCGATTCGACCGGACCATCTTCAGCCGTTGGCACGCTCGCGTCGATGATCGGGAACTGGAAGTAACCCATTTCCGGTTTCACGTTCGGCGGAAAGCCAGCGGAGATGAAGGTACCCATCAGCATCATCGCGGCCTTGCCCTGGAACAGGAACGGTTGCACCGAATCCAGATCGTAGGAGAGCGAGTTGTCGATGAAATAGCCGGCATCGATCAGTTGCTTCCACGTCGTGTAGACCTTCTTCACACGCGGATCGGTGTACGCGATGTCGCCCGCCATCAGTTTCTGATGGAACGCGTTGCCGTTCAGGCGCAGGTCGAGATAATCGAACCAGCCGGCCAGCGTCCACGAATCACGGCCTGCCACTGCAATCGGCGTAATGCCTGCCGCTTTCAGCTTCTTGCAGTCGTCGAGAAACTGGTCCCACGTTTTCGGTTCGCTGGTAATGCCGACCTTCTGGAACAGGTCCTTGCGATAGAACATGCCCCACGAGTAATACACGGTCGGCGCGGCGTATTGCTTACCCTTATACGACGACGCTTCCTTCGTCGACGCATACATGTCGTTCCAGCCGTTCTTCGCCCAGTCGCCGCTCAGATCGTCGAACAGGCCGCGTTGCGCGTAATACGCCATCCGCTCGCCGTCATGCCAGTTGACGATATCGGGCGCGACGGTGGAGAGCCAACCGGGCAACTGCACCTTGTACGCTTCTTCATCGACGAACGACACCTTTACGTCAGTACCGGGGTGCGTTTTCTTGAAGTCGTCGATGATCGACTGCCAGACGGCGCGTTGACTCGCGCCCTTGAACGCGATGTTGACCGCGAGCGTGCCGGCCTGCGCCGTGCTGACAACGGATGTGCCTGCGGCCGCCGCGGCAAGCGCAAGTGCCAGCAGAATTTTTCGAGGTTTCAGTGCCATATTGCCGTCTCCTTTATTCCTTGATTTTGCGTCGTTGTTGTTACTGCATGGAATCCTTCGTTCAGCGCTTCAAATCATTTGCCCGATCGATAAACGGCCACACCCTGCGGTTCGATAACGCGTGAGCCGATCACGAAAGCGTCGTCGGCGACATTGGCGAGCGTGTGAGTCTGATCGCCGTAGTTCAACACGTAGGTCAGTGCGCCACGACGGCTGACCCGCACGCTGTCGCCAGGCGGCAACGTGTCGACGCCAGCTTCCCCGGCGATCTGTGCGAACAGGCGGACGGTCAGCGCATCGTCGAACAGGCTCGCGAGGTAGTGAAACGCGCCGCTTTTCACATAGGCGGGATGGCCGTCGGCGAAATGGGCGCGCACGTCGAGAGCGTTCGTTGCAGGGCTGCCGACGTCGATGAAATCGCGCCAGTGGCGCGCTACGCCGTCTTCCACGGCCGCGTCCTGGTTGTCCGCAAGCCGCACCGCTTCAGTCACATTCGGCCGCATCGATTCGACACGCCACACACGCAGCGGCATCACCGAGGCAAGTGCGCCCGGCGGCAGGTTCGCCGGAATCTGCAAATCCGGAGTCTTCGAACCGGTGCGCGGACCGAGCACGACTTGCGCGCCCGAGCTTGCCAACCGCGCGGCAAAATCGGCGGGCACAACCGGCAGCGGCGGCACAACGATCAGACGATAGCCGTCGAGCGGTGCATCGACAGGCACGATATCGACGTCGAGTCCGAGCGAACGCAGTGCCGAGTAATACTCGAATGCAAAGCGCGGATAGTGAAAGTCCGCACCTTGAGGATGAATCTCGAAGAGCCACTTCGCTTCGTAGTCGTAGACGAGCGCGACCTTCGAGCGGATCGCGGCATTGGCGTCGGCGCTTGCGGCGAGCACCTTGCGAATCTCATCGGCAACCTGCGCGGCTTCGCTTCCGCCGACGTCGAGCCTGTTATCGGGCGTATTCAACCCGGCGTGCATCTGTTCCTGTGCAAACGGCGCCTGACGCCAGCGGAAATACGACACGCAGCCCGCGCCGTGCGCGAACGCTTCCCAGCTCCACAACCGCACCATGCCAGGCAGTGGCGCGGGATTCCACTGCGCCCAGTTCACTGGACCGGGCTGCTGCTCCATCACCCAGAACGGCAGCTCCGACATGCCGCGGTACACGTCGTGATTGAACGAAGCGAAGTCGGGATGCCCGCTGCGCAACCAGCGCGCCTTCACGTCCGGCGCAAACCACTGCTCCTCGAGCCCGCCAAGCGGATAGCTGTCCCATGCCGCAACGTCGAGATCGGCCGCCACCTTGTAGTGATCGAACTCGGCAAAGAGCTGCATGAAGTTGTGCGCGACCGGCCGCCCCGGCGAATGCCCGCGGATGATCTCGACCTGCATGCGGTTGTAGCGCGCCACTTCGTCGGAGGCGAAGCGCCGGTAATCGAGCCGGTGTGATGGATGCGCTTCGGTAACGGTCGCCACCGGCGCATCGATCTCGTCGAAGCTGCGGTATTCCATGCTCCAGAACACTGTGCCCCACGCACGGTTCAGCGCATCGACGGTTTGATAGCGCGCCTTGAGCCACTCGCGAAAGCGCTCCACGGCTGCCGGCGAATAACTGACTACCGTGTGATGGCAACCGAATTCGTTATCGGTCTGCCAGTACGCGACAGCCGGATGTTTGCCGTAACGCTCGGCGACTGCCGTGCAGATCCGCTGCGAGGCGGCGAAATACGAAGGCGACGAGAAGTCGTAATGACGGCGCGAGCCGAAAGCGCGAGGGCGACCGTCCGCGCCGATCGGCAGAATGTCCGGATGACGGTCGATCAGCCACTTGGGCGGCGTCGCCGTCGGCGTGCACATGACGACCTGCAAACCGGCCGCGCCGAGTACGTCGATCGCGCGATCCAGCCAGCCCCAGTCGTATTCGCCTGGCGTGGGCTCCATTCGGCTCCATGCAAATTCGGCGATCCGCACCTGCTCGATGCCGAGGGCTTTCATCCGGCGAGCGTCGTCTTCCCACATCGACTTCGGCCAGTGTTCCGGGTAATAACAGACTCCAAGGCGCATCAGAATGTCCTTATGCGTAGTGTTCGACGGATTCGAGCGAAGCGGCGGCAAAGCCGTCTTCGGTAAACAGATGGCAAGCGCGGCTCGGGACGCGCAAGCTCGCACGGTCACCCGGCGCGAGGCGTGTATCGCCCGGGGCCTTGGCGATCAGCGCGGCAGCGCCAGGATGATCGAGGTGGACATAGCTGTGCTCGCCGAGCTGTTCGACGAGCGACACGGTGCGAGTCAGGACGGCGTCCTGCGCGTTTTCAGATGCGGCCGCGGCGATAAATTCCAGATGTTCCGGTCGCACGCCGAGCGTGACGACTTGCGAAGCCTGAATCCCGTCGCCGCTGACCGGCACGCGCACGTTTTCGTCCGTGTGATCGAGCGTGATAACCACGCCTTGCGGATCGACAGACGCCACCCGCCCCGGCAAAAAGTTCATGCGCGGCGAGCCGATGAAACCGGCAACAAAGCGGCTCCGGGGACGGTGATACAACTCGAGCGGCGCGCCGATCTGCGCGATGCTGCCGTAGCGTTCGGTGTCCTTGCCCGCGTGCAGCAGCACGATCTTGTCGGCGAGCGTCATGGCTTCGATCTGATCGTGGGTGACATACACGACGCTGGCTTTGGCGAACTGCTTATGCAGTCGCGCGATTTCGACGCGGGTCTGGCCGCGCAGCGTCGCGTCGAGATTGGAGAGCGGTTCGTCGAACAGAAACACGCCCGGCTCACGCACGATGGCCCGGCCAATCGCTACACGCTGACGCTGGCCGCCGGACAATGCTTTCGGCAGGCGTTCGAGCAACGCCTCCAGTTGCAGGATGCGCGCGGCTTCGCGCACCTTGCGGTCGATTTCGTTTTTCGGGGTTTTCGCCAGCTTCAGGCCGAATGCCGTGTTCTCAAACACGGTCATATGCGGAAACAGCGCGTAGCTCTGGAACACCATTGCCACACCGCGCTGCGCCGCCGGGACGTCGTTGACGAGTCGGCCCGCGATCGACAGGTCGCCGTCGGTGACGTCTTCGAGGCCCGCGATCATGCGCAGCAAGGTGGACTTGCCACAGCCGGACGGACCGAGAAACACGCAGAACTCGTTTTCCCCGATCTCCAGATCGACGTCGCGGATCACCAGCGCGCCGTCGCCATACGCCTTCTGCACGCCCTTCAACGAAATGCTCGCCATCGCATCGACTCCGTGATTTAATCGGCTCGACGTCGGAGATTAAGCGCTTAATCAGTAAAGCCTAAAAAAATCGATCGCATGCGATCACAGGGCCTTACCTGTCTCCGATATCGTTTTGTTTGTGCGGCAAATGGTGCCGCGCCTTTGGCTGCGACGCAAATATCGAACAGTCATCCCAAATATTGAAAGGCCATGTCCACACTTAGCGAAGTCGCGCGTCACGCCGGCGTTACCCCTGCTACGGTATCGAACGTCCTGCGCAATCGCGGCCGGGTCGGCGCGGCCACCCGGCAGCGGGTGCTCGACGCCATCGAGGCGCTCGGCTACCGCCCGCATCTGGCCGCCCGCGCGCTCGCCGAAGGCCGCGCGCCGACGCTGGCGCTGATGGTGTCGAGCATTGCCAATCCGTTCTATCCGGAGTTCGCGCTCGCGGTCGAACACGCGGCGCGCAGCAGCGGCCACTTCGTGATCATCTGCAATACGAACGAAGATCCGCTGATCGGGCGGGCGTATCTCGACCAGATCGCGGGGACGCTCTCCGAGGGTGTACTCGTGACGAATGCGAACCTCGATTTTGCGGACCTTCATACGACCGAATCGCGCGGCACGCCCGTGGTGCTGTGCATGTGGGAGCGGCCTAATGAACCGCCGGGACTGCCGTGTGTCGCAGTCGATTTTCGTCTGGCTGGCGAATTGGCCGGCACGCATCTGCTGGAACTCGGCCATCGGCGGATCGGCGCGGTTGTCGGCAGCAAGGCTTCGGGCATTCACGCGGCCCGGTACGAGGGATTTGCCGAGGCGGTGCGTGCGGCCGGTGCGCCCAAAAGCCCGGTCAAGCATGCGCCCGATACGATACAAGGCGGCTACACCGCAACGCGCGCGCTGCTGGAGGCCGATCCGACACTCACCGCGATCTTCGCGACCAACGATCTGCCGGCGCTCGGCGCGATGCACGCGGCCGCCGATCTCGGTTTGAACGTGCCGGGCGATCTATCCGTGGTCGGCATTACCGATATTCAACTGGCGCGCGAGTCGCGGCCCGCCTTGACGACGGTCGCCGTGCCGACCGTCGAAGTCGCCGGTCTCGCGGTATCGCTATTGCGCGAGTTGATCGAGTCGTCGTATGGGCAAGCGGGCCGCGAGGTCACCGCAAGCGTGCCGATGCGGATTTCCTCGCCGCCGCAACTGGTTGTGCGCGCATCGACCGGGGCGGCGCGTCAGGCGCGTTGAATGATGGCATTCGCACGGAGTTCACGACGCTTAACGCAACCCCAATCATGTTCGAAGGGCGCCCGGCTTTAGAGGCATCCTTCCCTTCACTCCTGTACTACGTTCAACGCCGCGAATTCTTCCGCGTGCAAACGCCCGTGCTGGATCCGTATATCGCCAGCGGACCGTATGTGGACGGCGGTTCGTTCCGGCTGGAATTGCAGGACCTTTCATTGGGCGGCGTGGCGTTGAAAACCGCCGATGAGCGCTTCGGCTCGCTTGAAGGGGGCACCGTCCTGCGCGACGTGACGCTGCAGCTCGGCAGCTTCGGCACGCTTCGGCTCGATCTGGAAATCGTCGCGCCACGGCAATTGACTACGCCGAAGGGCGACCGGCGCTTCGTGATCGGCTGCAAATTCGTGCAGACACCAGGGACGGCTGAACGGACCTTGCAGCGTGTCGTCACCCAACTCGAAACGAAACGTCAAACGCTCGTGACGCGCCGGTAAGCACCCTCCAGCGCGCTCGCTGCGATTCTCACGGCATTAATCTGGTGTACGGTCATCGCTGTGAGAATTGTTGTTTTCAGCCGCCACTGAAAATTTTCGCGACGGCTGCCAATACGTTCGAAAACGCCCCCTTAAGATTTCAATTCACCTTCGATCGAGCCAGGACTTTCCCCAAGTTCCTGCGTTCGATCTCGCACCGCATTACGCCCGCTAATCCCCGCCCCATAAGCTCTTCCGCCCTCCCAGCCGTTTCGGCATGTGAACGTCCATCCCAATCGTTTTCTTGACGAGCGTCCGACCGCCTGCTGTACTAAATCAATCCAAGTGATTTAGGCGGTCCGCTTCGGATTGCCCTGGAATTGCATTGGGGTTCCAAGCGAGGTCCCCAATCAGGCTGCAAAAGGTTGCAAGCGCGCAGCGTTCGCGTGTGCATCCGCCCGCAGTTCACAACGTCGTTGCCAATAACCGGAGGAGCGTCCCATGAATCTGAATTCCCGCAGGCACCCTGTCGCCAGGAAAATCGTGTCGATGTGCGTAGCGGCATCGGCCGTGTGGTGTGCGAGCGCGAGCCAGGCGGCCGACCAGCCTGTCGTCGGCCTCATCACCAAGACCGACACGAACCCGTTCTTCGTGAAGATGAAACAGGGCGCCGAAGCGGCCGCCTCGAAAGACGGCGCCAAGCTGCTCACCGCCGCAGGCAAGTTCGACGGCGACAACGCGAGCCAGGTCACCGCCATCGAAAACATGATGACGGCCGGCGCGAAAGCCATTCTGATCACGCCGAGCGATACCAAAGCAATCGTGCCGAGCATCAAGAAAGCGCGCGCGGCCGGTGTGATGGTGGTCGCGCTCGACACGCCGACCGATCCGCAAGATGCCACCGATGCCCTCTTCGCCACCGACAACTTCAAAGCCGGCGTGCTGATCGGCAAGT
>NZ_DASRSY010000040.1:0-12276 GCF_035656215.1 Paraburkholderia sp.
GCCGCGCGTACCGGTGATTTCCGAGCCCGGCACGTTGACGATCTTTTCCTGCGCGTGATACATCATGACCATGCCCGGATTCACGCGCTGGCTGACCACCGCCCGCGCGGCAATCGCACCGTTGATGTTGAAAAGCTCGACCCAGTCGTTGTCTTCGATGCCCGCATCTTTAGCGTCGTCTTCGCTCAGCCAGATCACGGGGCCGCCGCGGTTGAGCGTGAGCATGATCAGGTTGTCGGTGTACGTGCTGTGAATGCCCCACTTCTGGTGCGGCGTAATGAAGTTCAGCGCGATTTCCTTGTGTCCATTCGGTTTGCGGCCGTACATCGGCGAAGCCGCCTTCAGATCGACCGGCGGCCGATAGCTGACGAAGCCTTCGCCGAAGTCGCGCATCCACGGATGATCCTGGTAGAACTGCTGACGACCCGTCAGCGTGCGCCATGGGATTAACTCGTGCACGTTGGTATAGCCGGCGTTGTACGACACCTTCTCGCTTTCCAGACCGCTCCAGGTCGGCGATGAAATGATCTTGCGCGGTTGTGCCTGCACATCGCGATAGCGGATCTTTTCGTCCTCGCGATGCATTGCCAGATGGGTATGCTCGCGGCCGGTTATTTTCGACAAGGCGTCCCACGCTTTTACCGCGACGTGACCATTGGTTTCAGGCGCGAGCATCAACAGCACTTCGCAGGCATCGATGTCGCTATCGATCTTCACCATGCCCTGCGTCGCGCCTGCATCGCGCACCGTGCCGTTCAGTTCGGCCAGTTGCCCGACTTCGGTCTGGGTGTTCCATGCAATACCCTTGCCGCCATTGCCGACCTTGTCCATCAGCGGCCCCAACGCCGTGAAGCACCGATACACATTCGGATAGTCGCGCTCCACGACATTGACTTGCGGTGCGGTCTTGCCTGGAATCAGTTCGCATTCGCCGCGCTTCCAGTCGCGCACGTCATAGGGTTGCGCCAGTTCGGCGGCGGTGTCGTGCATCAGCGGCGTGAGCACCACTTCTTTCTCCACACCCAGATGGCCGACGCAGACCTCGCTGAACTTCTGCGCGAAACCCTTGTAGATCTCCCAGTCGCTGCGTGCCTGCCATGCCGGATCGACCGCGCTCGAGAGCGGGTGGATGAACGGATGCATATCGCTCGTGTTCAGATCGTTCTTCTCGTACCAGGTCGCCGTCGGCAACACGATGTCGGAATAGAGACATGTGGTGCTCATGCGGAAGTCGAGCGTGACGAGCAAATCGAGTTTGCCCTCGGGCGCATTGTCATGCCAGATGACCTCTTCCGGCCTTGCGTCGTCGTCCCCGAGATCGCGGCCTTGTACGCCGTGGCTGGTGCCCAGCAAATGCTTGAGGAAGTATTCATGACCCTTACCCGATGAGCCAAGCAGGTTTGAACGCCACACGAACATATTGCGCGGCCAGTTATCCGGATGATCGGGATCCTCGCAGCTCATCTTCAGGGAGCCGTCTTTCAGCGTGCGCGCGACGTAGTCCTTCGCGTCGAGTCCGGCTGCTTGCGCGTCGGCGGCGACCCGCAAAGGATTGGTTTGCAACTGCGGCGCGGAAGGCAACCATCCCATGCGTTCAGCGCGCACGTTGTAATCGATCAGCGAACCGCTATATTGCTGTTTATCCGCGAGCGGCGACAGAATTTCATCCACCCCCAGTTTTTCGTAGCGCCATTGATCGGTATGCGCGTAGAAGAAACTGGTGGAGTTCATCTGCCGCGGCGGCCGAATCCAGTCGAGCGCAAATGCGAGCGCTGTCCAGCCGGTTTGCGGCCGCAGTTTTTCCTGGCCCACGTAGTGCGCCCAGCCGCCGCCGCTTTGGCCGATACAGCCACACAGCATCAGCATGTTGATCACGCCGCGGTAGTTCATGTCGGCGTGATACCAATGGTTCATCGCCGCGCCGATGATCACCATCGACTTACCATGCGTCTTGTCCGCATTCGCCGCGAATTCACGCGCAACGGTGATCACCTGGTCGCGCGAGACACCGGTGATCTTCTCCTGCCATGCGGGCGTGTACGGCACGTCGTCGTTATAGTGCATGGCGCCGCCGAAGCCGCGATCCACGCCGTAGTTAGCGGCCATCAGATCGAACACAGTGGCAACCAGCGCCTCGCGCTCTTCACCGGCCTTGCCCAACGAGATGCGTACCGCAGGCACTGAGCGCTCCAGTACGTCACCCTGCTTGCTGGCGGTGAAATGCGGTGTGTCGATGCCACCGAAGTACGGGAAACCGACCGTCACGACCTCATGCTGCTGCGCGCCGTCTTCCACGACCGAAAGCTTGAGCTTCACCGCGTCGCCGTGACGTGCCTCTTTTGCCTCGAGATTCCAGCGGCCGGCATCGGCGCGGCCGTCGGGTCCCCAGCGGAACCCGATCGAACCTTGCGGCAAAACGATCTTGCCGTGCTCATCGAAAGCCACCGTTTTCCAGTCGGGATTGTTGTCCTGTCCAAGTTTGCCGTTGAAATCGTCGGCACGGACATAGCGGTCCGGAACCAGCACCTCGCGGCCATCCGGCAGCGTGTGACGCTTCAGTTGCACGAGCAACGGCAGATCGGTGTAACGGCGTGCGTAATCGTCGAAATACGCGCTGCGTGTGTTGAAGTAGAACTCGCGCAGGATTACGTGACCCATCGCCATCGCGAGCGCTGCGTCGGTGCCCTGACGGGGATGCATCCACAGATCGGCGAGTTTGGCGACTTCCGAATAGTCCGGGGTCACGGCAACCGTCTTGGTGCCGCGATAACGCACCTCCGTGAAGAAATGCGCGTCGGGCGTGCGCGTTTGCGGCACATTCGAGCCCCACGCAATGATGTAACTCGAGTTGTACCAATCCGCCGATTCCGGCACGTCTGTTTGCTCGCCCCATACTTGCGGGCTCGACGGCGGCAAATCGCAGTACCAGTCGTAGAAACTCATGCAGACGCCACCGATCAGGCTCAGATAGCGGCTGCCTGCTGCGTAGCTGACCATCGACATCGCCGGAATCGGCGAGAAGCCAATGACGCGATCGGGTCCATGTTTCTTGATCGTATAGACGTTGGCCGCGGCGACGATTTCGTTGACCTCGTTCCAATCCGCCCGCACGAAACCGCCCAAACCGCGCTGGCTTTGATAGTCGCGGCGCTGTACGTCGTTCTCGACGACACTGGCCCATGCATCAACCGGGCTCGCCGCCACCGCGCGTGCGGCGCGCCAATGCTTGAGCAGGCGCGCGCGCACCAGCGGATACTTGACGCGATTGGCGCTATACAGATACCAGCTGTAACTTGCGCCGCGCGCACAACCACGCGGCTCATGGTTCGGCAGATCGGCGCGCGTGCGCGGATAGTCGGTCTGCTGCGTTTCCCACGTGACAATGCCGCCCTTCACGTGAATCTTCCACGAGCATGAGCCTGTGCAGTTCACCCCATGCGTCGAACGTACGATCTTGTCGTGCTGCCAGCGCGCACGGTATGCATCCTCCCATGTGCGGTCTTCGCCTGTGGTCACGCCGTGACCTTTGGCGAAACGCTCGCGCGGCTGCGCGAAGTATTTCAGTCTGTCCAGAAAGTGGCTCATGATCTCAATCCTTGTCTAATGCTTTCCAGCGCCGCGCTCAGCACGGCATGCCGGCATGACGCCGGGCGTAGAACCACCATGTCAGTCCGACACACAACACGTAAAACGCGATGAAACCGTACAGCGCCAGTTCAGGACCGCCGCTGGCGAGAATCGAACTGCCGTAGCTCTTCGGAATGAAGAACCCGCCGTATGCGCCGATCGCGCCGGCAAAACCAATCGCGGCCGCGCCTTCTGTATTGCCTTCACGGTTCGCATGAGCGAGCGCTGCCTGGTCATTGGGCGGCACGCCACGCAATCGCAGGTTCAGGAAAATCACAGGAATCATGCGGAACGTTGAGCCGTTGCCGACGCCGGTGGTCAGGAAAAGCAGCATGAACATTGCGAAGAAACCGCCGAACGCACCTGCTTGTGGCCCCCACGGAAACGCCGCGCTACCGACCTTCGGCAGAAAGTACAGAACGCCCACCACCGCGAGCACCATGACGACGAAATTCCAGAACGTGACACGTGCGCCGCCGAGTCTGTCGGCAAGCCAGCCGCCTACCGGACGGATAGCCGCGCCGACGAACGGTCCGACCCACGCGTACGTCAACGGATTGACGTCCGGGAACTGGCTCTTGATGAGCAGCGGAAAACCGGCGGAGTAACCGATAAACGACCCGAACGTGCCCAGATACAACGTGCACATCAGCCAGTTGTGGCGACTACGGAAGATGGTCGCCTGCGCGGCGAAAGACGCCTTGGCGTCGGCCAGATCGTTCATGCCGAACCAGGCGACGAGTGCGGAAATCGCGATCCAGGGCACCCAGATGAACGCAGCGTTCTGCATCCATACCTGAGACGTATGACCGGCTTTCGTCATCAGTTGCGGATCGCCGCCGAACACGCCGAACACACCGGCCGTAATGACCAGCGGCGACAGGAACTGCACCGCGGATACACCGAGATTGCCGAATCCGCCATTCACGCCGAGCGCCGAACCCTTGCGCTCCTTCGGGAAGAAGAAGCTGATGTTGGCCATGCTGGAACTAAAATTGCCGCCGCCAAAACCGCACAACAGCGCGAGCAACAGCATGGTCGGATAGCTCGTGGTGTTGTCCTGCACCGCAAAGCCGATACCGATCGCGGGAATCAGCAAGGACGCGGTGGAAAGCGTCGTCCAGCGACGTCCGCCGAAGATCGGCACCATGAACGAGTAGAAAATGCGCAGCGTTGCGCCCGAAAGTGCCGGCGCCGCGGCCAGCCAGAACAGCTGGTTGGTCGAATAGCGAAAACCGAGTGACGGCAAAGTAACCGCCACGACGCTCCACACCTGCCAGACCGCGAAAGCCAGGAACAGCGCGGGCACCGAAATCCATAGATTGAGTTTGGCGACGGATTCGCCTTCCTGCTTCCAGAAAGCCTTGTCCTCCGGCGTCCAGAGAGTCAGCGTGCGGCCGGCTCGCGCGCGTGCTGTCGAGATATTCATGATGGGGTTCCTGCTTGAGAAGAAGCCTGAGTTGAAGTCTGATTGCACTTGGCGCCAGTGGCGATTGCGCCTGCCGTCATCACGTCGGTGCGGCGGACTTCGGTGAGATACATCCAGATCAGCGACACCCACACAACGCCGTAAAGCAGCATGAAGGCGCTCGAACGGATGCCTGTGAGATCAACCAGGACGCCGAACAGAATCGGCAACGCGAAGCCGCCAAGACCACCAGCGAGGCCGACAATTCCTGAGATCGCGCCAATGTTGGTCGGGAACTCGTCGCCGATGTATTTGAAGGTGCTGGCCTTACCGAATGCGAAAGCGATACCGAGCACGAACATCAGCACCGTGAACCACACCACGTTGAGGCCGAGGTGGAAAACCTTGGGACCGTCGACGGTGGCGATCGTGAAAACCGTTTGCGGATAGCTGAGCAGGAACAGGCAGATCCAGCTCACCCACATCACCCACCACGTCACGCGATGCGCGCCATAGCGGTCCGAGAGCCAGCCGCCCACGGCACGCAGGACGCCGCCAGGCAGCGAGAAGCACGCGGCGAGCAACGCTGCGACACGAATGTCGAGCCCGTATTCACCGACGTAGTACTGCACCATCCACAGCGAGAGTCCGACATAGCCGCCGAACACGATGCTGTAGTACTGGCAATACTTGAGGACGCGTGGATCCTTGAGTGCCTTGAGTTGATCGACGAAACGCTGGTTGTTCGGCACGCGATGCGAGGGATCGCTCGCGCTGAAAAGCCAGAACAATACGACCGCGGCAAGCATGGCGACGGCATAGGTTTTCGCAACCATGCCCCAGCCGAAGGCGACGAGAATAGCGGGCGCAACGAACTTGTTGACGGCCGCGCCGGAATTGCCCGCACCGAAGATACCCATGGCAAAGCCGCGGCGCTCCTGCGGAAACCAGCGTGCCACATACGGCGTACCAACCGAGAACGCCCCGCCTGCCAGGCCGACGAACAAACCGACGACAAGGAAGTGCCAATAGGTAGTGGCGTAGCTCATGAGCCAGATTGCCGGCACGGTGGCGAGCATCAGGCAGGCCATAACGACGCGACCGCCATAGCGATCGGTCCAGATGCCAAGCGGCACGCGCACAAGCGAGCCGGTCAGAACCGGCAACGCGGCCAGCATGCCGAATTCGGTTTCGTTCAGATGGAGGGACTGACGGATCGGGATGCCGATCACGCCGAACATCATCCACACCATGAAGCACACGGTGAACGCGAACGTGCTCGCGATCAGGACCGACCATGCCTTGGGTTGGGTTGCGGCGCTGCTGCCGACCGCGGTCTTTGTCATGGGAATTGCTCCTCTTTCCATGACTCTGACTTTGCCGTTTTCGGCGAGGGGTCGGTATCCTTCTGAAGGAGGTCCGGCTTGATTCAGAAGGAGTAGGAGCTTTCTTAAGGCGTAGTTCTTTGGGAGTATTGCTAATCTGGTGCTACTCGATAGCGATCGAATTCACCGTGGCATAAACAGCGGCTTGCACCCTCGAGCCCAACTTAAGCTTGCGCAAAATATGCTGCACATGAATCTTGACCGTCGTCTCCGCAATCGCCAGCGCGCGCGCAATCTCCTTGTTGCTCGCGCCGCGAGCGATATGCGCAAGGATTTCCTGCTCCCGCGCCGATAGCGCGATTTCCGGCGCAAGCTGCGCCTGGGATGCATCGACAACGACCGGCGGCACCGCCTCGACCTCGGGCGCGCCTCCCACATCCGCCGGCATGTCTTTCGCCGTCGCAGCCCGGTATGCCGAGACCAGCTTGCTCGTCATCTCGGGGCTCACAACCGCCTCGTCCCGCATGGTTCGCATGATCGACCCGGCAAGCGTGTCGGCATCGACAGTCTTCAGCAGATAGCCTTGCGCGCCGCAACGCAAGGCAGCACCCAGATCGCGTTCGTCCTCGCTCACGGTCAGCATCAACACGCGAGCCTGTGGCGCAGCCTCATGCAAATCCTTGAGCGCGTCGATCCCACTCACGCCCGGTAGATGGTTGTCCAGCAGGATCAGATCGGGCTGCAATTCACCGGCGCGACGTTGCGCCTCACCGGCGTCGGCCGCTTCGCCAACCACCTGGAATCGTGCGTCTTCACGCAGCAGGGCGATGAGCCCGCGCCGGAACAACGTATGGTCATCGACCACCAACAAACGAATTGGAACCATCATCTATTTCCCCGGTTGGGCCGATGCCTAAACAGCCTCAACCCGATCTTCATGAAACGCCTCCGACGCTCCGCGCTGGGATGGCGCCAAGGTCAACGTGACACACGTTCCCGCGCCAGCCACGGAATCGACCACAACCGTCGCACCGATACGCGCGGCGCGCTCCTGCATGATGCGCATTCCAACATGTGTCTCGCTGGGGGTGTGTTGCGATGCGTCGAAGCCTTCCCCGTCGTCGCGAACTTCGAAACTCCATACCGGGCTTTGCTGCACTTCCAGCCATACCTCGCGCGCGCGTGCATGCTTGCGCACGTTCGATAGCGCCTCCTGCAAGACATGCAGTACCTGCACCTGCACGTCCGCGTCGAGCGGCAGACCGTGGCCCTCGATCAACAGGTTGGTGGCAAGCCCGGTCTGATGCTCGAACTTGCGCAGCGTGGTACGCAACGCGGGCTCGATATCTTCGGTGTTGCCGCGTGTGCGGAAATGCACCAGTAATTCGCGCACGTCACCGGTGCTTTCACGCACGCCCGCATCCAGCTCATCGACAATACGCGCGACAGATGAGCCGGCAGGGGCTGTCAGGGCGTCGCGTAGCAACTGCACCTGTATTTTCAGAAATGCCAGCGACTGCGCAATCGAATCATGGAGCTCGCTTGCGAGTAAAGCGCGCTCATCGGACACTGCGGTTTCCCGTTCCAGCGCGCTCACGCGCAAATTTTCCATAGCGCCCGCCAGATGGCTCGCGAGCGTGTCGAGCAGATCACGGTCCTGAGCGGACAACTGAATCGTTTCGCGAAAGAACAGGTCGATTTCGCCAAGCGTGCGCTGATGCAGAATCACAGGCACTGACACGAGGGTTGCGTAGCCTGCGCGCGCGCAATGGCCGAGCGTCGCCGCCCCGGGGTCCACGAGCCGCACGGGGATCACTCGCGCGCCAGGCACGCTCTGTGGATGGCCACACAGGCAACTGCGCGACGTGAGGCATTGCTCGTCTTCAACCATGAAGCGCGGCAGACTGTCCCCTGCCAGCAGCAGGTAACGTTCGTTGGCCTCGCCCGACCAGCGTATCGCCACCGAATCCGCGGCGGCGATACGGCGAATACGTTGCGCGAAACCCTTCGCAAGCGCCTCCAGCGTATTGGCATCCCCGAGAAATGCGCTCACTTCATAGAGCGCGGCAAGACGCGCGCGCTCGGTCTCGAGGCTGGCGGTTTTCTCGCCGACCTTCTGTTCGAGACCGGCATAAAGCTGCTGCAGGTTCTGCGCCATCCGGTTGAACCCCGTGGACAGCTCGCCGAATTCATCTTGCGTCACGACCTCGACGCGCGTGTCGAAGTCTCCACGCTCGATTCGCGCCAGCCCACCGGTCAGTCTTAAGACGGGAGCGAGTACGCTCAGATGGCCGACATACAGCAACGCCAGCGCACTGCCAATTGCCAGCGCGAGCAGCGCGAGTTGCACCGCGTTGAGGATTGAGGTCCAGCGCGCAAGTTGTGCTTCGATCGAACTGTCGAACAAATCGACCAGGAAAACAAACTGATTGGCCTCTCGATGGATCTCGGCACCGCCGGGTGGATTTCTACCGGTCCAGACCGGACGCAACGCCCGCCATTGCGATTGCACACGGGCAAAGCGCTCGCGTGCCTCGCCGTTCCATGGAACGAACAGCGGGCGTGCTGAATCGCCCCTCTCGAGCAGCGCGAGACTTTCGTCGAACTCGCGTGCGAGCACGTCGACCTGGGACGGAGTATCACGCAGCATCAGCGCGACGCGGTAGGTTTGCATCCGCATACGCCCAGCCTCGTTGATCGCGGCTGCGCCACCGTCGAGTTGCCAGGTGATCCAGAGTGTCAAACCAATCGACGCCAACGCCAACGCGAGCAACGTAGCGACAAGAGCGGCGAGTTTGGTGGCGAGAGGCCAGGAGGAGACGGAACGCATTCAAAGATTCTATGCGTCGCGTCCGGAGAAGACACGTCGCCGGATTGACTCAAATCAACCCAGCAACATGTCTGAGGCGGTAGTGCGTCACCAGGACGCGCCTTACCCGAACTTACGGCTGGCGTGCCTGCGGCGCCGAACCCGGACAGGCCGGGTCCTTACCCCAATGTCCGTCGCACACGCGCCAACGGCACAACTGGTCTTCGAAGAAGCCGCGTTGTCCGCACTCTTTCACGCGTTCGGCCAGCCTGGCATTCCCGGGGGTAGCCGATGCACTGACCTTGGTGGCCGTGGTGCCGTCTGCCGCTTTCGCGTCAGCCGGTTTGGTCCGTGCCACGAGCGCCGCCAATAGATCGGCATCCGAATCATCTTTCGAAGCATTCCCGGTCGCCCGCGATTTCTTCGTTTGAGCGACCGCGGTCGGTGCGCTCGCGTGATGATTGCTTGCGGCCGTGCTTTCCTTCTTGCCGTGGGCCGCCGTGTCGCGTTTCGCATTGCTGGCGACAGCCGTCGCGCTTTTACCATGCTTTGCCGCCGGCACCGTTACCGCCGACGCGGCCGGTGCGGATGCAACCGGTGCAGATGCATTGCTCGGCTCTGCGCCATCGGCTAGCGCGCGCGATAAGCGGCTCTCATTACCGCTTGCGGGCGTACTCGCGGATGCCTTGCTGTCGCTGTCATCAGCAACGATCGTAGCTGCTTGCGACGACGCCGCAGCCGGGGCCTCCGCTTTCGCGGTGACCTGCGGCGCACCGCTGGCAGCGGACGCCGGCACGGCAGCTTTCGCAGCGTTGGCTGGTGTGGCTGACGCAAACGACTCTGTCTTCACACGCTGCTGCATATGCCACGCACCCCAACCGCCTGCAGCGATCACCAGCAAGGCAACCAGCACAAGCGGTGTTTTCGACCGGCGTGGTTTATCGGCAGGCGGCTCGACGCGGCCCTCCAGGTTCGCGAGAATTCGCGAACCATTGCCATCGGCGCCCTTAGCCTTATCGGATAACAGGCTAGGTGGGGCTTTGGAATTCGAATTTTCCGGCGCACTCATTCACTGTCTCATTGAATCCTGGATTATTTCGCCGTGATAATGCCGTTCCGGCTCCTCTCCGAGCAGGCCTGATTCTAAGAGCAAGCATTACAAAATACAATTGTTTCCAATTTTCCGGGGTCGACTTTGATTGCCGTAGTACTTCTCGCCTATTTCGCCATCGCCGTTGTAATCGCCGCAATGCTGCTATTGCCGGCGGTACGCGCCTCTTTATTAGGCGCCGCACTCGCTATTCATGGCCGCGTTATGCGAGGGGCATCGCAGGGTGCTTCTCGCGCTCGTGGTCAATTAGCACGTTCGGCAAAAATTTCGCAATCGACCGCAGTCGATATGCAAAAGTTACTGGCAAAGCGGCGCTTGCTGATTTTTACTACCACAGGTATTCTTGCGACGCCGCCATTGGTGGCATTGGCTTTACGCGGCCGGCAATTATTCCAATTCGATGACACTGCACGGGTACCGGACGAGAAAATTGCCGCGTTATTGAATGGCGAACAGCTCGTGCCCCCGCCGCCGCTGCCGCCCGAGGTATTTGCAACGCAGGAAGTGGAGCAGATTCGGCCCGCGCTGAAAGACGCGAGCCGCGACTGGAATTTGCTCGACGCCGATTTCAGAACGCGTTTATTGCTCGTTTACAAAATCATGCACGAGCAATACGGGTATGAGATGGCATTGCTGGAAGGTTATCGCAGTCCGGAGCGGCAAAACCGGCTTGCGCAAATGGGGGGTAACGTCACCAATGCCGCTGCGTTTCAGAGCTATCACCAATACGGTCTTGCCGCGGATAACGCATTTTTGCGCGACGGCAAGCTCGTCATTTCAGAAAAAGATCCCTGGGCCATGCGAGGTTATCAGCTATACGGACAGACGGCCGAACAGGTCGGCCTGACGTGGGGTGGCCGCTGGAAAATGATGGATCTCGGGCACGTTGAATATCACAAACCGGGCTTCGTCCTGGGGCGCGGTCATTAAGACGAAGTGGGCAATAAAGAGGTTGCAATGGGGCGTTCAATCAAGTTTTCTGGCAAAAGTCGGCAATGTCGCATGCATAACGGCATTCGTCCAATCGCCATTGGCGGGCCATCCCCTGGCGGATTTAACAATCCAGCCGCATTCACCTCCACCTGAATATGCTTTCGTTTTGTTTCAAACGCGGCACAGGCAGACTTTGCCCGCGCTCGCGTCATGCTGTTTGCCACACACGCGCCACAACACACATCACCAAGACCTGAACGGCTTATGCGACGCATTCTTAACGTGTTGACCCATACACGCACGCTCTCGATCATCGGCTTGCTCGCGCTCGCTGCTGTTTTGTTCATCGGCGCCGATACCCTGCAGATCGACCTGATGTGGCCCGCCATCGTGCTCGGCGCGGTGATCGCGCTCTGGCTGCTGGTCTGGGTGGTGCGCCGCCTGCGCGCGCGGCGCGCGAACAACAAGCTCGGCGAGATGCTCGAGCAACAGGCCGAAAAGCAGACCGAAACCGGCCCGGCCCCGACGCCCGCGCGCCAGGCCGAACTCGATGTGCTGCGTACGCGCCTCGTCGACGCAGTGAAAACGATCAAGACGTCGAAGATCGGCCAGATGTCCGGCGGCTCGGCGCTGTATGAAATGCCCTGGTACATCGTGATCGGCAACCCCGCTGCGGGCAAGAGCAGTGCCGTGCTGAATTCAGGCCTGCAATTTCCTTTCGCCGACAAGAACAATGCGGTGATTCATGGCATCGGCGGCACGCGGAATTGCGACTGGTTCTTCACGACCGAAGGCATTCTGCTCGACACCGCCGGCCGCTATTCCGTACACGAAGAAGACCGCACCGAATGGCTCGGCTTCCTCGGCCTGCTCAAGCGTTTCCGGCCGAAGGCGCCGATCAACGGCATCATCGTGACGGCGAGCATTGCCGAGTTGACCAGCAGCAAGCCTGAATTCGCGATCAATCTCGCGAAGAATCTGCGCCAACGGGTGCAGGAGCTGACCGAAAAGCTCGAAGTGTTCGCGCCGGTGTATGTGATGTTCACCAAGGCCGACCTGATCA
>NZ_DASRSY010000041.1:0-9163 GCF_035656215.1 Paraburkholderia sp.
AGCGCGTACAATCCGGTGTTCGATCAGTCGATCCGACAGATGGGTGCGGCGGGCTTCAGTCAGCCGCAGGCGTATGGTCTGTTCAATACGATGGCTACGCAGCAGGCCGCGCAGTTGGGCGTGAACGATCTGTTCTTTGTATCGGCGGGGATCTTTGTCGCGCTGATCGCGCTGATCTGGATGGCAAAGCCGGAACGCGCCGGTGGTGATGCGGGTGCGGCGGCTGCGGCCGCGCATTGAGACTTTAGCTTCAGTCCGCGACGCGGGCTGTATGCAACGAAAAAAGGCGGGACCGCTGTTGAGCGGTCCCGCCTTTTTTTGTTGGTACTTGCGATGTTTCGCTCTAGCTTGCCGTTGTGATGGTGCTAGTGCCCAGCGGGCTCATTGGCGTGGCGGGTATAGGTCGCTCAGCCTGGCCCGATGCCGATGCCGATGCTTCTTCAGCCTAGCTCGCGGCAGTGACCACGAGTCGCTCCGGCGCCAGCACACCCTCGCCTTGCTCCGCGACGCCTAGCAGACGTCCTTCTGCTGAATACACGCGTACGCGGAGCGCATTCACAGCATCGCCAGTGATGGTCAACTCGGAAAGCTTCAGCCGCTGCCCATGCAGGAAGCGACGAGTCGCGTCTTCGTCCAGTGTGACGAGCGGGAATGTGGACAGCAATGCATCGACCGGCTGCAACCACGTATCACGCTCGCTCTCGGTCGCATCGGACAACGCGTCGAGCGTCACCGAATTCTCAAGCGTCAGCGCGCCAACGCCGGTACGCCGCAGCGCAACCAGGTGCGCACCACAACCGAGCACTTCGCCGATATCCTCGGCCAGCGTGCGCACATACGTGCCCTTGCTGCACGTCACGCGAAACGTCACGTCGGGCAACGCACAGGCAAGCATTTCAAGCGCGTGAATCGTCACCTGACGCCCTTCCCGTTCGACCGTTTGACCGGCGCGCGCATATTCGTACAGCGGCTTGCCGTCGCGCTTGAGCGCCGAATACATCGGCGGGACCTGGACGATGTCGCCGAGAAAGTTCTGCATAGCCGCCTGGACTGCAACCTGATCGCACGTCACGTTGCGCGTATCGATTACTTCGCCTTCGGCGTCGCCGGTGGTCGTGCGGATACCGAGGCGCATGGTCGCCTCGTAGGTCTTGTCGGCCTCGAGCAGATCTTGCGAAAACTTGGTCGCTTCGCCAAAACACAGCGGCAAAAGACCCGTGGCGAGTGGATCGAGCGTGCCGGTGTGGCCGGCCTTTTTGGCCAGGTAGAGACGCTTCGCGCGAATCAGCGCATCGTTGCTCGACAGGCCGAGCGGCTTGTCGAGCAGCAGCACGCCGTCGAGCGCGCGACGCGGCACGCGGGGGCGTTGAGGTGCGGTCATGTCAGAAAGACAAAGTCTTCGAAGTGGTCGGAAACAGCGCTAGACGAACTGCAACTGAGACATTGCAGCGAGGAACGCGGATAACGGCGCGCTCAGTCTTCTTTCGCGCGATTGGCGTTCGCTTCGTCGATCAGACGGGACATTTCGACGGCCCGTTCGATCGTCTGATCATAGTGAAAATGCAGCGTCGGCACGGTATGAATGTGCAGGCGCTTGAACAACTGATTGTGCAGATGGCCGGCCGCGTGCGTGAGCGCTTCGAGCGTCTGTTGCGGGTCGCCGGTCAGCGTCGTGAAATAAACCTTCGCGTGCGCGTAGTCGGGCGTCAGCTCGACGCTCTGAATCGTGACGAGGCCGATGCGCGGATCCTTGACCTCGCGCAGCAGCTCGGACAGGTCGCGCTGGATCTGATCGGCGATCTGCACATTGCGATTGGGAGAAGAACGTTTTTTAGCCATGGTGATTGTGTGATCCGTTCTGACGGATGCAAAAAAGTGGTTCGCGCGAGCGGTGGCGGTTCATGCCTCTACGGCAATGAGGGGCTTGATCGCGACTGCCAGCCACCGCGGGGCGCAATACGCGCAATGCTAAGGCCCAAAAACCAACGGGCGGAGCGGGCGCTTAAGCCCGCTCCGCCCGTTGAGCCAATGCCGCGTGAATTACAGCGTACGCGCGACTTCGGTAACTTCGAAGACTTCGAACTGATCGCCTTCGACGATATCGTTGAAGTTCTTGATCGACATACCGCACTCGAAGCCCTGACGGACTTCCTTCACGTCGTCCTTGAAGCGCTTGAGCGAATCGAGCTCGCCGGTGAAGATGACGACGTTGTTGCGCAGCACGCGCACCGACGACGAGCGCTTGACGAAACCGTCCGTGACCATACAGCCGGCCACCGCACCGATCTTCGGTACCTTGAAGACCTGACGCACTTCGACCGTGCCCGTCACGATTTCGCGCTTCTCCGGTGCCAGCATGCCTGACATCGCAGCCTTCACTTCATCCACTGCGTCATAGATGATGTTGTAGTAGCGAATATCGACGCCGTTGCTTTCCGCCAGCTTGCGCGCCTGTGCATCCGCACGGGTGTTGAAGCCGATGATGACCGCCTTCGAAGCCGTAGCCAGGTTGACGTCCGACTCGCTGATGCCGCCGACTGCACCGTGCACGATCTGCACGCGGACTTCGTCGGTCGACAGCTTGAGCAGCGACTGCACCAAAGCTTCCTGCGAACCCTGCACGTCGGCCTTGACGATGAGCGGCATGTACGCCACTTCGCCTTCGCCCATCTGCTCCAGCATGTTCTCGAGCTTCGCGGCTTGTTGCTTGGCCAGCTTGACGTCGCGGAACTTGCCTTGACGGAACAGCGCAACTTCGCGCGCCTTGCGGTCGTCCGGCATGACGATGACTTCTTCGCCTGCTTGCGGCACTTCCGACAGACCTTGAATCTCAACCGGGATCGACGGGCCTGCCGACTTGGTCGGCTTGCCGGTTTCGTCGAGCATGGCTCGCACACGACCGTAAGCGCTACCTGCCAGCACCACGTCACCGCGATTCAGCGTACCCGACTGGACCAGGATCGTTGCAACCGGACCCTTACCCTTATCGAGCTTCGCTTCAATGACGAGACCCTTGGCCGGCGCTTCGACCGGTGCCTTCAGTTCCAGCACTTCGGCTTGCAGCAGCACGTTTTCCAGCAGTTCGTCGATACCCACGCCGGTTTTAGCCGATACCGACACGAACGGCGAATCGCCACCGTATTCTTCCGGCACGACGCCTTCCGCGACGAGTTCCTGCTTCACGCGGTCCGGATTCGCATCCGGCTTGTCGATCTTGTTGATCGCGACGACGAGCGGCACGCCGCCTGCCTTCGCGTGGGCAATCGCTTCCTTCGTTTGCGGCATCACGCCGTCGTCGGCTGCGACCACCAGAATCACGATGTCGGTTGCCTTCGCACCGCGAGCACGCATGGCCGTAAATGCTTCGTGGCCCGGCGTATCGAGGAACGTGATGACGCCACGCGGCGTTTCGACGTGATAGGCGCCGATGTGCTGCGTAATCCCGCCCGCTTCACCCGCTGCAACCTTGGCGCGGCGGATGTAGTCGAGTAGCGAAGTCTTGCCGTGGTCGACGTGGCCCATGACCGTGACGACCGGCGGACGCGGCAATGCTTCTGCGTCCGTGATTTCGCCTTCGACCAGCATCGCTTCCGGATCGTCCAGCTTGGCCGCAACCGCGTGGTGGCCCAGTTCCTCGACGATGATCATCGCCGTTTCCTGGTCCAGCATCTGGTTGATCGTGACCATCTGGCCGAGCTTCATCATCGACTTGATGACTTCCGAGGCTTTCACCGCCATCTTGTGCGCCAGATCGGCGACCGTGATGGTTTCCGGCACGTGCACTTCGCGCACGATCGGTTCGGTCGGCGCCTGGAACGTGGTGTTCTGATCCTGATGCTTGCCGCGACCCTTCGGGCCCCCGCGCCAGCCGCGATCCACACCGCCGCTCGAATCGCCACGCGTCTTGATACCGCGGCGCTTCGCTGCGTCGTCCTGCCAGCCGCCCTTGCCACCACCCGGCTTCTTCTTGTCGCCAGCCGACGGCGCGGTCGTTGCAGCCGGAGCCGCAGCAGCCGGCTTCTTGACTGCCGGACGTGCCGACGCTTCACCCGCCGGACGCGCCGGCTTGTGCAGCGTGCCCTTGGCTTCCACGGCCTTGACCGGCTCAGCGGGCTTCGGTGCCGGTTCCGGCGCCTTGACCTGCGCCTTGCGCGGCGTGTTCATCATTTCGCGAATCGCACGCGCTTCGGCTTCTGCCGCCGCACGGCGCTTGCTGATTTCTTCCTGTTCGGCGCGCGTTTTCTCGGCGGCCTGACGCGCTGCGTCTTCCGCTTTCTTCGCCGCTTCGCGTTGTGCGGCACGTTCTGCCGCAGCGCGCTCGTCTTCCTGCTCGCTTTCCTTGGCAACCGCCGGCTCCGCAGCCTTGGCCGCTACCGGCTCAGCCTTCGCGGTTGCCGTCCTGGCAGCCTGCGCCGGCTCTGTAGCTTGCGGCTGCTCGCGAGCAGCCGCTTCGGCCGCAGCCGCCGCGCGCTTCTTCGCCGCTTCTTCTTCCGCACGACGGCGCTCGGCTTCAGCAGCCTGCTCGCGCGCCTGACGTTCAGTTTCTTCGCGCTCGAGCTGCTCCTGACGCGCCTTCAACTCCTGAGCCTGCTTTTCGAGCAACTCGGCTTCGTGACGAGCTTCCTCTTCACGGCGCTGGAGTTCGAGATCGTCGACGTCGGCCTCGGCCACATGATTCGATGCATCGCCGCCTTCAGCGGCGGATTCGTCGCGGCGGACGAAAGTGCGCTTCTTGCGCACCTCGACCTGAATGGTGCGAGCTTTGCCCGTCGCGTCGGATTGCTTGATCTCCGACGTATGCCGTTTCGTCAGCGTGATCTTGCGCTTGTCCGCATCAGTCGAGCCGTGAGACTTGCGCAAGTGGTCGAGCAGACGCGCCTTGTCCGTTTCGGACAAGCTGTCGTCTTCGCTCGCTTTAGTGACGCCTGCTGCCTGAAGCTGCTCAAGGAGCACGCCTGCAGGCATTTTCAGTTCCGCGGCAAATTGGGCTACGTTGTTACTCGCCATTCATTCCTCTTAATGCAAGGACCGATTCCTTGCGGTTAGCATCTTGTCATGCGGCCTAACGGCCGCGGTCAATTTAGTGCGCCATGGTCATTTCTCACTGGAACCAATGTTCACGTGCTTTCATGATCAACGCCTTAGCGGCATCCTCTTCCATTCCGGTCATCTCGACCAGTTCATCCACAGCCAGCTCGGCGAGTTCGTCGCGCGTCTGGATCTGATGTTCGGCAAGCTTGGCGAGCAGGTCGGCATCCATGCCGTCCAGACTCTTCAGGTCGAGTGCAACATTCTCGACCTTTTCTTCATTCGCGATCGCCAACGTCAACAACGCATCGCGCGAGCGATTACGCAGTTCGTGAACGGTGTCTTCGTCGAATGCTTCGATCTCGAGCATCTCGTTGAGCGGCACATAGGCGATCTCTTCGAGGCTCGTAAAGCCTTCGTCGATCAGGATGTCGGCAACTTCTTCGTCGACATCGAGACGCGCCATGAACAGGTCGCGCAGTACACCGCGTTCCTGATTCTGCTTTTGCGCAGATTCGTCCGGCGTCATGATGTTGATCTGCCAGCCGGTGAGTTCGCTGGCAAGACGCACGTTCTGGCCGCTGCGGCCGATCGCGACCGCCAGTTCGTTTTCGTCTACGACGACGTCCATCGAATGCTTTTCTTCATCGACGACGATCGACTGGACGGCTGCCGGCGCGAGCGCGCCGATCACAAACTGTGCGGGATCTTCCGACCATAGCACGATGTCGACGTTTTCGCCACCGAGCTCATTGCGCACGGCCTGCACGCGCGAACCGCGGATACCGACGCACGTGCCGATCGGATCAATGCGCTTGTCGTAAGCGACCACGCCGATCTTGGCGCGCACGCCCGGATCGCGGGCAGCCGCCTTGATTTCCAGCAGGCCCTGTTCGATTTCCGGCACTTCCATTTCGAACAGCTTCATCAGGAATTCGGGTGCCGTACGCGACAACTCGATCTGCGGACCGCGAGCGGTGCGATCGACCTTGGCGATATAGGCCCGCACGCGGTCGCCCACGCGCAGGTTTTCCTTCGGAATCAGCTGATCGCGGCGCAGCAGCGCTTCGACACGGCCGGTTTCGACGATGAAATTACCTTTATCCAGGCGCTTCACCGAGCCGGTCATGATGTGCTCGCCGCGCTCGAGGAAGTCGTTCAGGATCTGCTCGCGTTCCGCGTCGCGCACCTTCTGCAGGATCACCTGCTTGGCAGCCTGCGCGCCGATACGGCCGAATTCGATCGACGGCACCGGTTCTTCGATGAACTCGTCGAGCTGGATTTCCGGCTTCTGTTCCCGCGCTTCGAACAGCAGGATTTCCTGATCCGGCTCTTGCAGGCCAGCTTCGTCCGGCACCACTTTCCAGCGGCGAAACGTTTCGTGCTCGCCGCTTTCACGGTCGATCTGGACGCGAATATCCGCGTCTTCTTCGAAGAGTTTCTTGGAGGCCGAAGCGAGGGCCGCCTCGAGCGCGGCAAATACCACGTCTTTATCGACGTTCTTCTCGCGTGCCAGCGCATCCACCAGCATCAACACTTCGCGACTCATTGTTTGCGGCTCCTAAAGTCAACTTTCGGAACGAGGCGTGCCTTATCGATATCCGCGACGGTGAAATCGAGCATCGCGGCGCCTTCCTTCCCTTCAAATTCCAGGCCGATCGTCTCGCCTTGCGGAGCATGCAGGATGCCCCGGTACGATTTCCGTCCGTCCAATGGCTTTTTCAATGTGATTACCACTTCGCTGCCTGCGAAGCGTTCAAAATCCGCCAGTTTTTTCAGCGGGCGGTCGAGACCCGGCGACGACACTTCAAGCCGCTCGTATTCGATATTTTCGACCGTCAGAACGTGCTGGAGCTGACGCGTGACTTTCTCGCAGTCTTCGATCGCAATGCCGGCCGGCTGGTCGATATAAATGCACAACATACCGCGCCCGGTGCGCTCGAGATCGACGAGCTCGTAGCCGAGTCCCACGACCGTGGTTTCAATCAGTTCCGTCAGTTGCACAGTGCCCTCTAAGATGTTCGCGCGGCGAGACCTGCCGGGTTTGTCTGCAAACACCAATGCGGGCCGCGCGCCAAGCTGGCGCACGTTCGTGCTACCCGAGATGCCGAACCACTTAGAACTGAGCGGCAAAAAAAAATGGGCTAAACGCCCATCATCTTATTACCGGTGGTCGCACCTGAGCCGCACATGAAAAGCCGCACGCCCAGCGACTTCGCGATTGTAGCCATTTTTCGGGACAAACGCAAACCGCAGAACGCCGTGCGAAGCGCATTTCAGCTTGATTTCATGGGAATCTTTCAACGAAATAGCGACGCTCCGGGCCTTTTGCAAGGCGGCTTGCGCCGCCTCAGCCCCGCGCCGGACAAGCGGGGCCAGGAAACTCTGCCCCTACTTACGCGCACGCCGCGGTTTTATGCGTTACAAGAAACCCGCGGCGCTCGTCGATCGATTCTGACAGTATTAGAGGCGTAAATCGTTGAAGAACGATCAGCGGCCCAACCGTCATGCTTACCTGGATTGTTGCTTAACGGCCACGCGAGCGACCGCGTGGCGCGCTGCCACCACGATTGGCGCCGCCCGCGTTGGCGTTGCCGCCACCGGCGCGGTTGGCGTTACCACCGCGATTGCCGCCCGGCCCGCGGCTACCGCCGCCCGGATTGCCACCCGGATTGCCGCCTGGGCCGCCAACGCGCTTACCGCCGCCAGCCGCACGATTGCCATTACCCGACGGCGCCCGATTGCCGTCGACGTCACCACGGCCGCCGCGCGGGCCGCCCGTGCTGCCGCCACCGCCGCTCATGGGCCCGCTAAAGCCACCGGCGCTGCGGCCAGCGCCGCGGCTACCGTAGCCGCCACCGCCGCCAAAACTACCACCCGCGCTACCACCTGTACCACCACCGAAGCCGCCACCCGTTGTGCCGCGGCGGCCTTGACCGCGCGGCGGCTGCTGGTCGAAGCGACCATGCGACATCAACACCGGCTCACGGTTAATGAAGCCCATCGACGTTTGCATCGGATCCGGCTGCTTGCGCTCCGGCGCGTCTCTGCGGCCGCCCTTTTCTTCCGCCGGCGCCTTCAGGCCGACCGACGCCATCAGCGCGCGCACCTGATTGTCTTCGAGCTCTTCCCAGCGGCCGCGCTTCAGGCCCTTCGGCAGCGAGATGGGGCCATGACGCGTGCGGATCAGACGGCTGACCATCAGGCCGGCTGCTTCGAACATGCGGCGCACTTCGCGATTGCGCCCTTCGGCGAGCGCGACGTGATACCAATGATTAGTGCCCTCGCCCCCGCCATCGCGGATGCGCAGGAAATTCGCCGGGCCGTCTTCCAGCTCGACGCCGTGCAGCAGCTTCTGACGCATGCCTTCAGCCAGCTCGCCGACCACGCGCACCGCATATTCACGCTCGACGCTGTAACGCGGATGCATGAAACGGTTGGCCAGATCGCCCGAGGTGGTCAGCATCAGCAGACCTTCCGTGTTGAAGTCGAGGCGGCCGACCGCGAGCCACTTGGCGGTCTTCATGGACGGCAGCTTGTCGAACACCGACGGGCGGCCTTCCGGATCGGCGTGGCTGACGATTTCGCCGGTCGGTTTGTGATACAGCAGCACACGTGGCGGCTTGTTGGCCAGCTTGCGCTTGACCGGCTTGCCGTTGATACGGACCTGGTCGGTCGGCATGATGCGCTGGCCGATGTGAGCCGGCTCACCATTCACCGACACCCGGCCGGCGACGATCAGCTCTTCCATGTCGCGGCGCGAACCCATGCCGGCTTCGGCCAGCACTTTGTGCAGCTTCGGCGCATCGTCGTCCGCAGCCAGAACGCGTTTGGGCGCGACCGGCTTGCCACGGCGCAGCATCGGGGCGCGCACGCCGCCAGTGGCGCTGTTGTCCGCATCGAATGCAGGCGACGTGACGTAGGAGAACAGGTCGTCCGGACTCGCTTCGGTTGCGGCTACCACCGGTACTTCACCATCACGGCGATTCTGACGCTGGCCGCCTTCGCGCGACTGACGCTCACGAGGTCCGCCATCGCGCTGCCCTTCGCGAGGAGTGCCTTCACGTTGACCACCCTCGCGTTTCGCACCACCCGCATTGCGGCGCGGGCCTTGACCCTTGGCGCCTGCATCCTT
>NZ_DASRSY010000042.1:0-10006 GCF_035656215.1 Paraburkholderia sp.
GCAGTGAAATCGTCGGCGGTATCGATCATCGTGCCGTCCAGATCGATGATCGCGGCTTGCAGGCGCGGGCCGTTGAAGGTCGGAGCAGGGTATGAAGTCGTCATGTTCAGTGCGGGATCCCGGTGAACGAGTGGTGCTCGATCAGTGCTCGATGTTGGCGAGTGCGGCGCGCATCTTGTCGATCACCACCTTGTGATCCGGCGCACCGAAGATCGCTGAGCCTGCCACGAACGTGTCCGCGCCTGCTGCTGCAATTTCGGCGATATTGTCGACCTTCACGCCGCCGTCCACTTCGAGATGAATCTCGCGACCGGTTTTTTCCTTGTAGGCGTCGATCCGTTTGCGCGCTTCGCGCAGCTTGATGAGCGCTTCGGGAATGAACGATTGACCGCCGAAGCCCGGATTCACCGACATGATCAGCACCAGATCGACCTTGTCCATCACGTAGTCCAGATGGTTCAGCGAGGTGGCCGGGTTGAACACGAGGCCGGCCTTGCAGCCATGATCGCGAATCAGCGACAGCGTGCGGTCGATATGGTCCGAGCCTTCCGGATGAAAGCTGATCAGGTTCGCGCCGGCCTTGGCGAAGTCCGGCACGATGCGGTCGACCGGGCGCACCATGAGGTGCACGTCGATCGGCACGTCCACGTGCGGACGGATCGCTTCGCAGACGAGCGGGCCGATCGTCAGGTTCGGCACGTAGTGGTTGTCCATCACGTCGAAGTGAATCCAGTCGGCGCCGGCGGCGACAACGTTGCGGACTTCTTCGCCGAGACGGGCGAAATCGGCGGACAGAATGCTGGGGGCAATGCGGAATTGCGTCATGGCGGGGGGCGGATGCAAGCGGGAAAACGCCATTTTACCGTTTTGTGCGCTGCTGAACCGGTTCGCGGGCGGTTTGATGCTGGCTCCCGAAACGCGCGGCAAAAGTGACAAAACGCCTTAGCGGCCCTTGGCCAGAGGGATTTGTCCGGTTGCGGGCGTGCCGCGCATCAAGCAGAATGCCAATCCATAAGCGCTGCTTCGCCAATGCGCCCGCAAACCATTGGCGTTCGGGGCTTCCCGCGATTTTTTACACCCCGTTTCACCAGACCGGAATCAGGATGAGCCAGTACGAATTCAGCGTCTCGGCGCAGGTGCAGTACCTGCCCGAAGAGTCGGACCCGGAGCGCCGCCAGTATGCGTTTGCATACACGCTGACTATCCGTAACAGTGGCCAGGTGCCCGCACAGTTGATTGCGCGTCACTGGGTGATTACCGACAGCGACAACAACGTGCAGGAAGTAAAGGGGCTGGGCGTGGTCGGGCATCAGCCGCTGCTCAAACCGGGCGAGCACTTCGAATATACGAGTTGGGCCGTGATCGCCACGCCTGTCGGCACCATGCGCGGTGACTATTTCTGCGTGGCGGAGGACGGCGAGCGCTTTGACGCACCCGTGCCCGAGTTCATTCTGCGTATGCCGCGTACTTTGCATTGAACCGCAGGCGTGGCTGGCGGTCTTTAAGAAGCTTTACGGCGCAGCTTTACTGAGATTTTTGCTGCTTTTGCTGTTCATTGGTGGCGGCGCGCGCGGCCTTTTTCTTGCCGGACGACGTCCATACAACGATAAAGACGAGCAGGAAGAGCGCGAGGAGCGATTCCAGCGCGAAGATGAGCATCGGGTATTCGTCGAACAGATCAGACATGGCGGTTTCCATCAAGAACGAACATTGTATGCGTTTTGTCCGCGCGGCCGGAGCATGGCTCGGAGCGCTTTCGGTTGCGGTAATGCTGGCTTCCTGCGGTGGCGGCAGCGCGGTCCGGCCTTCGGTTTCGCCCCCCACGGGTGCCGCGATCATACCCGGGCAGATCGCCGCGACGCGACTCACAGCGGTAGCGTGGCAGCAGGTGCCAGGCTGGCAGGACGATTCGCTGATCGGCGCAACGGCTGCGTTGCGGCAAAACTGCGTGAGGCTTGCGCGTCAACCGAATTGGGCTCGCGCATGCGCAGCGGCCTCGCAGATCGACGATCTGGACGTCACCAGTGCGCGCGCGTTTTTTGAGGCGTATTTCACGCCGTTCCAGTTAGCCAACAACGACGGCACGCTCGATGGTCTCGTCACCGGCTACTACGAGCCGTTGCTGCGCGGTTCGCGCACGCGGCATGGCGTGTATCAGACGGCGCTGTACCGCTGGCCATCCGGTTATCGCGCGGGCGCTCAGTTGCCGACGCGTGCGCAACTCGAGCGTGCGGGCGTGCTCAACGGCAATGAACTCGTGTGGGTCGACGATCCGATCGAAGCCTTCTTCCTGCAAGTGCAGGGGTCCGGGCGCGTCGTGATGGAAGACGGCAGCGTGATGCGGGTTGGCTTTGGCGGCACGAACAATCAGCCGTACAAGTCGATTGGCCGATGGCTGCTCGATCGCGGGGAACTGACGCCGGCACAGGCAACCATGCAGGGTATCAAGGCATGGGCGCGCGCGAACCCCACGCGGGTCGACGCGCTGCTCGATATCAATCCGCGCTTCGTGTTTTTCCGCGAGATGCCCTCCGGCGAGAGTGCGCCGAGCGGCGGGGCGGATGGTCCGATCGGCGCACTAGGTGTGCCGTTGACGCCGGAGCGCTCGATCGCGGTGGATCCGACTTCGATTCCACTTGGGACGCCGGTGTTCCTGCAGACCACGCGTCCGTTGACGAATTCACCGATGAATCGCCTCGTCTTCGCGCAGGACACGGGCTCCGCAATCAAGGGCGGCGTGCGCGCGGACTATTTCTGGGGTCTCGGCGACGATGCCGGCGATTTGGCCGGGAAGATGAAGCAGGGCGGCCGGATGTGGTTGTTGCTGCCGAATTCGTGAGGGTTGGTGGCAGGGGGCGGGTTTCCTGATTTTTGGCTGAGACCCGCCGCGTGGCTAATTTGCCCGACATGTGGCATCCGTTAGCGGCACTGTTTCCAGATACTGCTGCCGCTGCCGCTGCCGCTGCCGCTGCCGCTAGCTCTGTCTCTGTCTCTGCTTCCGCTTGTCCGCCACCTACCGTGCTTCGCTCATCTTGCGGTTTAATCCGCGTTCACGGCCCGCACATTTGATAGCAGGGCTGACGCCGATCAGCTCCGTTGCCAACCATCAACCTTCGGCGTTTTGGCGCTTTGCTTAAAGCCCCGACTTCCGCTTATCCACCACTCGCCGCGCTTTGCCTACCGAACGCTCGATGCCGTTCACACCCAGCACGTTCACGATCGCGCTCACGCCGATCAGCGCCTTGATGTCATAGGTCAACGCCTGCTTCGCCGTACTCAGTGCGGCAGTATCCGGCGCCGATTCCGGGCAGGGCTCGACGTTCAGCGTCAGTACGTCGAGCGGGCCTTCCTTGGTTAGCACGATTTGATAGTGAGGCGCGAGGGCGTGCTGCTTGAGCAGCAATTCTTCGATCTGCGTGGGGAACACGTTGACGCCGCGCACGATCATCATGTCGTCCGAACGGCCCGTGATTTTTTCCATCCGGCGCATGGTGCGCGCGCTGCCCGGCAAGAGGCGCGTCAGATCCCGCGTCCGGTAACGGACGATCGGCAGCGCTTCCTTGGTCAACGATGTGAAGACCAGTTCGCCGAGCTCGCCGTCCGGCAGCACTTCGCCGGTTTCCGGATCGATGATCTCCGGATAGAAATGGTCTTCCCAGATGGTCGGGCCATCCTTGGTCTCGACGCATTCCGAAGCGACGCCAGGTCCCATTACTTCAGACAAACCATAGATATCGACAGCGTCGATGCCCATGCGCTTTTCGATCGCCTGGCGCATGTCGTTGGTCCACGGTTCCGCGCCGAAGATGCCGAGGCGCAGCGAACAATTCGCCGGATCGATGCCTTGCCGTTCGAGCTCGTCGGCGATCGACAACATATAGCTCGGCGTCACCATGATGATGTCAGGCCGGAAGTCCTGAATCAGTTGCACCTGCTTTTCAGTCTGGCCGCCGCCGAACGGGATCACCGTCAGCCCCGCGCGTTCGGCGCCGTAGTGTGCGCCCAGGCCGCCGGTGAACAAACCGTAGCCGTAGCTGATGTGAACCTTGTCACCGCGCTTCGCGCCTGCGGCACGGATCGAACGTGCGACGAGATTCGCCCACGTATCGATATCGCGTGCTGTGTAGCCGACGACCGTCGGCTTGCCCGTCGTCCCGGACGACGCGTGTATCCGCGAGATCTGTTCCTGCGGCACTGCGAACATGCCGAACGGGTAGCTGTCGCGCAGATCCTTCTTCGTGGTGAAGGGAAAGCGCGCCAGATCCGAGAGGGTCTTCACTTCGCTCGGGTGGACGCCGGCGTCATCGAATTTTCGCCGATAGACCGGCGAATTTTCATAAGCGTGGTTCAGCGACCATTTGAGCCGTTCGAGTTGGAGCGCGGCAAGTTCGTCGCGGCTGGCTGTCTCGATGGGATCGAGCGGGAGGGCGGTGGTCATCGAATGTCTCCTTGCTGCCTCAATGCTTGAGTCTGGTGTGTGGTGCGCTTGCGCGCAAAAACCGTGGGCTTGCTGCTATCTATGTAGGTGCTGCGAATGTGTCGCAGACGCGCCGCGACTCAGCTGCTCAATTTGTTGTTCAGTCGCCCGTAGGAATCAAGTTGCCTTTGATCTGCGCAGATTTGCCGCGAAACATCGCCACGGTCTCCTCTGCGCGATTCGTGACGCGAATGTCGTAAATTCCAGTGCGGCCGCTCAGCGTTTGCTCGACCGCTTCAGCCGTCAGCACGTCGCCGCCTTGTACCGGTCGCAGGAATTCGATTGAGCATCCGGCTGCGACGGTGTTGATGTTGTACGTGTTGCACGCGAAAGCGAACGTCGAATCAGCGAGCGTGAAAATCAGGCCGCCGTGGCAAATCTGATGACCGTTCAGGAAGTCGTCGCGCACGGCCATGCGCAGGCGCGCATACCCTGGGCGTACTTCTACGATTTCGAGCCCGAGCGCCCGGCTGCACGCGTCGTTTTCGTACATGGCGGCTGCAGTTGCGCGAGCGAGTTCGTCGGGTGTCATCTGGGCGGGGTGGTTCGGTTGTGCGGACATATCAACGACCCTCGAAGCGCGGCGCGCTTTTTTCCACGAATGCTTGTACGCCTTCCGCGTAATCGTGGGACGCACCAAGTTCACGTTGCAGATCGCGTTCGAGATCGAGCTGCTGATCCAGTGTCTGCGTCGTGCCCGCGCGCATTGCCTGCTTGATCGCGGCGATGGCGCGTGTGGGTTGCTGTGCCAGTTGTGCCGCGAGTTTGCTTGCTGTGGCGGCTAGCTCGGCGTCACCAACCGTTTGCCAGATTAGTCCCCAGCTTTCAGCTTTCTCCGCGCTCAGTTTGTCGCCGGTGATGGCGAGACCCAAGGCGCGGGCCATGCCGACGCGTTGCGGCAGGAACCAGGTGCCCCCCGAGTCCGGCACGAGACCGATCTTTACGAATGCCTGGATGAAGCTGGCTGAACGAGCGGCAAGCACGAGATCGCAAGCCAGCGCGAGATTGGCGCCCGCGCCGGCTGCCGTGCCGTTGACTGCGGCAATCACGGGTAGTGGCAGTCTTTGCAGGCGGCGAATCAGCGGATTGAAATGCGCGTCGATCAGTTCGCCCAGATCGGTCATGGCGCCCGGCGTGAAGTCGAGATCCGCGAGATCCTGTCCCGCGCAGAAGCCTCGGCCTGCGCCGGTCAGCACGAGCGCACGGGCGCCGGACGCTTCGACCTGGTCGAGTGCGGCGCTTAGTTCCTGGTGCATTGCGCGCGTAAAGCTATTGAGCTTGTCCGGGCGGTTTAGCGTAATGGTCGCTACGTGGCTCGATGAATCGATGTCGAGACGAATCGCTTCATATGACATTGGGTGTCTCCTCAAAGTCTCTTTGACCGGTTAGGCGGTGAGCGAAGCGGGGTTCGTGTCAGAGCCGCTCGATCACCAAGGCGATGCCTTGACCCACGCCGATACACATCGTGCAAAGCGCAAAGCGGCCGTTGATCCGCTCCAATTGGTAAAGCGCGGTGGTGATCAAACGTGCGCCCGATGCGCCGAGCGGGTGGCCGAGCGCAATCGCTCCGCCATTCGGATTGACGCGCGGATCGTCGTCGCGCAGACCGAGGGTGCGCAGGACGGCAAGCCCCTGGGAGGCGAAGGCTTCGTTCAACTCGATCACGTCGAATTGGTCCAGCGTCATGTTCAGTTGCTTCAACAGCTTTTGCGTGGCCGGCGCCGGGCCGATACCCATGATGCGCGGCTCCACGCCCGCCGTTGCCATGCCCACCACGCGTGCGCGGCGACGCAATCCATATTGATCGGCCGCTTCCTGATTCGCGAGCAGCAGTGCGCACGCGCCGTCGTTCACACCCGATGCATTGCCCGCGGTCACGCTGCCGTCGGGGCGGACCACGCCCTTGAGCTTACTGAGGCTTTCGAGCGATGTTTCGCGCGGATGCTCGTCGAGCGTCACGCGTACGGGGTCGCCCTTCTTCTGCGCAATTTCAACGCCGACGATTTCCTGAGCCAAAGTGCCATCGCGCTGCGCGCGGGCTGCCTTTTGCTGGCTCGATAGCGCAAACGCGTCCTGATCCGCACGGCTTATGCCGAACTGGACGGCGACGTTTTCCGCGGTCTCCGGCATCGAATCGACGCCGTATTGGCGCTTCATCAGCGGATTGATAAAGCGCCAGCCAATGGTCGTGTCGTAAATATCGGCCTGCCGTGAAAACGCACTGGTGGCCTTGCCCATCACGAACGGCGCGCGCGTCATGCTTTCGACGCCGCCGGCGATCATCAGCCGCGCTTCGCCAGCCTTGATGGCGCGAGCAGCAGTGCCGACCGCATCCATGCCCGAGCCGCACAGGCGGTTGATGGTTGCGCCGGGCGCATCTGTGGGCAAGCCTGCCAGCAAGGCAGACATACGGGCGACGTTGCGGTTGTCGTCGCCGGCCTGATTGGCGCAACCATAGATCACGTCGTCGAGGGCCTGCCAGTCCACGCCAGGATTACGCTCGATCAGCGCCTTGATCGGCACCGCGCCGAGGTCGTCGGCGCGGACATCCTTCAGGGCGCCGCCATAGCGGCCGATTGGCGTGCGAATTGCGTCACAAATGAAGGCGTCGTTCATGTGGGTTCCTACTGGGACGGATCGGCGAGACGTGCCGATCCGATGTCTCATGTTAGTTGGGGCGCACAACTCGGTCTATTCGGCCGAACGGCATAGGATGAAAGCCGTGCTTTTGTCTTATGCCATTCAGCCAGCTACCGCCGGTGCCGCTTTCGGTTCAACATGAACGCGACTTTGAACGACGCGGAAGCGGTTCGCGACAAAGGCTGCGTCGGCCAGCGCGGCATTTGCTGCCGGGTTTGCGCCCGTGCCGTGGAAGTCGGAGAAGGCCGCGGACTGATTGACGAAAACGCCGCCCGTCAAATTGATCGAGAGTGCTACGCCACCGCGGATCGATGCTTCGTGCGCCGCTGCGAGCACGGCTTCATCCGTGCTGTAGATCGACAGTGTCAGCGCGCCGTGCTCGGCGGCGATTGCGCCAGCAAGGTCGAGCGACTGCGCCGTCGAGTCCGTCGCGATCACGAACGAGATCGGGCCGAACCATTCTTTGGTGAACTGCGCATGGTCAGTGGCAGCATCTAGTTGGAGCACGAGCGGTGTGCGCACGCGGGCGCCGGCAAACGCCGGATGTTCGAGCGATTGGCTTTCCACGAGAACGCGACCAAGCTTGCTCGCTTCCTCGATGCGTTGGGTTACGCCTTCGTTCTGGATCGCGCCGAGGAGTTCGACAGCACGGGCCGGGTCGGCAACCAGTTTTTGTACGGCGCCGGCGAGAGCCTGAGCAACCTCGTCGAATCCGAGCGTGCCTTCAGCGGTGCGTATGCCGGTGCGTGGAACGTAGATGTTTTGCGGCGCGGTGCACATCTGACCCGAGTACAGCGCGAGTGAGAAGGCGATATTGCGGGCGGCGGCTTTGATGTCGTCCACGGAGTCAATCACGATCTGGTTGACTCCGGCTTTTTCGGTGTAGACCTGAGCCTGATGCGCATTGCGTTCAAGCCAGGTACCGTTTTGTGTGCTGCCCGTGAAGTCGATGAGCTTGATTTCAGGGCGCAGCGCCAGATCCTGGACGAGCGGGCCGTCATTCGGTTCCGTGGCTAGCAACGTAACGACGTTCGGATCGAAACCGGCTTCGCGCAACACCTCACGTGCGATTCGCACGGTCAGCGCGAGCGGCAGAATCGCACCCGGATGCGGTTTGACGATGACTGTGTTGCCTGTTGCCAGATCAGCGAAGAGGCCCGGATAGCCGTTCCACGTCGGGAAGGTGCAGCAGCCGAGCACGAGGCCTGTGCCGCGCGGCACGACGGTGTAGCGCTTGTGCATCGCAAGGGGCGGATTTTTGCCTTGCGGTTTTTCCCAGTGGGCATTGGCGGGAATACGGCGCAGTTGATCCCACGCGTACACGACCGCTTCGAGTGCACGGTCTTGCGCATGCGGGCCGCCGGCCTGGAAGGCCATCATGAATGCCTGACCGGTCGTGTGCATCACGCTGTAGCCTATTTCGAAGCTGGCGCGATTCACGCGCGCGAGGATTTCGAGGCATACGCCGATCCACGCTTGCGGACCGGCTACGCGCCAGTCGCGCTGTGCGGCGGCCGCTGCGGTGATCAGCGCGGCAGGATCGGCTTTCGGATAGCGTACGCCAAGCGGGAACCCGAACGGCGAGACTTCAGCGCCGACGGTTTCCCCGGTCGACGGCTGGTCCAATTCGAACGTCTTGTTCAGGTGCGCTTTGAATGCGGCTTCGCCGTCTGCGCTAGCTGTTTCCCCGTACACTTTCGGACTGGGCATCTCGACGAACGGACTCCAGTAGCCGCGCGTTTCGACCGCGGTGAGTGCCTTTTGCAGCGTGTCTTCGTGCTTGGTGAATAGCGGATGTGTCATGGCAGAGGGGCTTAGCTGTACGTTGGGAAAAGCCTGTCGAATAATTGACCGACCGGTTGGTTGGTGAATGGTAGCATTATTAAGACGGCTGCGCGAAGCGTTTTCGCGCAGCATTAACCATTAGGAGGCGGCATGGCTTACGAGAACATTCTGGTTGAGACGCGAGGGCGGGTCGGTTTAGTCACGTTGAATCGCCCGAAGGCGCTGAACGCGCTGAACGACGCCTTGATGGACGAACTGGGTGCAGCGCTACGCGAGTTCGATGCCGACGAAGCGATTGGTGCGATCGTGGTGACCGGCAGCGAGAAGGCGTTTGCCGCCGGCGCTGACATCGGCATGATGGCGACCTACACCTATATGGATGTCTACAAAGGCGACTACATCACTCGCAACTGGGAAACGGTGCGCTCCATCCGCAAGCCGATCATTGCCGCGGTGGCGGGCTTCGCGCTTGGCGGCGGTTGCGAGTTGGCAATGATGTGCGACATTATTTTTGCCGCTGACACTGCGAAGTTCGGTCAGCCTGAAATCAAGCTCGGCATCATGCCGGGCGCAGGCGGCACGCAGCGACTGCCGCGGGCCGTCTCAAAAGCAAAGGCGATGGACCTCTGCCTGACCGCCCGTTTCATGGATGCCGCCGAGGCCGAGCGCGCCGGATTGGTCTCGCGCGTGATTCCCGCGGCTTCCCTTCTTGACGAGGCGGTGGCTGCGGCCGCGACCATTGCTGAATTCCCGCTGCCGGCAGTGATGATGGTCAAGGAATCGGTTAACCGTGCGTACGAAACGACGCTCGCAGAAGGCGTGCATTTCGAGCGCCGCCTCTTCCATTCGCTCTTCGCTACAGAGGATCAGAAGGAGGGAATGGCCGCGTTCGTTGAGAAGCGCAAACCGGTTTTCAAGCATCGGTAATACGCTTGTCAAAATAACGCTTGCAAGGCGGGGTGTGGCTCGCTAGAATCTCGCTCTTTCGTGCTCCGGACGCCGGGGCACGGGAAGCGGGAGAGCCAGCAGTGGCAAGGCTTTGCGCGAAGTGAGCGGGTTGAGAAAGTTGGAAAAACCTGTTGACGGCGTAGCGAAAGTTCTCCA
>NZ_DASRSY010000043.1:0-7313 GCF_035656215.1 Paraburkholderia sp.
CGGTGGTGTTCTCGGCGGTGTAGACCGCATTCGACGTTGCCGTGATGCGGCTCGCCAGCATGCCCGGTTGTTTCTCCGAGTAGTAAGTTGGCGAGTGGCCGCTCAAATACTGGAACAGGTCGCGCCGCAAGTCACCGGTGACAACGACGAACGTATGCGCGGCAACCCAGCCGCCGACCCGCCACAGCATGTTGTCGGCGGCGATCAGGCCGACCAGGATGGCGAACGCGCCCCACAGTGGACCGGGGTGATGCCGGCCTTCGCCGAGCACGTCGATCAGATGCTTGATCGCGTATTGCGAAGCGAGCGCACAGCCGACAGCCGCAAACACGCTGCACATGACGATCGCATGCGCGAGCGGATGGCGGCGGATAAAGCGGAAAAGAAACGCAAGCGGCCTATGCGCATAGCTCGCAAGCTTTGCGTTCTGGACATTACGCTGGGCGATGGTTAAGTGTTCCAATTGATCGTGAGGTTGGTGTGTTCAGGTTGTGCGTGCAAGGCATGGGCCACAGCAAAAGCGTTCGCCACGAAGCCGATGCTTCGCATTGTAAACATGCAAAAGCGATTGCGCCCTGTGTATCCGGGCAATGGCGCGACTGATTTCGCGATAGACGACCGCGACCTACTGTTGCTCGACCCGCCAATGGCGCGGTGGTTCATGCAGGTTGCGGAATATTTCGGGATATAACTACAAATTGCATTCAACTGCAGTGCGGCAATTCTTCAACGCCTGCCGGCAAAGTTGACACAGGAGCTTACAGTTGCCGCCTTCGGGTCAGCGTTGCAAGTCAGTTGCTACTGTAGAACTGTCTTATAAAACAAGGGTTTGTAAAGTGTTTCTTCTTTGTAACAACGTAAAGACTTTGAAATGTTGTGGTGCAGCGAGATGCCCGGCACCGATAATGCATGCTCTGTTGGCCCACCGAAATTTCTGACAGTTTGTCAACGTAGGTGCCATGTGTGCGTTTACCGGCACATGCGCAGACAGCGAACCGCTGAACTGGGCTCACTACCCAAGCGATCCATCGCAGGATTTCTCGAAAGAATCAGGCCCGCGCCGGCATATCCGGCCCGACTGCCCTGGCGAGCAAGCGAGTCGCTTTTACCAAACGCAGTATTTTTGCCTGATTTTTTACGAGGAGTTCTTCATTATGCGAATCGCTCAAATCGCTCCCTTGCACGAGGCGGTTCCGCCCAAGCTTTACGGTGGTACGGAACGCGTGGTGTCCAACCTGACCGAAGCGCTGGTTGAACAGGGCCATGACGTCACGCTTTTCGCAAGCGGCGATTCGCAAACCTCGGCGAAACTCGAAGCTTTCTGGCCGCAGGCGTTGCGCCTCGACCCGACCATTCGCGACGTGATGGCGCCGCACATGCTGCTGCTCGAAGAAGTGCGCCGCCGCGCGGAGGAATTCGACGTGCTGCATTTCCACATCGATTACTACCCGTTCTCGCTGTTCGCCCGCCAGCCGGTGCCGTTCCTGACCACACTGCATGGCCGTCTCGATCTGCCGGAACTGCAACCGATCTTCAATACGTTCAGCGACGTGCCGGTGGTGTCGATTTCGGACAACCAGCGCATCCCGCTGCAACAGGCGAACTGGCTGCAAACCGTTTATCACGGCCTGCCGGAAAACGTGCTCACGCCGATCAAGGACGTCAAGCCGGGCTACCTCGCATTCCTCGGCCGCGTCTCGCCGGAGAAGGGTCTCGACCGCGCGATCCGCATCGCCGGCCAGGCAGGCATGAAGCTCAAGGTCGCCGCCAAAATCGACAAGGCCGACCGTGCCTATTACGAAGAAGTGATCAAGCCGCTGATGGCGCTCCCGCACGTCGAATACATTGGCGAAATCGGCGAAACCGAAAAGCGTGAGTTTCTCGGCAACGCGCATGCACTGGTGTTCCCGATCGACTGGCCGGAGCCGTTCGGCCTGGTGATGATCGAAGCCATGGCGTGCGGTACACCGGTCGTCGCGTTCAATCGCGGTTCGGTGCCGGAAGTGATCGAAAACGGCGTTTCGGGTTTTGTCGTGGAAGACGAAATCAGCGCGGTTGCCGCTGTGAAGCGTCTGCACACGCTGCCGCGCGCCAAGGTGCGTGCGGCGTTCGAATCGCGTTTCTCGTCGAAGGTGATGGCGCAGAATTACGTCGCCACCTACGAAGAACTGCTGCGTCAGAAGCATCGCACGGTGCTGCGCGAAGTCAACGCCAGCTGATGTGCGGTAAGTAAAGGCAGTCGGGCCGCCTTGCTGGAGCGCTTTCGGCGTCCACAGCTCGGCACCCCCAGCGATCAGATGGTCCAACTGCGCCCCAGGAACGCCCCGCGTGCATCTTGCCCACGGGGCGTTGTTGCATGAACGCCGCGTTTTGGTGCGTGAGTGGCAGAAAGTACGGTTTTGGGACGGGCAAGCATGAGCCTGTCTCCGTAATATCCCTATAATGGCCGTGCCGCAAATTTGGCTGCGGCGCCGCCGACGACAGGAGGATGCCTTGGCGAGAACGAAAGAGTCGCGTGCGAACGCGGCGCCCGGCGCCGGAACGATTTTCGCGCTGCGCGCCATCGGTCTCGTGCTCCTCGCTCGCTGGCTTTTTTCGATGGCGCAGATGGACTTGGGCTCGTCGCTGTCCGCGATGGTGTCCTCGCCGTGGGCGTGTATCAACCTGGTGTTCCTGTTCCTGCTGATCTTCCTGCCGGGCGCGCGTGCCGTGGCCGAGCGTCCGTTGCATCCGCTGCCGCAATGGCTGCGGCAAGCGCTGCGTCTGTTTGCTTTCCTCGGATTCCTGTTTGCGGTCTGGTCGGTCGGCGCGTTTGCGGCGAGCGCCGGTTGGCGGCGCGCCGCGCAGGCGGTAGCGGCTACCAACGGCTGGCTGTTGGCGGCACCGGCGTTGTACGCGGCGGTCGTGTGGATTTGCCGGCCGCGCGCGCTGTGGCGAACCAATATCGCCGCGCGACGCTTTGCGATCGGCCGCTATGCGGTCGCGCTCGATCCGGCCACACGCACGGTGGTCGTCTGGGCCGAGCGTCGCAAGGTGGGTCAGTACGACGCCCGCGAATTGTCCGTGCGATGGGCGGCAGCCCCAGACGTGAGCGCGCCGCCGACACCTACCCCCGTCGTGGCGTTCGGTGTTGCCGGCGAGCCGCGCGGCCCAGCGGCGCCGCTCGGTCCGGTCGGCGCACCTGCGTTGACTCGCGGTGCCTTCGGTCGACGTCCGAAAATCGAATTGCTGTGGGATTCGCCGGCTGCGGCCGGCCACAATCGGCAGACCGTGTTCCGCACCGCGCTGACTACCGAGGGCGATTGGGTCGCCGCGCGTGCGCTCGACACATCGTTACAGCAAGTCTGAATCCGTCGCTTTGTGCAGTCGGCCACGCCCCGCGGCCGAAGCAGGCATCATAGAGTGAGCGGTAGTCGATAATAATAAGTGCCACCCGGTGTTTCAGAGGGTGGGTGAGAGACATACATCGATCGTATTGCGTCGTTTGCAGGAGTCGCTATGCTGGTTCGCTGGTTGCTTGCCGCCCTTCATCTGCTTGCTTATGGCTTTGCCCTCGCGTCGATTCTCCGGCGCACCTGGTCACTTCGGCGAGCCAGCGTGCCCGCTGCGTTGCGATCCGTATTCCGCGCCGACACGAGATGGGGTATTTCGGCGTTGGTGCTGATCGTCACCGGTCTGATGCGCGCCTTCGGCGGTTTCGAAAAGGGCGCCGACTACTACCTGCATGAGCCGCTCTTTCACGTCAAGATGACGCTGCTCGTGCTGATACTTATCCTCGAAGTCCCGTCAATGCTCGCGCTGATGCGCTGGCGCGCCTCTGTCAGAAAAGGCGAGCCGCCTGATTTGCGAAAAGCGCGTTTGTATGCGCATCTCAGCGTGATCCAGACTGTGCTGCTGGTTTTGATGGTGTTCGCGGCTACCGGCATGGCGCGCGGTGTCGGGTTGCCCGCGGGTGTGGTCTAGTCGCGGGTTGAAGCGCTGGCCGGTTCGCCGCGTTCGTCGCATTGGACCGCGACGCGCCGAATGCGCGCAGTATCGTCGATCCGGTTAAGTGAGAAACGTCGCGGGCGAACGAAGGAGGGCGTGCGCAACGCCAGCAGAAAACGCCTCTTACCGGCGGCTTCTGCGTGACGCTCCGCACGTTTGCAGCAATTTACTTCTCTACCACCAGGCTTGAATCATCGAGCCGATTCGCCTTCGCGCCGTCGGTCTTGTGCAGGACCTCCGAATCGCTCAAACCCTTGATCAATTCCAGCGCCTGACGTTCGAACAGCCGCCTGTACAGCCCGTTCTCGAGTCTGATCAACGCCTCGTGACTGCCTTCCTCGATGACTTTGCCCTTGTCCAGCACCAGCAGCCTGTCCAGCGCTCGCACGGTGGAAAGACGGTGCGCCACCACCAGAGTCGTGCGGCCGACCATCAGCCGCTCCATGGCGTGCTGGATCAGCACTTCGCTTTCGCTGTCGAGGCTCGAGGTTGCTTCGTCCAGAATCAGGATCGGCGCGTCCGCGAGAAACGCCCGTGCGATAGCCACGCGCTGACGTTCACCACCCGAGAGCTTGATGCCGCGTTCGCCCACCAGCGTGTCGTAGCCTTGAGGCAACGTCGCGATAAAGTCGTGCGCACTGGCGAGCCGCGCGGCGCGTTCGATCTCGGCGCGGCTCGCGCCGGGCCGGGCATAGGCGATGTTCTCCGCCAGCGAGCGGTGAAACAGCACGGGCTCCTGCTGAACGATCGCGATCTGGCTGCGCAATGACGTTTGCCGCACACGGGCAATGTCCTGACCGTCGATCGTGATCCGGCCTTCCGAAATGTCGTAGAGCCGCTGGATCAGCTTGATGAAGGTCGTCTTCCCCGAACCAGAATGCCCAACCAGCCCAACGCGTTCTCCCGGCGCGATGCGCACGGAGAAGTTGTCATAGAGCGGCGAGGCTTTCGCACCGTAGTGGAAGGTCACGTGCTCGAAGCGAATCTCGCCCTTGCCGATCGCGATCGGGCCCGCGCCGGGGCGGTCCTCGATACCTAACGGCTGGTTTTCCAGCGACACCAGTTCTTCCATGTCGTTGACCGAACGCTGCAGGTTGCGGATGTGCATACCTACATCGCGCAGATAGCCTTGCAGCATGAAGAACATCGTCAGCGCGAACGTGATGTCGCCAACGCTCGCTTCGCCGCGCACCCACAACAGCAACGCGACGCTGAGAATGGAGGCCTGGATTGCCACCAGCATGCCACCCTGCAAGCCGCCGTTGATCGTGCCGCGCGTCCACGTGCGGCGCGTGCGATGACGCCACTTGCCGATCACGCGTTCGAGCAGGACTTCCTCGCGCTCTTCGGCGCCGAACGCTTTCACCACGCCATTGCAGCTGACGGCGTCAGCGAGTGCGCCGCCCATGCGCGTATCCCATGCGTTCGCGAGACGTGCGGCGGGCGCAACGACGCCGAGCGACATGGCCACGGTCACCGCGATATACAGCACCGAACCGATGCCGACGACCGCGCCCATCATCGGCCAGCGCCAGCCGAGCAGCACCGTTGCGCCGACCAGCATGGTGAGCGATGGCAACAGTGCGACCAGCAGCGTGTCGTTGAGCAGGTCGAGCGCCCACATGCCGCGCGTGATCTTGCGCACAGTGGATCCGGCGAAGCTGTTGGCGTGCCAGTCCGTCGAAAAGCGTTGCACGCGATGAAACGCGTTGGCGGCGATGTCGCTCATCATCTTGAGCGTCAGTCTGATGAGGTTGAAGAACACGCCCTGGAGAAGCAGCGTGGCGCTCAGCCCAAGCGCGCCCAGCACACAGAAGGCGGTAATCGCAGCGTGCCACGCGACGGCGTCGCCGGCCGAGCCGGACGCGATCGCGTCGACGAGCCGTCCGGCGAACATCGGCGTGAAGATGTCTGCCAATGCCGAGAGCAGCGCCAGCGCGGCAATTGCGAAGATGCGCCAAGGCTGTTTGGCCCAGTGACGGAAGGTGAAGCCGAGGACATCCCTGAAGGCTTGTCCACGAAAGTCGAGTTTTTTTCTAGTCATTTGCCACGACCCGGTGGCGCGCGAGCGCACCGAGGTTCCAGTCAGAAGCGAAAGGAAGAGACAGTCAAGCAAGCCGGGATATATCGACAACGATGCCGGCAACGAGACTACGGACTGTCTGGAATTTGCGCGGACGGCCTGTTCAGGCAGAACCGCGTGAGCGACGACGCGACGAACTTAAAGTCGCGAGAATGGTCGAGAGACCATTCCAGGGACGACGATATGCACTGCGAACATGTGACGCCTCCCTGTAGTCGAATGAGGTGGTGAAAGTAGACGGGGCTAGTGCCCGAGGACTGACTATATCAGCAGTATTTGGCGACTGCAATCGTACGAAAGTTCGGTGTTGACTCCGACGCGGAGCAGGCGCAAGTGCGCTTCAGTGCGCCCGTACGCGATCAATCCGGAGCATGCCGGCATGCATGCAAAAACAAAAAAGCCCTCGACTTACGTTCGAGGGCTTTCTCTTGCGGGTCACGCGAATCTGGTGGGTGGTACAGGGATTGAACCTGTGACCCCTGCCGTGTGAAGGCAGTGCTCTACCGCTGAGCTAACCACCCGAAGAGAGCCGAATTATGTCAGGGATTTCCAGGCTCGTAAAGTACTTTTTAAGCGGTTTGCTCATCCGCTGCCGGCGTGGGTTCGAGGCGCCACACGCTCGTGCCTTTGACCGCTTTGTCCAGGCCGTCGAGCACGGCCTGATGTTCGGCGACTTCGTTGTCGCTCGCAGCAATCACGACCAGATTCAGCGAATCGATCGCGATGCGTGGCGCGTGCGCATCACCGCCACCGTGCGAATCGCCGAGCATGTCGATGACGAGGCTTTCCTGGCCGCGTGTCATCGCCAGATAAACTTCGGCGAGCAATTCAGAGTCGAGCAGCGCGCCGTGCAGGGTGCGGTGCGCGTTACTGATGCCGAAGCGGTCGCACAGCGCATCGAGTGAATTGCGCTTGCCCGGGAACATCTGCTTGGCGCGCGCGAGCGTATCGATGATCTCGCCGCAGTAGGTTTTCACCGGCGGCAAACCCAGCAGCGCAAATTCGGCATCGAGAAAGCCGACGTCGAACGGCGCGTTGTGAATGATCAGCTCCGCGTCCTGAATGAAGTCGCGAATCTGATCGGCGATCTCGGCGAACTTCGGCTTGTCGCTCAGGAACTCGGTGGTCAGCCCATGAACCGCCAGTGCGCCCGGATCGCTGTCGCGTTCCGGGTTGATGTAGAAGTGCAGGTTGTTGCCCGTGAGCCGGCGGTTCACCATTTCGACGCAACCGAGTTCAAGGA
>NZ_DASRSY010000044.1:0-12885 GCF_035656215.1 Paraburkholderia sp.
GATGCCGCCGCGCGTGGTGGTGACCAGCACCAGTGCGAGCGGAATGCCGATCAACGCCGCCACGAAGGCGGATACACCGACCATGACGATGGTGTCGCGAATTGCATCGGCGAGTTCCGAGAGCCAGAGATCAGACATAGCCGAGCACCTCGACATGATTGGCATAGTGACGCGCACGCTCGAGTAGCGTCGCGATCTGCTTTTGCATCGTGCCGTCCGCATTCGCGCGCACCTCTGCCGATACCACCAGGCGCCCTTGCGCATGCCCCTGAATCCGGTCGATGCCGCCATGCACGAAACTCACACGACCACCGTCAATGCTCAATGCAGACGTCAACCCTCCGAGGTCAGGCTCACGTGCATCGCCGCCCGTGAATCGCACGTCAAGCAGAATCTGTGCATCCGCTTGCTCGATCCCGTGCAATGGTTTCACTCGCGCGGCCAGGTCCGCAGGCAGGTCATGCACCAAGGTTCGCAGCAACGCGCGCGTCGCGTCGTGCTGCGGGTCGCCGAACACGCGCCAAACAGGTCCTGTTTCCACCACTTCGCCGCGTTCGATCACCGCCACCGTATCGCAGACTTCGCGAATAACCTGCATCTCATGCGTAATCAGCACAATGGTCAGATTGAGCCGCTGATTGATATCGCGCAGCAACACGAGAATGGCTTGCGTCGTTTCTGGATCGAGTGCGGACGTCGCCTCGTCGCACAGCAGAATGTCCGGGTCGGTCACAAGGGCGCGCGCGATCCCGACGCGCTGCTTCTGGCCGCCGGACAAACTCGCCGGATAGGCGTCACGCTTGCTCGACAGACCGACCAGTTCGAGCAAGGCGTCGACCTTTTTGTCGATCGCCGCTTTAGGCGCGCCGGCGATTTTTAGCGGCAACGCAATGTTTTCGCGCACCGTTTTCGCGGAGAGCAGATTGAAATGCTGGAACACCATGCCGATGCGCCGCCGCAGCGTGACCAGTCCGCGTTCGTCGAGTTCGCCGACGCTCACGCCATTCACACGCACGGCGCCGGAACCTGGCTTTTCCAGACCGTTGACGAGCCGCAGCAGCGTCGATTTTCCCGCGCCGCTGCGACCGATGATGCCGAACACTTCGCCGCGCGCCACGTTCAGCGTGACATTCGCAAGCGCCGCGGTCGACACACCTCGCGCGTTGGCGAACACCTTGCCGACGTCGTCGAATACAACGGCTTCTTGCGCGGCATCGGCCGCGACACGATTCAAGGCGAGGGACGGCGCGTCTTCAATAAACTGCGGCACGTCGAATAGATTAGCCATGGCTTCGCTCCTCTATGCTTCCACGGTGGATCGCACACCGGCTTGCGCGCTCCGCCGATGCTGCGCGCCGGCGTGCACCGCAGGCAGTCGCGCGCGACCGCCGCCGAACAGCTTTTCACGCAGCGTCGGCGCCGGGTCGTAGTCTTCCTTGTAGACGCCGCGATTCTGCAATTCCGGCACCACCAGATCGACGAAGTCTTCGAACGATTCGGGCATGACGGTACGCGTCAGATTGAATCCGTCGACGCCGGCCTCTTCTATCCACGACTCCAACTCATCCGCGATCTGCTGCGGCGAACCGACTACGGGTTTCGCACGGCCGCCGAGCGTCATCTGTTCGAGTACCTTGCGTTTGGTCCACACGCCGCTCACGCTCTTCTTCGAAATCGCTTCGACTGCCGACTGCATCGATTCGGTCTTCACATACGAAATCGGTTCGTCCAGTTCGTACTGCGAGAAGTCGATGCCGGTCGAACTGGAGAAATGCGCGATGCCGCCCTCGGCGCTCGCATAACGCCGGTATTCCTCGAATTTCTCCTGTGCGGCGCGTTCTGTTTCGCCGACTACAACGGTGATGCCGGCAAAGATCTTGATGTCGTCGGGCGCGCGGCCGAAGCTCACCGCCCGTGCCCGAATGTCGTCGACAATGGAGCGCGTGAGTTGTTTGTTCTGGCCGCCCACAAACACGCATTCCGCGTGACGTGCCGCGAAATCGACGCCGCGGCTCGACGAACCCGCCTGATACAGAACCGGCGTGCGTTGCGGCGACGGCTCGCTCAAATGAATGGCGTCGATCGAATAGTACGGACCGTCGTGTTTCACGCGATGCACCTTGTCAGGATGCGAGAAGATACGTGTCGCGCGATCGCGCACCACCGCGTCGTCCTCCCAGCTTTGCTCCCATAGCTTGTAGACCACGTCCATGTAATCGTCGGCACGGTCGTAGCGGTCATCATGGCTGATCTGCTGCGCGAGACCCATGCCGCGCGCTGCGCTGTCCAGATAGCCGGTGACGATGTTCCAGCCCACCCGGCCTTTGGTCAGATGATCCAGCGTCGACATACGGCGCGCGAACAGATAAGGCGGCTCGTAAGTCAGATTCGAGGTGACGCCGAAGCCGATATGCTTCGTCACATGCGCCATCGCGGGCACGATCAGCGACGGATCGTTGATCGGAATCTGCACCGATTCGCGCAACGGCGTTTCGGGGCCGCCCTGATAAACGTCGTACACGCCGACGATATCCGCCAGGAATATCCCGTCGAACTTGCCGCGTTCGAGCGTTTGCGCAAGGCTCGTCCAGTAGTCGAGGTCGGTGTAATGCGCAGAACGGTCGCGCGGATGTGCCCACAAACCATGATTGATATGGCCGACCGCATTCATGTTGAACGCGTTCAACAGGATCTTTTTCTTCGCCATTGTGCGGCTCCTTGCTCTATGCAACGTTGCTAGCGGCGTGACCTGGTTACGTGACCTGGTTCCGCAACTGAGTTGCGTAACTTAGCTGCGTGACTTACCAGGCGACGGCATAGAGATTGCCGAAGGCTTTGTCGAGCGCGGCGCGCACAGCGGGCGAATGCTGATAAATCGAGATGAACTTGCGGATACGCGGATCGTTGACGCTTTCCGGGCGCACGACCCACTGGATCGCATAGTTCTTGTTCTCCAGGCCATCGAATAGCAATGCGCTATTCGGATCGGTCGTGCCCGCGAGCTTGATAAAGCTCGGATAGCCTTGTGCGAGATCGACGTCGTCGAGCGAGCGGGCCAATTGCGATGCCTCAAGCTGAACAATCTTCAAATGCTTAGGATTGTCGATGATGTCAAGTGTCGTGGCGCGATAGTCGATGCCCGGCGTCAGCTTGATGAGACCAGCGCGTTGCAGTAACAATAAACCGCGTCCGCCATTGACTGGATCGTTAGCAATGGCGACCGTGGCACCGTCTTTCAATTCGTCAAAGCGTTTGATCTTTTTCGAGTACAGACCGATCTTCATGATCGTACCTGGCGCGATTGCAACAAAGTTATAGCCGCCCTGCTTCTTTGCGTTCTCGAGAAACGGAATGTGCTGGAAATAGTTGACGTCGATATCTTTGTTGGCGAGCGCCGCGTTCGGTGTATTCCAGTCGGTGAACTCGATGATCTTCACATCGAGCCCTTGCTCCTTCGCCTCGCGCGCGGCCACTTTGAGCGCCTCGATTTGCGGGCTGGTAGCGGTGCCGATTTTCAGCGTGGGTGTGTCTGCCGCGACTGCGGGCGCCGCCGGCAACGCGAGGGCAAAACCGAGCGCGCCAATAAACGTTAGCGTCGACGCGCGGAAAAAACGCCGCACAGTAGAAAGAGAAATGCGCATGGTGATCTCGTCAGGTTTGGGGTGCGGCGTGTTTCGAGGCGAGCCGATCCCACGGCATGCGGGCAGGCGCGCCGGAATCGGTCGGACAACGGAAATCTGCAGCGCGCGGTTTAAGCGGCGCGCAGCAACGATAGAATGCGTGAGCGCATCAGCGCGGACAGCGGCAGGTCGGACAGGTCATCGCCTCTCTCCAGATGAGGTGCGAATCATGATAGACGGCGGGAAACCGGCGGTCTACGAACGGATTTTCGGAAGGAAAGCGGGAAAAATGATTTGGGGTGGGCGTGCCCCGGCGCATGGACCGGTGCGCCGCCTCAACAAAAAACGCCGGGTTGCGCTTAAGCGCAACCCGGCGTTCTTCGCCAGCCAACTAACTAACTAGAAAGCAAACTCTAGCGCTTCGCCACCTGATCCGGCGATGCAGAAGCAGAAGTTGCAACAACCGCACCCGAAGCCGGCGCAACCGCCCCCACCGCCTCATCGCCCGCAGGTTTCGCATCGCCCCAGCCGCCGCCCAGCGCGCGAATCAGATTCACCGTCGCCACCGCTTGCGTACCCGACAGATGGCTCGCCTGCAGTTGCGAAGTCAGCACCTGCCGCTCGCCGTCGATCACATCCAGATAGCTGACCGCGCCTTCCGTGTACTGCGTGCGCGACAGATGCGCCGCGCGCTGCGAGGCAACCACCGCATCGTTCTGCTCACGCATCTGATCGTCGAGCAAACGCAGATCGGCCAGGTTGTCCTCGACCTCACGGAACGCCACCAGCACCTGTTGACGATATTGCGCCACATCCTCGTCGTACTTCGAGCGAGCTTGCGCGAGGTTTGCCTTGCGGCGGCCACCGTCGAACAAAGGCAGTGTCAGCGCAGTGCCGGCGAACGGCCCGAGAATGAACGCGCGGCTCGACCACATGAACAGATCGCCCAGCGTCGCCGATTCAAAGCCAGCTCCGCCCGTGATATCGAGCTTCGGGAAGAACGCCGACTTCGCCAGACCGACCCGCGCATTCGCCGCCATCATCGCCCGCTCCGCCGCCGAAATATCCGGCCGGCGTTCGAGCAGCGCCGAAGGCAGACCCGACGGGACACGCGCGGTCACCGGCACGAGCGGCGCTTCCGCGAAAGAGAAATCCGCTGGTGGCTTGCCAAGCAGAATCGCCAGACTGTGCTCGGAGGCCGCGCGCTGACGCGCCACGCCCACTGCATCCGCACGCGCACTCGCGAGTTCGTTGCGAGAGCGCGAGACATCCAGCTCGCCGATATCGCCTTCCTTGAAACGCCGCTCGACCAGCTTCAGCGTGTCTTCGCGCAACGCCATGGTACGGCGGTACAGATCCTGATCCGTATCGAGCTCGCGCAACTGGAAGTAGTTCTGCGCGACATCAGCCTGCAACGACAACTGGACCGACCGGAACAGCGCTTCACTTTGCTGCTCGTCCGCACGCGTCGCGTTCACATTCGAGCCGACTCGCCCGAATAGATCGGTCTCGTACGACGCGCCCACCTGTGCGCGCCAGATCGTGCCGTTCGTACCGCCCGCGCTATCCGGCTGGAATTGCGAGGCCGCCGACGCCCGCTCACGCGTCGGGCCAAAGCCCGCATCGAGCTTCGGGAACCAGTCCGACTTCGCCGCCTGCGTCACCGCACGCGCCTGCTGCACACGCGCCGCAGCCGCCTTCAGGTCCTGGTTCGCAGCAGCCGCCTGCTCTTCCAGCGCGTCAAGTTGCGGGTCGCCGAAAATCGTCCACCATTCGCCGCGATGCGCGTCGTCGGCGGGTTGGGCCTGCTTCCACGTACCGGTATCCTGAGCCGATGCAGCGGACGCAGCCGACACCCCCGACGCAGCAGCAGGCGCTTCCTTGAACGCGACCGGCGTGTCCACCTCCGGCCGCTTATACGTGGGCTCCACGGAGCAGGCGGCGAGCAATGCAACCAGCAAACCACTGGCAGCCGCCCGGCCCCATCCACCTAAAGAATCAAAACGTTTCATTATTGTTTTCTCCTCAGGCGTCCGTCACCGGCGCCCCAAGGTGCGGCGCGTCTTTCTGCGCGACGTGAATCGTCCCGCCCGCCAACGTACGCAGCACCACATAGAACACGGGGGTCAGCATCAGGCCGAACAACGTCACGCCGAGCATGCCGAAGAACACCGCGATACCCATCGCGTGACGCATCTCCGAACCCGCACCACTCGAAAGCACCAGAGGCACCACACCCATGATGAAAGCGATCGACGTCATCAGGATCGGACGCAGACGCAAGCGGCTCGCCTCGATTGCCGCCGCCAGCGGCGTGCGCCCGTCATGCTCCAGTTCCCGGGCGAACTCGACGATCAGAATCGCGTTCTTCGCCGATAGCCCCACCAGCACCATCAAGCCAATCTGCGTAAAGATGTTGTTGTCGCCACCCGTGAGCCACACACCGGTCAACGCGGACAGCACGCTCATCGGCACGATCAGGATCACCGCGAGCGGCAGCGTCAGGCTTTCATACAACGCCGCCAGCACGAGGAACACGAGCAGCACGCTGATCGGGAACACCCACAAACCCGCATTGCCCGCGATGATTTGCTGATACGTCAGGTCGGTCCATTCGAGCTTCACACCATGCGGCAAGGTTTCGGCCGCTACGCGTTCCGCCGCGGCTTGCGCCTGGCCCGACGAGAACCCCGGCGCTGGACCACCATTGATGTCGGCAGCCGTATAGCCGTTGTAACGCACCACCATTTCCGGCCCATACGTCGGCGTCACCGTCACCAGGGACGACAGCGGCACCATGTCGCCAGCAGCATTGCGTGTCTTCAGTTGCAGGATGTCGTCAGCACGTTGACGGAACGGCGCATCCGCCTGCACCCGCACCTGATACACGCGGCCGAAGCGGTTGAAGTCGTTCACATACAGCGAGCCCAGATAGATCTGCATCGTGTTGAACACATCCGTGACCGGCACACCGAGTTGCTTGGCCTTCACACGATCCAGGTCGACGTTCAGTTGCGGCACGTTGATCTGATAGCTCGAAAACGTCGGTCCGAGTTCAGGTGTTTGCGCCGCCTTCTTCACGAATGCCTCCGCAGCCTTGTTCAACGCCGCGTAGCCCACCGCGCCGTGATCTTCCAACTGCATCTTGAAGCCGCCGAGCGTGCCGAGACCGAGCACAGGAGGCGGTGGGAACACCGCGACGAACGAGTCCTTGATCGCACCGTACTGCTGGTTCAAGGCGCCGGCAATCGCACCGGCCGAGAGCTTCTTGTTGCCCCGTTCCTTGAAAGGCTTCAACGTGACGAACACGATGCCCGCGCTCGAGCTATTGGTGAAACCGTTCACCGACAAACCCGGGAACGCCACCGCGCTTTCCACGCCCGGCTGCTTCAGTGCGATCGCACTCATATCGCGGATCACTTTTTCCGTGCGGTCCAGCGACGCACCGTTCGGCAACTGCGCGAATGCAATCAGATATTCCTTGTCCTGCGCCGGCACGAAACCGCCCGGCACGACGCGAGAGATCAGCACCGTCGCACACAGCAGGATCGCGTAGACCGCGAGCATCGCACCCTTACGGCGCAGCACGCCCTTCACGCCACGGCCATACTCCGTCGAACCGCGATGGAACACCTTGTTGAAGCCCTTGAAAAAGCGGCCCAGCACGCGATTCATCACACGCGTCAGGAAGTCTTCCTTTGCGCCATGGCTGCGCAACAGCAGCGCGGACAAAGCCGGCGACAAGGTCAGCGAGTTGAACGCCGAGATCACCGTCGAGATCGCGATCGTCATCGCGAACTGTTTGTAGAACTGACCCGTCAGGCCGGTCATGAAAGCGAGCGGCACGAACACGGCGACCAGCGTCAGCGCGATGGCGATAATCGGCCCACTCACTTCCTGCATGGCCTTATAAGTCGCATCGCGCGCACTGAGCCCGCTTTCAATGTTCCGTTCGACGTTTTCCACCACCACGATCGCATCGTCCACCACGATCCCGATGGCAAGCACCATCCCGAACAATGACAACGCGTTGATCGAGAATCCGAATGCAAGCAGCAACGAGAACGTACCGACAATCGACACCGGTACTGCAATCAACGGAATGATCGACGCACGCCACGTCTGCAGGAACACGATCACCACGATCACCACCAGCGCAATCGCTTCGAGCAGCGTGTGGATCACCGCCTCGATACTCGAGCGCACGAACTGCGTCGGGTCATAGACGATCTTGTATTCGACGCCCGCCGGCATGTCTTCCGCCAGCTCCTTCATCGCCGCACGAACCTGATCGGAAATCGCCAGCGAGTTCGCGCCCGGCGCCTGGTTGATAGCGAGCGCGACGGCTGGTTTGTTGTCGAGCAACGAACGCAGGCCGTATTCCGATGCGGCCAGTTCGACACGCGCGATATCACGCAGGTACGTTACACCACCATCCGGCGCGGTTTTAACGATGATGTCGCCGAATTCGCCCTCAGTCTTCAAACGACCACGCGCATTCACCGACAACTGCAATTGCGTGCCCGGCACCGAAGGCGATGCGCCGATCACACCGGCCGCCACCTGGATGTTCTGCTCACGGATTGCGTTGACCACTTCGGTCGCCGTCAACCCGCGCTGTGCGACTTTCTGCGGATCGAGCCAGACGCGCATCGCGTAGTCGCCCGAGCCCCACAACTGCACTTCGCCAACGCCCTGAATCCGTGCGAGCCGATCCTTGACGTTGAGCAGCGCGTAGTTGCGCAGATACGTCATGTCATAGCGATTGTTCGGCGAGATCAGGTGGACCACCATGGTCAGCGTGGGCGAACTCTTGATGGTCGTGATGCCGAGACGCTGCACGTCTTCCGGCAGACGCGGCAGCGCCTGGTTGACGCGGTTCTGCACCAGTTGCGTCGCAAGGTCCGGATTGGTGCCGAGCTTGAAGGTCACCGTCAGCGTGAGATTGCCGTCGCTATTGGCTTGCGACTGCATGTACAGCATGTTCTCGACGCCGTTGATCTGCTCTTCGAGCGGCGCGGCGACAGCCTCGGCGATCACTTTCGGATTGGCGCCCGGATACTGTGCATGCACCACCACCGAAGGCGGCACGACTTCCGGGTACTCCGAAATCGGCAGCTTGAAGAGCGCAATGATGCCGCCCAGCAGGATCAATACCGATAGCACGCCGGCAAAGATCGGCCGATCGATGAAGAATTTGGATATGTTCATGGGAAGCTCTTAACGTTGGAGCATGCGCCGCTACGGCTACTTAATATGGCTACACAAGGCAACTACTTAAGCGCGGCGCACGAGGCTCACGAATTCTTGTCCGCTGTTTTCGCCCGCGTCTGTGCGAGCGGCTCGCCGTTCGGATCCTGATCTGCGGTCATCGGCACCATGTGGGCGCGTACTGCATCGCCCGGACGCACACGCTGGATACCGTTCACGACGATCCGGTCGGTCGCCTGCAAACCGCCCTTGACGACGCGCAGGTTGCCCTGCATGTTGCCCACCGATATCTCGCGATACACGACGTGATTTTTCTGGTCGACCACCAGCACGAATTTTTTGTCCTGATCGGTGCCCACCGCTGCATCGTCGATCAGCAGTGCCGGATGCGGTTCGCTGCCGCCGACCTTCACGCGGGCATACAGACCCGGAATCAGTGCACCATCCTGGTTATCGAAGCGCGCGCGCACCCGAATCGTGCCGGACGACGTATCCAGCCGGTTGTCGACGGATTCGATCGTGCCGCTGCGTGAGTAACCGCTTTCATCCGCCAGACCCAGGTCCACCGGTACCTTGCGGCCGTCTTTCGCGCGGCTCAGGTATTGCAGGTAGGTTTGCTCGTCAACGTCGAACGATGCGTAGATCGGCGAAACCGACACCAGCGTGGTCAGCGGCGCGGAGCCTGCGCCCGCGGCCACCACATTGCCGACCGTGATTTCCGCACGCGAGACGCGGCCCGCCACCGGCGCGACAATCTTCGTATAGCCGAGATTGATGCGCGCGGTTTCGACGGCAGCTTGCGCGGCCTTCAGGTTGGCGCTCGCTTCGCGCGCGGCGTTCTGCTTCTCGTCGTAATCGCGCCTGGCGATCGCGTTGTCGGCGATCAGGCGTTGCGCACGTTCCCAATCGCTTTGCGTGTAGCCCGTACGCGCCTGCGCCGCCGCGAGCTGTGCTTCGGCGCGATCGACTTCGGCTGCGTACGGACGCGGATCGATCACGAACAGCGTATCGCCCTTCTTCACAAGCGCACCATCCTTGAAATTGACGGACACGATCGTGCCCGGCACCTGCGAACGGACGTCCACTTTTTCGACCGCTTCAAGGCGGCCCGAATAGCTTTGCCAGTCGGTGATGGTCTTTTGCACCACCGTGGCAACATCGACTTCCGGCATGATGGTCGGCGCGGCGGGCGAGCTCGCGTCGACGCGAATCGCGCCGAACGTGCCCAGCCCGGCCACGACGAGGACGGCTAGCGCGGCAATCGCCACACGGCGACGGGAAAGAGGAAGGATAGTCATGAGAAGCTCCCGGTATCGTTGATTAAAGTTCTGCTTATTTCTGTCTCAGCGATGGGCGCGCGCATCGAAACGCCACTGAAAAAATCGCACCGCTTCCTGCAACGCAGGCGGATGGTCGGCCAACGCGGCGTGCGAGACGCTGGGATAGCGGACCACCTGGGTCAGCACACCCGCGTCGATCAGACTGCTCGCGTATTTCTCCGCTTCCACATGCAGCACATCGTTTTGCGCCGTCGCAATCAGCGTGGCCGGCAGGCCCGCGAGGCGCGACGATTCGAGCGGCGCGGCATACGGATGCATGCGTTGCGACGCTTGCGGCAGATACGCGCGATAACACGCCGCGCATTCCTTCGCGGTAATGTCCGAACTGAGGCGTTGCTCATCGCCTAGGCGCGTCAGGCTCGGATCCAGCATCGGTCCGAACAACGCCTGCGCGGCAATGCGCACGTCGCCGCGGTCCCGCGCGATGAAAGCGAGGCAGTTGGCCAACTGCCCGCCCGCATCGTGGCCCGCCACGCCGATCTTCCCGCTATTTCCGCCGAACGCACGTGCTCTTGTCTGCACCCACAGCGCCGCGCGGTGTGCGTCTTCAGGCGCCGCCGGAAACGGAAACTGCGGCGCCAGCGAATAACCCACCGAGACGACGAGCGCCGGTAAGTGTTCTGCGAAATAACGCGCGGCGTACTCAGCCTGATCGATCGATCCCTTCGTAAAACCGCCGCCGTGGAAATAAAGCAGTACTGGCAGTGCGGTTTTCTGTGACTGCCGGTACAAACGCAACGTGATGTCCTGTGCGTGCCCTTCGATCTGCACGTCAGTAATGTCGAGTGCCGTGCTGCCTGCCTGTGCCGGGCCGCTGCCCGCGGGCACAAACGAGTACGGCGGTTTAAATGCATCCATGTCGAGCCGCGCAATGCGCATAGAACTTCAATGGTGCGAATTGTGGGTTCAGCAGACTCGTAAATAAATGCCTATAATCCGGCAACACAATTCGGCGCACCTGAACAATCGAATGCGATTGCTCTGCGGATTCACTGCAGATTCGATCCCTGCTCAGAGCGCCCGCCCTTTTAGGAGGTTTGCAATGGACCGGCTTCAGGCCATGCAAGTGTTCACGCGTGTCGTCGACACCAACAGCTTTACTCGTGCGGCGGAAACGCTCGACCTGCCGCGCGCATCGGTTACCACCATCATTCAGAACCTCGAAGCGTTCCTCGGCACGCGGCTGATGCACCGGACCACGCGACGTTTGTCGCTCACACCGGACGGCGCGGCGTATTACGAACGCTGCGTGCGCATCCTCGCGGACGTCGAAGAAACCGAGGCCAGCTTCCAGAGCGGCAACAAGAAGCCGCATGGCAAGCTGCGCATCGACATGCCGGGATCGATCGGGCGCCTGCTGGTGATCCCTTCGCTGTGTGAATTCCACACGCGCTACCCGGACATCGACCTGCAACTCGGATTGACGGATCGGCCCGTCGATTTGTTGCAGGAAGGCGTGGATTGCGTGGTACGTGTGGGTGCGCTACAGGATTCGTCGCTGGTGGCGCGGCGCATCGGTTTGTTCGAGGGCGTGACGTGCGCGGCCCCCGACTACATCGAGCGCGCGGGCATGCCGACTTCGCTCGAGGACCTCGAGAATCACAAAGCAGTCAATTATTTTTCGAGCCGCACGGGGCGCACGATCGATTGGGCCTTCATGGTTGATGGCAAAGAAATTGAAGTGAAGATGAAGGGCATCGTGTCGGTAAACGACGCTGATGCCTACGTAACGTGCGGACTGGAAGGCTTCGGCCTGATTCAGCCGGCGCTCTTCATGGTGCTGCCGCATCTGCGTTCGGGTCAGCTGGTTGAAGTGCTGCCGGAGCTGAAGCCTTTGCCGATGCCGATTTCCGCGGTCTATCCGCACAGCCGGCATCTGTCGCCTAAAGTCCGTGTTTTCGTAGACTGGATCGCGGAGCTGTTCGACCGCTGTCCGTTGCTGAGCGGACGCGGCAGTCTGGACGCGATGTGCACGAAGCGTACTTTCGAAGAACGCGAATCTGCTCCGACGCTCGATACGCCGGTAATAACGGAGTGGGTCGCGTGAATCACGCGAGTTGAAGTACAAAATCTGGAACAGTGAATTCCAACCGCGGCTCTAATGCCGCGGTTGTTGCACAGTTACCCTGCAGTGCCCTGTGGTTGTGCTGCAGTTGTCCGAGAGACATGCACGTTGCGGCGATTGTTCTGGAATCGCGACAATTCATTTCGCGAAAGTGCGATTTATCCGAGTCGCCTCGAAGTCTACATTTCACCCTGTCGCAGCGCTCCTCGTGCTGCAAACGAATCGACAGGAGTGAATCATGAAACGCAATCTCTTAGCAGGCTTGGCTCTCTCGCTGCTTGCCAGCGCACCGGTTTTTGCTCAAAGCAATGGTGGTGGGATTGGCCGTGCCGGCACATACGAAACGCAACCTGTGCCGACTACCGGCGGTAAAACCCGTGCTGAAGTTAAGGCTGAATTGGTCGCGGCGTATCGCGATGGTTCGCTACCTGCACTGAATCGCACGTCGTATCCGAATAAAGGTCTGATTGGTCAGACGCAGGCCGCGCGTATTGCGTTGCAGGAAGGCGCCAGTGGTGACGTGACACGCGTTGCCACTGGGCAGTAAGGCTGATGCACCGCGATGATTCGGTTTCCAAAAGAATTAGTCATCGCGGTGGTTTCTTTGCAGGCACACCAACCAACCTGGCGGCGAGCAGGCAAAAACCTT
>NZ_DASRSY010000045.1:0-37592 GCF_035656215.1 Paraburkholderia sp.
GGACATCATCTACGCGCCATTGCCGCTCTTTCACGGCATGTCGCGCAGCATGGGCACGATCCCCGCGTTGCTGATGGGCGCGCAAGCCCACCTGGCACAACGATTCAGCGCGTCCCGGTTCTGGCAGGAAGTCGCCGATGCAAAGGCAACTGTTGCCGTCACGATCTTTACCATCCCGCCTACGCTCAAGGCACTGCCGCCGACGCCACTCGACCGGTCGCACGGTTTGCGGGTGATGTTCAATGCACATCATGACCGCGAATTCGAAGAACGCTTCGGCGTGCGTATCGTCGAGGCGCATGGCATGACGGAACTCGGTCTGACCGTCTACAGTCCTTATCCCGAGCGGCATGACGGTGCCGCAGGGCGTGCCGCGCCCGAGTGGGAAGTGCGCGTGGTGGATGAATTCGACCGCGACGTGCCGACGGGCGAAGCAGGCGAAATGATAGTCAGACCACGGGAGCCCTCGATCATGATGAAGGGCTACTGGAACAAGCCGGCTGAAACGGCCGCAGCACAGCGCAATCTGTGGTTCCACACTGGCGACTTCATGCGTATCGACAACGACGGCTATCTGTACTTCGACGGCCGCAAAAAAGAACGGATCCGCTGCCGTGGCGAAAACGTCTCGGCCTATGAAGTCGAAACGATCGTCGCGCAACATCCCAACGTTCTCGAATGCGCGGTTGTCGCATACCCGGCGGGCGACGGCGAAGACGACGTGCGGCTCGTCGCCATCGTTGCTGAAGATGCCGGCCTGACAGAGGCGCAACTCGGCGAGTGGCTCGAGACACGACTGGCGAAATTCATGCTGCCGCGCTACATCGAGTTTCAGACCAGCCTTCCGAAGACGGCCACAGGCAAGGTTGAGAAATTCCGCATCATGGAAACCGGCTTGCCGGGCGCGCATTGGGACCGGCGGGCAAACATGGCCCGATCGCCGGCTACCGGTAACACCGTCGAAACCCTCACCGCGGACAGCAAGCCATGAGCTCCCCGTTACGAAGCAAGGCGATCGTCGCAGGCATTGGCGCGACGCCGTTCGGCGTTCTGCCGGATGAGGATGCCTACACGCTCGGTATGCAGGCACTGACGGCCGCGCTTGCGGACGCTGGTCTCGAACGCCACGCTATCGACGCGCTGATCGTCGTGCGGATCCCGGACTATCAGCGATTCTCCGAAGGCTACGGCATCGATCCGAAACTGGCATTTGCGCTGCAGGGCCAGGGTCGCATGACCGGCGTCGCGATGGAGCTTGGGGCGTCGCTGATCGCGGCGGGCTCGGCGCGTACGGTTGCCATCGCGTATGGTAACGATGGCCGTTCACGCGGTGCGACATATGGTGGCAGCGGGGATGGCTACGGCAGCGGCAATGCGGCCCTCTGGTCAGCCTATGGCATGACGTCGCCCGGTGCCGTCCACGCGATGATGTTCGCCCAGCATGCTCACCAGTACGGCACCGACCCGCTTGCATTGGCGGAAATTTCGGTGACGTTCCGGCAACACGCGTCGCTGAATCCGCATGCAGTGATGCGTAATCCGATCACCGTGGCCGACCACCAGAATTCGCGTTTCATCGCGGAGCCACTGCGGCTGTTCGATTACTGCCTGATTAACGACGGCGGTGTCGCCGTGGTTCTGTCGACCGCGGACGCCGCCGGGGATCAGCCGCATCCGCCGGTGTACGTGCGGGCGGTCGACACGCAAACCAGCATGGTCGGCTCGGGATTCCCGCCTGCTGACTACTGGCGTGCACCGATGCATGCGCTCGCCCGGTCCGTTTACGCAAGCGCCGGACTGGCGCCGGATGATATGGATGCGCTGATGATCTACGACAACTTCAGTCCTACTGTGCTTTTTTCACTGGAAGGCTTCGGCTACTGCAAACCGGGTGAATCCGGCGCCTGGGTATCGGAAGGCCACCTGCGGCTCGGCGGCCGGTTTCCGGCGAATACGAGCGGCGGCCACCTCTCGGAAAGCTACATGCAGGGTTGGGGCCTGGTCGTGGAGAGCGTGCGCCAGCTACGAAAATCGGCTGGGGCGCGCCAGGTCCCGAATGCTCACAACGTGCACTACATGTGTGCCGCACCAGTCTGCAGTTCAATCATTTTTTCGGATACCCCGTGATGAGAGCGATCGTCCAAGAAGAAACCGGCACAGCCGACGTACTGACGTTGCAGGAGATCCCGGAGCCGGAAGTGCGGCCGACCGACGTGCTGATACGCGTGGCGGCCTGTGGCGTCTGCTATCACGATGTGGTCGTACGGAATGGCGTCTTCCGGCGCAAGGTGCATCTGCCACTGGTGCCGGGACACGAGGTCGCCGGCATCGTCGAGAAGGTGGGGACCGCGACGCACCTGTTCCGTGTCGGCGACCGGGTCTGTACTGCCCAGCGCCGGTCGGTGTGCGGTTATTGCCGGGAATGCCGCTCCGGGTTCGAAGTCAATTGCGCCAGCAAGGAGTTCATGGGCGACGCCCACTTGAATGGCGGCTACGCTGAGCTCGTGGCAGTCAGCGAAGACTGCGTGGCGGCCGTGCCCGCTACGATCCCACTGGATCAGGCATCCATCGTGGCCTGTGCGATCGGCACCGCGCTGAATGCGATTCGCGATGTTGGGAAGGTCCGCCTTGGTGAGAGCGTCCTGATTACGGGGGCGAGCGGTGGCCAGGGCGCGCATGGCGTTCAGCTCGCACGAGCCAGCGGCGCGCATGTCGTGGCCGTAGTCTCGACCGAAGCCAAAGCCGAAGCGGTGCGCGATCTGGGCGCGCACGATGTCATCGTGACTTCCCGCGGCGCGGACTTCTCTAACGATGTGCGGGCCGTCACCAGCGGCCGGGGCGTCGATGTCGTGATCGACAATGTGGGCGCGAGGATTTACGAGCCCGTGCGGCGCAGCCTTGCGAAGCATGGACGCTGGGTGCTGGTTGGCGCACTGGGTGGAGAGACCGCGCCGTTCAATTCCGCCCAGCTGTTTCTGCACGATATCTCGATGCTCAGCGCCGTTAGCTGCTCCCGTCGTCAACTGGAAGATGCGCTGACACTCGTGGAGCGCGGACTGGTCCGGCCGCTGGTAAGCCGTGTGCTGCCACTTGCACTCGCCGCGAGCGCCCACGCCGATCTCGAGCGTTCGGGAGTCATGGGTCGCATTATCCTGAAGCCGGACCCTGAAAAAGCCCTATAAATGGATCAAAAGGCCCTTGACATGAAAGTTTATCGCGTTGACCGGGCTCGGAGTCCCGACTATCTGACGCAGCATAACGAACCGGTACCTCAACCGCAACGCGGTGAGGTGCTGGTTCGTATTCGGGCGACCTCGCTCAACTATCGCGACATCGCGATGCTCAACGGCACCTACCCGCGTGGTCAGCGCGCGGGCCTGATCCCCATGAGCGATGCGGCCGGGGAAGTCGTCGCGATCGGCGAGAGTGTCGATATGTTTGAGGTCGGCAGCCGGGTCATCAACACCTTTCATCCGCGCTGGTATGGCGGCCATCCGCCGGCCACCCTGAAAAACGATGGCTACGGCTCATCGCGGGACGGCTGGCTCGCCGAATACAAGGTGGTGCATCAGGAGGCACTGGTGGCCGCACCCGCTCATCTGACCTTCGAAGAGGCGGCCACGTTGCCGTGCGCGGCGCTCACCGCGTGGACTGCGCTGACGGGGGGCTCACCTGTGCGCCCGGGACACACCGTATTGACGCAGGGAACCGGTGGCGTGTCGGTTTTTGCGATTCAGTTCGCGAAGCTGCTGGGCGCGCGGGTCATCGCCACAACATCGAGCGTCACGAAAGCAGACAGACTCAAGGCCCTGGGCGCCGACGAAGTGATCAATTATCTCGACTTGCCCGAATGGGGCAAAAAGACGCGAGAACTCACGGGTGGCCGTGGCGTTGACCGCGTAGTGGAAGTCGGTGGCTCGGGCACACTGCATCAGTCAATCAACGCGGTTGCCGCGGGAGGAGAGGTTGTCCTAGTCGGATTTCTCGATGACGCCACGCCAGAAGTCGACTTCAAGGCATTGTTTAATAGCGCCGCAGTGTTTCGCCGCAGCTCGGCGGGCGATCGCTCAGCCCTTCAGGACATGCTGCAGGCCATGGAATATGCACGTCTGAAACCTGTTGTTGATAGCGTATTTCCGTTTGAGCGGGCGATCGAGGCATGGCATTTCTTTGAAAGGCGGCGGTCTTTCGGCAAGATCGTCATTGCGCATGGCAGCGCCTGATCTCGCCGGCACAGCTGCGCCCTCATTCGCCATGGACGTACCGGTGCTCCGGTAAGCCCCCGACATTCACCTGAGCAGCGAATACGGCCCCCGCCAGCGGGTTGTTCTGCTCCCCCGAATCAACGCCGGCATAACGGGAGGTGATGAACAGCACGTTATTCTCCCGACCGCCAAAGCACACCGATGTGGGTTTCAGCACCGGCACGCGCACCACCTGATCGAGCCTGCCGTCCGGCGCGTAGCGCGCAACCCGGCCCCGGTCGACCTCGGCGACCCAGAGGCACCCGTCGGCGTCGATCGCGCAGCCGTCAGGCTTCGCGCCGGTGCCGCTGTAGTCGACGACGAGACGGCGTTTGCCAAGCACGGCGCTGCAGAGTTCATACTCGTAGGCCCAGATCTGTCCTGGTACAGTGTCGACGAAATACATCGTCCTGTTATCCGGGCTGAAACGTAGACCGTTCGACAGCATGAGACCCTCGGCCTTTGTCGACACGCGCCCGTTTTCGACGCAGTACAGGCAGCCGATAGCCGATCTTAGCGTCGGATCGTAGGTGCCGGTCCAGAAACGACCCAGTGCGTCGCAGGCGCCATCGTTGAAGCGGACTTCCTTCGGCACCGTGAAACCTGGCGTCAGTGGCGTAAAGTCTTCGTTTTCGAAGGCGCCTGACGCCAGGCCACGCGTGAATGAAACCAGCAGTCGACCATCGCTGCAATGGGTGACGCGCGATGCCTTGTACGGCAAATTTCGCTCGACATAGTTGCCCGTCGACGGATTGCCTTTGAAGAGCTTCCGGTTAATCAGGTCGGTCCAGTAAAGCGATTGTCCGGCGGGATCCCAAAGCGGTCCCTCTCCCAGATCCATGCGCGTGCGAAATACCATCTCCGCGTCGATGGCTGGTACGTTTTCTGACATATTCCTGTTCCTTGCATCAGGTTGTGCGGGACCCCAGCTTGACGACGGCCGGCGGCAGCGACGCGTCAAGGCCGGCCCAGAATCAGCGCACTCTTGTGGCCAGTGCCGCCACCGCTGGTGACGAGGCTGTGCCGCGCGTCGGGCACCTGCATGGTTGAGTCGCCACGCGCCTGGCGTACCCCCTCGATGACCAGATTCAACCCGTGCAGATAGGCCTCGGAGTGCAAGCCGCCCGCCGTGTTGATTGGCAGCCGGCCACCCTGTGCGAGCGCTCCCGAATCAATGAGTGACGCGACTTCGCTTCGTTCGCACAGGCCGTAGTCCGTAAGTCCCATCGGAATGAGCCCGGTGAAGGCGTCATAGATCTGCGCGACATCGATGTCACCCGGCTTTAGCCCGGATTGCGCATAAATCGCTTTGGCGACTTCCGCTGAATTCGTCGTCGCATAGTTTTCGACGGGCATATTGTGCGAACCCATCGGCCCGAGCGTCCAACGGGGACCGCTGGCCTGCGCGGCCGCCAGTATGGGCACGGCTGGCCTTTGCAGACGGCGGGCGAGCTCTTCGGTCGTCACGACGACCGCACAAGCGCCGTCGGTCTCGAGGCAACAGTCGTAAAGTCTGAACGGGTCGGCGATCATCCGGGACGCGAAATACGCTTCGCGCGCCAGTGGGTGACCGCGCATCACCGCGCGCGGATTGGCCTGTGCGTTGGCGCGCAGGGTCAGCGCCAGTTCGGCAAGATGGTTCGCGGTTGTGTCACACTCGTGCATGAACCGCCGGTAGGTGAGCGCCACCATCAGTGCAGGTGACATCAACCCGAAGGGCGCGACGTAAGAGCCCCACATGGGGCGGGCGCGATACTGGCCGTACCGCTCGTATTGTCCCTGGCAGAGCGACCGATACACGACGGCATAGCGGCACTGGCCGGTCGCGACCGCCATCGCGGCGTGCATCACCGCGCCCGAGCAACCGCCGCCGCCGCCGCCCCAGACGATCGACGCATAGCGCAGCAAGGGCGCTGCCAGCGCGGCTTGTACGATAGCCGGCTCATGGCGCTCGAATCCGAACGATGAAAAACCTTCAATCTCGCTCGCGTTGATACCCGCGTCCGCGGCGGCCGCATGGATCGCCTCGATGCACAACGCAAGCTCGGTGGTGTCGTTGAGGCCGCCGTGCTTTGCGTAGGCCGTCTCTCCGACACCGACGATGCAGGGACGGTATTTATGCGGCCAGTCGGGTGTAGGGAAGCTCATCGTGCGCTCTCCGTCGATCCGGATGATGGATTGCGGCGCCTGAATCGGGGCAGCAGCATGCCATTGCCCACCGGTTCAAAACAGACGGTCACGGGCATGCCGATGGCCAGTTCTTCCGGCGGCACAGCGATCACGTTGCTGACCAGTCTCACGTCGTCGGCGTCGTCGAGCAAAATCACCGACACGTTGTAGGGACCGTGCCCCTTGAGCGCAGGATGGACCGCGTGGTGCCCGATCGTGTAGGTGAAAACCGTGCCGTTACCGCTGATCTCTTTCCAGCCCAGGTTCATCGAGCCGCATCGGGGGCACCCCGGCATCGGTGGATGAAAATATCGCGTGCAGCCATGACAGAAGCGGATTCGCAGTGTCTGGTTTTGACACGCCTGCCAGAAGTGCGCGTGTTCCGCGTCCGGTTCGGGTACAGGCATGCCTGAAGGCAGGTAGCTCATGTTTTATGTCCTTCGTATCAATGTCACACGGACGCGCCGTCCATGATCCGGCGCGCTCTCAGGATGACCGGTAAATCGACCATCCTGCCGTCGACCGCGACGGCCGACCCATTGCTCGTCTCCACTGCGCGCAAGACGCGCTGCGCCCACTGGCGCTCTGCCTCGCTCCACGCGTATGCGCGATGCACCGGCTCAAGCTGCTTCGGATGGATGCAGAGCTTGCCGCCAAATCCGAAGCGCCGGCCACGCCGCGCATCGCTTTCGATGACGGCGTCGTCGGTGATCGTGGTGGTCACGCCGTCGACCGGCGCGCCAATGCCGGCGAGCCGCGAGGCCAGAACGATCTGCGAGCGGAACATATGCAGTTCTTCGCCGTCGCCATCGATGCCGAGAGCGATCTGGAAATCGAGCGTACCGAAGGCGACACGTGTGACGCGCGGTGCACCGCACAGCGCCGCAAGCTGCGCAAAGCCGCGCGCCGTTTCGATCATCGGCAAGACACCGATCGCTGGATGCGCGTGCGCGAGAATCGCTTCCACCTGTTCACGCGTTTCGCCCTTCGGCAAGACGATACCGGCGACACCTGGATGCCCCGAAAGCGCTGCGACGTCGTCAGCGAACCATTGGGTGTCGGAGCCGTTGATGCGCACCCATGCGGGCCGCGCCGCTTTGGCCGCAGCAAGCACAGTCGCACGCGCCTCCAGTTTCTGATCCGGCTGAACGGCATCTTCAAGGTCGAGGATGACTACATCAGCGCCGGCGGCGTACGCCTTCTCAAAACGCTCCGGCCGGTTGCCGGGCACGAACAGATACGAACAGGGCAATGCGGCGTTCATGCGCTCACCTGTCCCGATACCGCGAGTTGCGGCGCGCGGCACGAGCCGTCCCCGGTTAGCCGCAAGGTCTTTGGTCGCGTCATACCGCGATAGTGTCGCGATCTCATCAGATGCCGCCTCTCAATAGGAACGCGGGAGACCGAGAATATGCTCGGCCACGTAGGAGAGAATCAGGTTCGTCGAAATCGGGGCGACCTGGTAGAGGCGCGTCTCGCGGAACTTGCGCTCGACGTCGTATTCGCATGCGAAGCCAAAGCCGCCATGAAACTGCAAACAGGCGTTCGCCGCTTCCCAGGACGCATCAGCGGCGAGCAGCTTCGCCATGTTCGCCTGCGCACCGCACGGCTCGTGTGCATCGAAGCGGCGCGCTGCTTCGAAACGCATCAGGCTCGCCGCTTCGACGTTGATGAACGAACGCGCGATCGGAAACTGCACGCCCTGGTTCTGGCCAATCGGTCTGCCAAACACGACGCGCTCCTTCGCGTATTCAGTGACTTTGTCCACAAACCAGTAACCATCGCCGATACATTCCGCGGCGATCAGCGTGCGCTCTGCATTCAGACCGTCGAGGATGTATCTGAAGCCCTGGCCTTCTTCGCCGATCAGATTCTCAGCAGGGATTTCGAGATTGTCGAAGAACAGTTCATTGGTCTCGTGATTGACCATGTTCAGGATCGGTTGGACGGTCATGCCGTGGCCGATCGCCTCGTGCAGGTCAACGATGAAGATCGACATGCCTTCGGATTTTTTCTTCACGTCCGCAAGCGGCGTGGTGCGCGCGAGCAGGATCATCAGATCCGAATGTTGCACGCGCGAGATCCAGACTTTCTGGCCGTTGATCACGTAGCGGTCGCCGCGTCGCTCGGCAGTGGTCTTGATTTTTGTCGTATCAGTGCCGGTGCTCGGCTCGGTCACGCCCATCGACTGCAGACGCAGATCGCCGCACGCGATCTTCGGCAGATACCTGCGCTTCTGCTCTTCGGAACCGTGACGCAGCAGCGTGCCCATGTTGTACATCTGCCCGTGGCACGCGCCCGAGTTGCCACCGGCGCGATTGATCTCTTCCATGATGACCGACGCTTCCGTGAGCCCCAGCCCCGAGCCGCCGAAGTCTTGCGGAATCAACGCGGCAAGCCAGCCAGCTTTGGTCAGCGCATCGACAAATGCTTCCGGATAGCCGCGGGCTTCGTCGATCTTGCGGAAGTATTCGCCAGAGAACTGCTGGCACAGATCGCGAACCGCTTCGCGAATGTCCTGAAAGGAGTCCTGCTGCGTCGTTTGCATGAGATTGAATTCAGATGAGAGTCGTTGGAAGTCAGGCCAGTACGGCGCTCGCGCGCATCGTCAGGTAACCGTCGTGATCTTTGGCCCAGAGGTCAATGGACTTGCCGTCGTCCGAGGGCTTGCCGCAGACGTTGAATGGCTGATCGGCGAAAGTCGGGCGCAGCGCCGTGAACGCGAAGCTCTTCAGCGTCGCAGCGGGACGTTCGCGGCGCACCAGATCGACCAGCAATGTCGCAATCAGCGGACCGTGGACAATCAGCCCCGGGTAATCTTCCACCTGCGTCACATACGGATAGTCGTAGTGGATGCGATGGCCATTGAAGGTCAGCGCCGAGTAGCGAAACAGCATCACAGGATCTGCGTTGATCGTGCGGCGCCACGTTTCACTTTCCGGCGCGGGCGCCGGCTTCGGCGGTGCCAGGCCTGGCTGCGGCGCATCGCGGTAGACGATGTCGTGCTCTTCCTCGATCTTCAACTCGCCTCCCGCCTCGATCGTGTGCTGCACCGTGACGAACACGAGACGGCCCGAACGGCCGGTCTTGTCTTCGATGCTGGCGATGGTCGAGGTGCGCCTCGCGTGTTCGCCGACTTTTAGCGGCGCATGGAAGGTCAGCCGGCCGCCGGCCCACATGCGGCGCGGCAGCGACACCGGCGGCAGAAAGCCGCCGCGCTTCGGATGGCCGTCCGGCCCGACTTCCGCAAGCGGTGCGACGGGCAGGAAATATAGCCAGTGCCACAGCGGCGGCACGGTGTCGCCGGCTTCCGTGCGATCGAGCGTGGCGGCCAGCGCGGTCAGCGGAAAGGCGGAAATGTCGTCGGCCTGAACGGTGTGTCGGTCGATGAATTCATTAAGGGTATAGCTAGGCTCGCGCACGCTATCGATCTCCTGATCCGCCTGTCAGGCAGGCGATACAGCCGGTGTCTGCAGACCGGCCTTCTTGTTAGCTTCAATGTAAGGGCGCGCCTTTTTTCAGGCAGGCTGCATTTCAAACAGGATCAGGCCGCCTTTTTCGCCAAAGGGTCTTAGGACCGCCCGAACTGGCGTGCCGGGGGTCGGCAGCGTGTCAGGCTCATTGACCAGATTGCTATACAGCATCGGGCCTTCCTTCAGCTGCACCAGCACCACGGTGTATGGGACCGCGGCGACCAGTTCCTTGAAATAGGCGCGGTGAAACCGGCATGCGGTTACGATCACGCCTTCGCCGGACAGCGTGACCGACTCGTATTCGCCGGACAGGCACGCGGCGCATCGGGATGCCGGCAGAAGGCGGACTTCGCCGCATTGTCTGCACTTCTGCCCAACCAGCCGGCCGTCTCGAATGCACGACCAGAATGCACGATCTCGTTCCTGCACCGGCGGGGTGGGCCGCAACTCTTCAATCATGTTCTGCTCCGAACTAGGTAACCGGGTGCTGCGAACGCATCTGCAGACCTGGAGTCGTTGAGGTCGGGTTCAGGTCGCTGCGCAGGCCATGGGCTTCGCGCCTGAGGCAAGCCTCGGGACACAGCTGTTAAAAGAGAGGATAGGGTTTCGCCGCGCGCTGTTCAATCCGCGTTCGGCGCATATGGTATATAACCAAATGTATCAGACGGACGGCATATTCGATAACGCGTTCGATCAGGCTCACAGGCGGGTTCGTGATTGCCGTGATCGCGGTATTTTTAGCGGTTCGACGTAGCCGCGCGACTCAACCGCAGCCATTCAGACCAAAGGGGTTGACCGTTGCACCGATCGCTTTCGCCGATCGAACCAGGCGTTTGATTTCAATCCAGATTTTCAAAACGAATCAGTAGCTTATCGTTAGATCCGGCGGGTTTTTTACGAATCCCGGTCGACCCTCCCATTACGACTAATGTCGAGATTCGGCATGCCGTCATCTCCCGCAAACACGCGACAGCACGCTTACCCTCGAAACAACTCATAACCGCGTTGCTGCTCCCTCCGCGGCCATCGAAACACTGACCATCCACCATGAACTGGGCGGCCGCGAGGCAAAAATTCGCACGAAGATCGGTATGCCGAAATAGCGGCTTGCAACAATTTTGAGGTCGATTCTTCCGCCGTCGCGATGCGAACGACGAAGATCTCTTATGGCTGGAGGTATTGGGGAAAGGCGGCAGGCAAGGAGCGGCGGGTGCCGGCTACTTCAGAGAGGGTGACGGAGCGCTCGACATACCGCCGCGTACGGGGAGCCAGTACCTGCATGTCGACGATGATCGGCAACATCGTTAACCGACGCCAGGTACTGCATATGAGGGGGAGTTGATAAACGCGAGCGGCTCCCGCACCCGGAGCGCCGCCCGCTTCAATAGACTGGAGACTAGAACGAATGCCGCATCCCGATCCGCACATCGGACTGCGTATTCGACGACGACGGCGTGAAGCTATAACCGATCACCGCATTCACGCCATCCGACGCACGCAGATAGTCGCCGGAAATATACACATCGGTACGCTTGGACAACAGGTAGTGCAGGCCGAGTGAACCCTGGTTCCAGTGATTGCCTTCGAAGCTCGTGTGCTGATAGCCCCCGTACAGCGACAGCGCAGGCGTGAAGTTATACGAGGCACCCGCTTCATAAACCAGCATGTGCGAGGTCTGCCCGAAGCCCTTGATCGTCGTGTAGGTGAAATCGCCGGAGAGCATCAGGTTGCCGATCGTATAGGCTGCGCCGACCGCAAACGCGCCTTGCCTATCCACCGGGAATGCCGACGAGCTATACAGATCGGTCACCGCGCCGGTGGCCGGATCGACGGACACGGTCGGTTGGCCGAGGAAGGTGCGCGTGCCGATCATCGCGTACGGATCGAAAGCATAGATACCGAACGGATCGTTCAACTGCGTATACGCCACGCCCATGTTGAACGGACCGTGGTCGTAATGCGCACCCACGCTCCATGCGCTCTTTTGGTGAAAGTCGCCAGCAGTGTTGCCGAACGAGTACATACCGCCAAAGGTGAAGCCGGCAAAATCGTTCGACAGGAACTTCACCGAGTTCGGCAGACGGTCGCCGTTCATCCGGTCGAAGTCACCCTGGTGAATCGCGTAGCCGCTCGCCCATGCTGAGATGTTGTACAGAAACACAAACTCTTCGGTCATATCGAGCTGATTACCGAACGAGAAAGTCCCCCACGAATTCTTGATGCCGACGTAAGCCTGGCGCCCGAATTCAGCACCGCCGAATGCATATTGCCCATTGCCCAGGTGAAAACCCGATTCGAGCACGAAGACCGCCTGCATGCCACCACCGAGATCTTCCACGCCTTTGAAGCCGATCCGGTTGCCGTACGAAATGCCGTCGTCGAATTTGAACTGGTGTGCACCGCCGGCATTGTTCACGTAGGTGATGCCGGCGTCCAGAATCCCGTACAGGGTGACGCTGCTTTGTGCATGGGCCGCCGTCGGTGCGCATACCGCGCTTGCCGCGAGGGCGAGTCCCGAAAGACTAACGGCATTTTTCTTCTTCATCTAATTCTCCCCTGCTCTTTGCCTGCGTATTTCGGTGGATAAAGCGATCCCTGCTGCGCGCTGTCTTCCAACGCGCGGCGCTTCTCGCATGACGGGCAGTTCGAAACCGGCTGAGACTGATTGAAACGGATTGAAGCTCACTCACGCAGACCAGGCCGACTAAAGCTGACTAAGCTGATTGAAGCTATCGGCACTGCATACGATCATCTGGTACGCCCGCATCGACGGATCAAGAATACGGGTCCAGATTTATAAGGATTCGACCGGATGCGACATGAATCTGTCGAGTAGCGACCTCGAAGCCAGGAATGGCGGGGTTATTTCACACCGAGTGCGGTTTGGACCGCTTGCAAGCCGTTGCCGCCGCTGGCGGTGTTCACGCCGTCGAGCCATGATTTCAGCAATTCTGGGTGGCGCTTGAGTGCTTCGGTGGCGGCCACATCGACGCCGGTTTTCTTCTCCAGCACTTCGGTAATCACGCCGTTTTCCAGATCGACATTGAACGTGAGTTGCCTGAACAGGCGGCCGATATTCGGACACTGCTCAGCGTACCCGCTACGCGCAACGGTATTGACCGTGGCGCCGCCGTAGTTCGGCCCGAAGTACCTGTCACCACCGTCGAGGTAAGTCAGCTTGAACTTCGTGTTCATCAGATGCGGCTCCCATGCAAGGAACACGATCCATTTCTTCTCACGCGCCGCGCGGTCTACCTGCGTGAGCATGCCGGTCTCGCTCGATTCGACGAGCTTCCAGCTGCCGAGCCCGAATGCCTTGTCGTCGACCATCTTCTTGATGTTCTGATTGGCCGGCGCGCCCGGTTCGATGCCGTAGATCTTGCTGTCGAACTTGTCGGCATTTTTCGCGAGATCCGCGAATGAATGCACGCCCGCGGCCGCCACGTAGTCGGGCACCGCAAGCGTGAACTTCGCGTTGCTCAGATTCGGATGCACGACCTCGATCGATTTTTCATCCTCAAACGGCTTGACGACCGGTGCTTGCGCCGGCATCCAGTTGCCGAGAAACACGTCGATCTGCCCTTTCTTCAGGCCTTGATAAGTGATCGGCACCGACAGGTTCGAGACGTTCTGATGGTAGCCGAGCGCCTTCAACAGCACGCCTGTCATTGCATTGGTGGCGTCGATGTCGGTCCAGCCGGGCCCTGCCATGTTGACCTGCGTACAGGACTGCGGCTCGGCGGCCGCGGCAAAGGTGACCGCCGCGCACAGCAGCGCAACGCCGGATACAGCCTGTTTGAAGAGCTTTTTCATCATGTCGGCTTCCTGTAGGTGGGATCAATCGTAAGCGGGGACATCAACGCGTCACAGCGGGAAAACGTGCCATTGCTTCGAGCGTGTCGAGATCGATGTGATTGCGCATGTAGCGCTGGCTCGCATCGACATGCGGTTGCCAGTCCCATGACGCGACCGTGCCTTGCGTCGTAGCCTCGAAATGGAAGTGACGACGGCGTTGGCTTCTCAGTACTTCGTTGTGCAGTGCGGCGAGATCCCAGCGCTGCGCGATCTCTTCACGAAACGACGCGACCTGCGATGCACATTCAGCGCGCGCGGCGAGGTTCTCGCGTTCCAGCGGGTCCGCTGCGACGTCATAGAGCTGATCAGGATCGGCCGGCGTGTGAATGAACTTGAAGCGCCCCCGCCGTAGCATCACAATCGGCGCTATAGCGCCTTCCGCCAGGTATTCGCCGATCGCTTCGTCGTGGCCACCGCCGGTGCCTTGCAGATGCGGTACGAGACTTTGCCCGTCGAGTGAATCCGGCCACACCGCTGCTTGTTCACCGCGCGCCATTTCCACCAGCGTGGGCAGCAGATCGAGATGCGAAACCGACTCGTGCACACGATGCGCGTCGAACTGCTGCGGCGCATGCACGATCAGCGGGACGCGGCAGCCGCCTTCAAAAAACGTCATCTTGTACCAGAGCCCACGCTCGCCGAGCATCTCGCCGTGGTCGGAAGTCACCACAATAACGGTATCTTTTGCGAGCCCAGACTGTTCGAGCGCGTCGAGGATCGCACCGAACTGGTCGTCGACGTAAGAGATCGCGCCGTAATAAGCGCGCCGCGCATTGCGGATCTGCTGGCCGGTGGGCGGCGTGCGGTCGGTTTCGCACACATGCCGCAAGCGCTTCGAATGCGGATCGGCTTCGTCGAACGAGTCGCGATGCGTGGGCATCTCGATGTCTTCGTCCGCATACATGTCCCAGTACTTCTGCGGAATCGCGTACGGGTCGTGCGGATGCGTCAGCGAGGCGACCATGCAGAACGGCCGGGCATCTTTGCCGGCATGCCGCTCACGCGCGATATCGAAGAGCTTCTGGCGGGTGGTGAACGTGACTTCATCGTCGAAGTCGAGTTGATTCGTGCGCACGCAGGGGCCTGCGTCGATCACCGAACTCATGTTGTGGTACCACGTGGGCCGCGCTTCGAAATCGTCCCAGTTCGGTGTCCAGCCGAAATCGGCAGGATAGATATCGGTTGTGAGCCGTTCTTCGAAACCATGCAGTTGATCCGCGCCGCAGAAATGCATTTTGCCGGACAGGATCGTGCGATACCCTTCGGCGCGAAGATAATGCGCGAATGTCAGCGTTTGCGACGGAAATTCTGCTGCATTGTCATAGGCGCCGATCGCGGACGGCAATTTGCCCGACAAAAACGAAAAGCGCGACGGCGCACATAGCGGACTGGCGCAATACGCCGAGTCGAATACCACGCCCTGCTTCGCAAGGCGATCGAGATTAGGCGTTTTCGTTAGACGATGTCCGTATGCGGCAAGCGCAAACGGCGTCATCTGGTCAGCCATCAGAATGAGAATATTCTGTTTCGTGTCAAGCATTGGAGCGCGCCTCGAATAGAATCGCAAGTGTTGGTGCGGGTGTCGTTGCAAGCGGAACGACCGGCGCCGGCGTGCCGGCTCCGCATGGCACCACTATTGCCGTCCAATTCGCCGCTGTGAAGACGGCAAATCGTTATATGCCTATAAGGGGGCCTTATGTCGAGGCAGGATCGCTTGCCGCCAATGCAGGCGTTGGCGATGTTCGAATCCGCAGCGCGTCTCGCGAGCTTCACGGCAGCTGCGCGCGAACTGGGTTCGACGCAGCCTGCTGTCAGCCAGCGCGTGGTGCAACTCGAAGAAGCACTCGGTGCACCGCTTTTCGAGCGCGGCCACCGCGGCGTCACGTTGACGGAAGACGGCGTGCGTCTCTTCGAAGCGGTGCGCAACGCCCTCGACACCATCCGCCTCGCCACCGCCGAGATCCGCGCGCGGCGCACGCCGCAAACCCTCACGCTCTCCACCGACTTCGGTTTCGCGACCTACTGGCTGATGCCACGCCTGTCGCAATTCAAGGCGCTAATGCCGGACGTCGACGTAAAGATCATCACGTCGCAAAACGTGTTCGATCCATCGCACGATCAGGCGGACATTGTGATTGCGTTCGGCGATGAGGATGCGGACTGGACCGCGCGAGGCACGCTCAAGCTATTTCCCGAGTGCGTCACGCCGGTGTGCAGTCCGGCGTTTCTTGCAGCGCATCCGCAGTTGCGTACACCGTCCGATCTGATGAGTTTGCCGCTGCTGCATCTCGAACCAACGCAGCCGGCACGCTGGCTGTCATGGGCCGACTGGTTCACGGCGCACGGTCTGGATGCGCCCGCCGCGCATCGTGGCATCACATTCAACAGCTTTACGCTCGTGGCCCACGCAGCGATCATGGGCCAGGGCGTCGCGCTTGGCTGGGCGCCTCTGGTTGACGAACTGCTCGCCACGGGGCAACTCGTCGAACCGTTCGATACGCCCGTAGTCACCGAACGCGGCTATCTGCTCGTCACGCAGCGCGCGGCGACACCAGCGGTCAGCGCATTTCGCCAATGGCTGCTCGGCGAATGCGGACTCGACGCCGAATGAGCGCGAAACACGTCAATGCCCTGCCCTTGCGTTCCGTCGCACCGGCTCAGCTTCGCCTGACGCTCCCATTCCATTGCGACGGCGTTTAGCTTCTATCCCCGCACACTGTTGATTTGCTCTACTGCGATGATGCATGCCGCGTCCCGCGGCGTTGCCCTATTGCTTCAAGTGGAGAGTGCATGTCTGCCGATTCCCGTCCCGATCAACTGGTTCTCACTGTCGCGTGTCCGAGCGCCGCGGGCCAGGTTGCCGCCGTCGTCGGCTTTCTCGACCGGCACCATTGCTATATCGACGAGCTGACCGTTTTCGACGACGACCTCAGCGAGCGTTTCTTCGTGCGTTGCGTGTTTCATGGGGTCGATACCAACGAAACCCTGCATATCGCGGCACTGAAACGCGAGTTCGAATCGATCGCCGAGCGCTTTCGGATGACATGGGCCATGCATGACGTCGGCATGCGGCCTAAGGTGCTGATCATGGTGTCGAAACTCGAACACTGTCTCGCCGATCTGCTGTTCCGCTGGCGCATGGGTGAGTTGAAGATGGATATCGTGGGCATCGGCTCGAATCATCGCGATTTCGAACCGCTCGCACAACAGCACGGTTTGCCGTTCCATCATCTACCAATCACCGCCGATACCAAACCGCAACAGGAGGCACGTTTGCTCGACCTGTTCGAAACATCCGGCGCTGAGTTGATGATCCTTGCACGCTACATGCAGATTCTTTCCGGCGAAACGAGCCGTGCGCTCGCGGCCCGCGCGATCAATATTCACCATTCGTTTCTGCCCGGCTTCAAAGGCGCCAAGCCTTATCACCAGGCGCATACGCGCGGCGTGAAACTGATCGGCGCAACCGCGCACTTCGTCACCGACGATCTCGACGAAGGTCCGATCATCGAGCAGGTCGTGGAGCGCGTCGATCACTCATACAGCCCCGAGCGGTTGCTTGCGACGGGACGCGACGTCGAATGCATCACGCTTGCGCGGGCTGTGAAAGCGTTTATAGAGCGCCGGGTATTCATCAACGGCGATCGGACTGTCGTGCTGCAATAAAAAAACGCCGCTGGAAAAATAGCGGCGTTTTTTTTGCAAGTTGCCGCTCAAAAGGAGCGGCAACGCTTTCACGTGAAGCCCGAAGTCACTTCACCCAGCTATCCACACGGTCCCCATGCGCACTGATCCACGCATCGGCGGCCGCCGTCGGTTTCTCGCCGTTTTGCGTCGCAAGCATCACGCTGTCGATCTCGCCCGGCTTCCATTGGAATTTCTTGAGGAACGCAACCACCGGCGGCGCCTTCTTCTCCAGCTCAGGATTCACGACGCTATCCACGTGCTCCGCTTCGCCGAATACTTTCTTCGGATCGTCGAGGAATTTGAGCTTGTACTTCGCGAACATCCAGTGCGGCTTCCAGCCCGTTACGATGATTGGCTTGCTTGCCGCTTCGGAGCGCGCCAGTTCCGCCGTCATCGCGCTGCCCGAACTCGGCATCAGTTGATAGTCGAGCCCGTATGCCTTGATCGCTTCGCTGGTTTTCTCCATCACGCCCGCGCCAGCGTCGATGCCGACAATGCGTGAGCCGAACTCCGCCTTCTTCGCTTGCAGATCGCCGACGCTCTTCACGTCCGCATTATCCGGCACGATCAAACCGATCTTCGCATCATTGAAGTTCGGGCCAAGGTCGACAACCTTGTCCTTGAAATTGTTCCAGTACGCGCCATGCGTGACCGGCAACCACGCGGATAGCGTTGCGTCGAGGTCGCCACGCGCCACGCCTTGCCACATCACACCCGCCGCGACCGGCACGAGTTGCACCTGATAGCCGAGGCGTTTTTCGATCACACGTGCGGCGACGTTCGACGTTGCGACGCTGTCGTCCCAGCCTTCCACGTAACCAATCTTGATCGTCGGCTTGGTATCGGCCGACACACCCACGCTGCTTGCCGCCAGCGCCGCGCTCATCGCACTCAATATCAGTATCTTTTTTACCAGTCTCATCGCCGTTCTCCCGTTCGCCGTTCAACTACCCATTGAGCATTTAGAATCGCCAGCCAGAATTGCCAGGTAGCGTTGTTTTCCGACATCCAGTTGTCCGCAGGCGACTTCGACCGCGAGTCCGGGTCCGCTCTTGTCTTACTTATCGACCACGAGATCGCTCAACGGCTTGCTGCAGCACAGCAGCACCATGCCCTGATCGATTTCGCGCTGACGAATTCCGCCAGCGTGTTTCATGGCGACTGCACCGGACACCAGCTTCACCTTGCAGGTGCCGCACATGCCTTGCGTGCACGAAGCCGCGAGCCGCACGCCGGCTTTCTTTGCTGCGTCGAGTACATGCTGGCCGCTGCCGCATTCAATCTCCCGATTGCTTTTGGCGAAGCTCACTTTGAACTTTGTTTCCGTCTCGAACGGGACCTGCGCGGGGGTGAAGCCAGTTGCCTGCTCTCGCGCTTCGGCAAAGCTCTCCGCGGCGGCTGTCGGCGCCTGCAACGCATCCGCGACATGCGCGGCCGTCAATTGCGCGGCCACTTCGCCGATCGTCTCGAACGAGAAGCTTTCCTCGTGATAATGGCCGCGATCGAAGCCGCCCTCATCCAGCAAATTGCGGACTGCCTGCATATAGGGTGCAGGACCGCAGGTGAAAATCTCGCGATCGAGAAAATCCGGCGCGATGAGTTTAAGCAACGGCAAGGTCAGAAAGCCGGTGACGCCGGGCCAATTGGTCCGCGCACCAAGCCGTTCGCAGACGAAGGCGGTGCGAAAATTGGCCTGATTCGATGCAATCAGATCGAGCTCGCGCGCGAAGATGATGTCGTCCGGCGTGCGGGCGCTGTGCACGAACACGATATCGCTGTCTTCGCCAAGCTCATGGTGCGCGCGGCTCATCGACATCAACGGCGTAACGCCCGAACCTGCCGACAAGAACAGAAACTTGCGCGCCGGATGCCGCGCACAGGTGAACTCGCCCGCCGGCCCCAGCACACGAACCTGCGTACCCGCGTGCAGATTGTCATGCAGCCAGTTCGACACCGTGCCGCCCGGCACACGCTTCACGGTGATGGAGATAGTGTGCGGACGCGTGGGTGGCGAAGAGATCGTATAGCAACGATTCACCGCCTCGCCGTCGATCTCCAACTCCAGCGTGATGAACTGCCCCGGCTCGAACACGAACGCCCGCCCGGAAGGCGCGCGAAAGAAAAAGCTCTTGACGTCATGGGTTTCCTGACGAACCTGGCAACACACCAGTGTTTCGTCGGTATCGCTATTCCAGCGCGCCGGCAACGCCTCCCAGAATCGGGGCTGGGTGACACGGTTTGAGGTCTCGCCGCCTGAAGTCCCGGGGTTTGGAGCCGGCTCGGGGCTTAGCTGAAACATCGCCTGATCGCGCATCATCATTTTCTCCCGCTCCTGGTTGCGGTGTCGCGCTCAGCGCATGAAAGACACGACTTTTTCGCCGTGCGAAACCGGCGCATCGCCGGCATCATGGGTTTGGGGCGCATTGCTGTACTCCGCAATACGGCCGATGTACCACTCGCAGAACTTCTCGACCAGACCTTCGGTGAACGGCGAATACGGGCCCGGCTCGTAAGCGCTGCTAGTCGCGCCGCGTTGCGAGTACTCCACAAGCGTACGGTCCTGGTCATTGGTCGCGCGCCACACGGCCGTGAGATTGTTCACGTCGTAATCGATGCCTTCGCGTGCATCCTTGTGGACGAGCCACTTGGTGCGGACCAGCGTTTTTCCCGCCGACAACGGGATCACGGAAAAGCTGACGATATGGTCGCTCATAAAGTGATGCCACGAATTCGGCTGAGTCCAGAACGAAAGGCCACCGAGATCGGCCTGCGCGAAACCGCCGAGCAGTTTCTTCGAGGCCACTTTCGCGTCCATGGTCTGCGATTCGCCGTCGCGATCGAGCGGCAGGCGTTGTGTGCGAAAACCCGTGACCAGATCGGCCAGACGGTCGATTTCCGCCGACGGCAGTTTCATCGCCTCCCATTGCGCGGTACGGCGCGCCACGGTCTCTTCGAACGCGGCCATGCCTTCCTCGTTGGCGGGCGTGCGTTGATAGCCAAAGCCGTATTCGTAAAGCGAAATGGTCAGCTCGGGATGGTTCGCGACGCAGTGGTAGCACTCGCGATTGTTCTCCATCGTGAGCTTCCAGTTGCCCTCTTCGATGATATCGATTGAGGCCGCGACCTTGCAGCCGGCGAGATCGTGCGGTAACAGATACGGTTCCATCGCGGCGCGCATCACGGCGAAGTCGGCTGGCGGTTCGTCTGCGAGACAGATGAAGATCAGCCCGGCGAGATTCTCGAGGTGCACCGATTTCAGGCTGTGCTTGCAGCGGTCGAACTGTTCGCCCATATGCTCGGCGAACATCAGATCGCCGTTCAGGTTGTAGGTCCAGCTGTGATACGGGCACACGATATTGCCGAGCGAACCCTTGTCCGTATTGCACAAACGTGCGCCACGATGGCGGCAAACGTTATGGAACGCCCGCACCTGCATGTCGTCGTCGCGCACGATCAGGATCGAATCGTTACCGATTTCCACGGTGATGTAGTCACCCGGTTCCGGCACATCCGGTTCCACCGCGACCTGAATCCAGTGCTTGCGGAAAATCACCTCCATGTCGAGCGCGAAAATACTTTCGCCCGTATAGAACGGCGCTTCCAGCGTGTGATTCTTTTTGCGGCGTTCGATCATTGCGCGAACGTCTGCGGAAACTTTCATTGTGTGCTCCGTTGCATGTCACGTCTGGCGCTGCGCCAGGCCCTCCTGGTCGCATGCTGGCCCGAACCGGAAATCAGTAATCCACGAGTTGATGCTCGCGCAAATACGCGAGTATCACTTGTGCTTTTTCGACGGAACTCCCTTCAATTACGACGCTGCCGCCGCGGCTTTCGGTCGTCGTCGCCGAGAGCATGCGGGCATGGCCGGAGCGCTTTTCAGCGGCGGCGAGGCGCACCGGTTTGGCGGTCGCGGGACGGGTCGTCCAGGCGAGATCGTCGGGGTTGCCAGGTGTTTGCGTCGCGACCGGGCGGATCGTGCCTTCGCGCAGCCTTGCATAGGCGTAGCTCGGGGCCGTATTGGCCATCGGATGCACGGCGATCAAAGCCGGTAACTGCACTTCGACGCCGCGGCGCAAGCCCTTCGGCATGAATTGCCGGACTTCGGCGCAGCCGTCGCGAAGCGTCAGATCGACTGCTGCGGCGACCAGCGGCATGTCCAGCGCATTGGCGACGCGATACGGCAGCATGCCGCTATCGAATGCGCCTTCTGCGCGGGTGCCGGTCAATACAAGGTCGTAACCACGCAGACGGGTGGCGAGTGGCGCTATCGCATCGCCTTGCAATTCAAACGTTGCAGACACTTCCAGCACTTCGACAGCGCGCGCACCGAGCGCGAGATATTCCTTCAGGGCCGGATTCGACGGATCGCCCGCGTGCAATACGTCGAGCGTCGCGGCATGCGTTTTGGCGAGCGAGAGCGCGATTGTCAGCGCGGCGGCGTCGTTACGGCTGTAACGCGCCGTGCCGCTCACCGGGTGCCGCCCCACGGAAACCAGTACGGCGATTTTCATGCAAGCGCTCCTTCCACAACTGCCGTCGAATTCAATAACGCAGCACCGGTGCCGCGAGCCGCGCGCGCGGCTGCCGCGGCTTCGTTCAGCGCCGCGATCGTTTCCTCCGCGTCGGCAATGACCGTCAGGTTCGCGCGTTTGGCAATCGGCGCGCTGGCGTCGAGATTCACGGCGATCACGTGCCGGCAATCCTTGATGCCCTGCAGATGCTGAACCGCGCCGGAAATCCCGAACGCGATATAAACGCTCGCCTCGACAGTCTTGCCGGTGGCGCCAATCTGCTTGTCGCGGGTGAATTTGCCGTCGTCCACGGCGACGCGGCTTGCGCCGATCGCGGCACCTAACGTGGCCGCAAGACGCTCGAACGCAGGGACGTCGCTCACGCCATTGCCCGCCGAGACGATGAAATCCGCTTCTTCAAGCGCGAGTTGGGCGGCGTCGATTTCCTCGATACCAAGATCACATACGATGCCTTTGGACGAAGCCGGCTCGCCATCGAAACGCCACACCACGCGCTCACCTGCACCGACAAACGGCAACTTCGGATCGACCGCATTCGGTGCAAGCAAAACGACTTCAGGCAGTGCGCGCGCGGCGAATGCCGTATTCGTCTGGATATAAACAGCGACATGGGCCGCGTCGATCTCGACGACGTGCGTCGCGACGCTGGCGTTCGCGGCTGCCGCATAACGGCGGCCAAGGTCGCCGTCGCCGGTAGCGTTGTCGGGCAGGAAAATGTGCGTCGGCGCATAGGCCGCGACGCACGCAGCCAGCGCGTTCAATTCGTCCAGGGGCGCGAAAACGCGGCGGTCGAACATCGGCAACTCGATCAGCTTGTCGGCGCCAAGCGCAGCGGCGTCGCCGGTAAACTCGCCGAATACGAGCAGCACAACTTCGGTTGTCGCGTCCGCGATTAGCGCAGCGGCGGCCAGGGCCTGGCACGCATGATCGTCCAGCGCGCCGCGGTCCGCGTGGGCGGCCACCAGCAGCACGCGCTGCGGTGTCGCCGTCGTGCGGCGCGGTTTCACGTGCTCGCGATGCGCCGATCCTGTTGAGCCATGCGCCGCGAAATCCAACGTGCCGGCCACACTCGTCATACCGAGCGTGATGCGCTTGAGCCCGTCAACCGTGATCGTGAACGGCCGGCGCGGATCGATTCGTTTGAGATTGTTCATGGCGTTACTCCAGCGCCGCTGCAACCAGTTCGGCGACGTCCAGTACTTCCGGACGCGGGCCGACCACGCCTTCAAGCATCGCCGTGCAATTCGGGCAGCCCACCGCGACGATTTCCGCGCTGATCGCGCGGGCGTCGTCGATGCGGATATCCGGAATGCGCCGCTTGCCGGGAATATCGGTCAGCGGTGCACCGCCGCCACCGCCGCAGCAACGTCCACGCAACCCGTTGCGTTCCATCTCGACCACCTTGATGCCGATGGATTTCAGCAAACGGCGCGGCGCTTCCGTCTCACCGTTATAGCGGCCCAGATAGCACGGATCGTGATACGTGATCTTGCGATCCGCGAATGCGGCGACCGCCTTCGGCGACAGCTTGCCGCTCGATACCAGTTCCTCGATCAGCGCCGTGTGATGCTGCACCTCGTAGAAACCGCCGAGTGCGCGATATTCGTTGCGCAGGCTGTGCAGCACATGCGGATCGGCGGTCACGATCTTGCCGAACGAGTACTGCGACAGCGTGCCGATCAGTTGTTGTGCGAGTTGCTGGAAGGTCGCTTCGTCGCCGAGACGCCGTGCCGTGTCGCCGGTATCGGTTTCGACGCCGCCGAGCACCGCGTAGTCGATCCCTGCCCGATTCAGGACCTTGATTAGCGCACGCAACGTGCGCTGATAGCGCATGTCGAACGCGCCTTCGCCGGCGATCAACAACACGTCCACCGGACGCCCCGGTTGCGCGACCTGAACCTGCAAATCGACGGCCCAGTCGTAACGCGCACCGATGTCGTAACCGTTCGAACTGCCGGTCTCACGCAGATTGGCGAGCGTGATCGGGCCTTTGCCGGGTACCGTGCCTTCGACCAACGTCTGGTTGCGACGCATATCCACAATCGCGTCGACGTGTTCGATCAACATCGGGCATTCCTGCACACACGCGCGGCAGGTGGTGCATGACCACAGCGTGTCCGCTTCGATCAGGCTCGACACGAGTGGCTTGTCCGGTGCGCCACCATGCTTGCCGACCGGAATGCCAGGCGTCGGGCTGCCGGCATAAGCCTCGTCCGTGCCCCCCACCATGCCCGTGACAAGATCTTGAATCAGCTTCTTCGGATTGAGTGGCTGACCGGCAGCAAACGCGGGGCACGCCGCCTCGCACTTGCCGCACTGCACGCAGGCGTCGAAGCTCAGCAACTGGTTCCAGCGAAACTCCACTGGCTTGCCGACGCCGTATTCCTTCGCGTCGAGCAGCGGCGCCCTCAGCGCGGTCGGCGGCACGACTTCATTGTCGTTGTGCTCGGCAAAGCGCTCCTGCCGCGGATGAAACGCAAGGTGCAGCAAACCGGCGAGCGCATGCTTCATCGGACCGCCGCGTGCCGCGCCGAACGTCATCGTGAACGCGCCCACTGCGATCAGCAACGCGACGATAATCGCCAGCGCACCGGACATCGCCGCAGCCGGCAGCGCGATGAACAGCGCCAAACCGAGCGCGAACGAACCGAGCAGTAGCGGCAGATGATCCCAAGGCCCACGCGAGAGTCGCGCCGGCACGGCCTTCGCACCATGCCGCCGACGCCAGACGAACACCGCGCCGACCAGCATTACCAGCGCCGCCAGAAAGATCAGCTTGTCGAGCCACGGTGAATAGATGGCGAGGCCGTAGTTGACGAACACCAGCGCCATAGCGAGGATCGCCCCGCCCGCTGTCGCCACGTGCGTCTTCGCGATGTACGGGTCACGCGCAACCACGTGGTGCAGGTCGACGAAATAGCGCTTGGGAATCGACAGCAGATTGGTCCAGCCGTACGCGCCTGCCGCCGTGGCACGGCCTTCGCGCCAGTACGCAGCGCGTTTGGCGAGCGCGAACGCAAGACCCGCCACCGACAACCACAGCAGGACGGTGATGACAAACACGGGGCTCATCGTCAGAAATCCTTGCAAAGGCGCAGCGCGTCGTAAATCGCGCCGTGAATGTTGTGCATGGAAATGCAGTCGCCGACGCGGAACAGCAGGAAGCGACCGTTGCCGAGTTCTTCGCTGAGCGACGGTTGCGGCTCGGAAGCAAACAGCTTATGCACGTCCACCTGGCCGCGATTCACCGACTCGGGCTTGAGCTTCCAGTAGAGTTCGTCGTTCGGCGTGCTGCCGTTTTCGATCACCACCTGATCGACCGCACGCTCTTCCTGCTCTTCGGTGTACTCGTTACGGATCACGGCGATCTTCTTGCCGTCTTCCTCGTAGACCTTGTCGAGCCAATAGTTCGGTGTGTGAATCACGCCTTGCGCATAGAGACGGCGATAGAAGATCGGGAACGTGGTTCCGCCGACGTCGTCGGCAACCTTCACGTCAGGCGTCACGATCTCGACGTTCGAACCGCGGCTCGACATGAAATCGGCGACGCCCGCGCCGGCATGCGTGCTAACGCCGTCATAAACCAGCACGTTCTTGCCAGGTTCGACCTTGCCCGACAACACATCCCATGAACTGACCGCGAGCCCTTCTTCGACGCCCCACGCCGCGACTTGCGATGTGAACGACGAACCGCCCGTGGCCAGCACGACGATGTCTGGCTTCTCGGCCATGATGGTTTTTTCGTCGGCAGCGACACCGAGACGTCGATCGACGCCAAGACGCTTTGTCTCCATATCGAACCAGCGCACGATGCCCGCCATCTGCTCGCGCTGCGGCGCTTTCGCGGCCAGCATGATCTGACCGCCGACGGTGTCGTTCTTCTCGAACAGCACCACATCATGACCGCGCGACTTCGCCACGCGCGCCACTTCCAGTCCAGCAGGACCTGCGCCGACCACGACCACCTTGCGCTTCGGCCCACGCGTCTTCGCGATCACGTGCGGCATGGTTTCTTCGCGCGAGGTCGCGGCGTTCTGCACGCACAGCACGTCCAGCCCGTTGTACTGACGGTCGATGCAATAGTTCGCACCCACGCATTGCTTGATCTCGTCTTCGCGGCCGTCGCGGATCTTGATGACCATATGCGGATCGGCGATCTGCGCGCGCGTCATGCCGACCAGATCGACCATGCCGCTCGCGAGCAAGCGCTCCGCCTGCCCCGCATCGCGGATACTTTGCGCATGCATCACGGGCAGTTTCACCACCGACTTGATGCCCGCCGCGAGATGCACGAACGGTTCGGGCGGCAGCGCCATCGGCGGCATGCAGTTCGCCAGCGTGTTGTGTGTATCCGCGCCGGAACCGATCACGCCGAGGTAATCGATCAGGCCGGATTCGCTCATTGCCTGAGCGATCTCTTTCAACTGCTCGTGATCGAGACCGTCTTCATGGAATTCGTCACCGCACATACGCAGGCCGACGCAGAAATCCGCGCCCACCGCTTCGCGCACTGCGTTCAGGACTTCCGTGCCGAAACGCAGGCGATTTTCGAGCGAACCGCCCCATTCGTCGGTACGGAAATTCGTGCGCGGGCTCCAGAATTGATCGATCAGATGCTGGTGCGCCGCCGAAATTTCGATGCCGTCCATCCCGGCATCCTTCACGCGCTTCGCAGCCGCTGCAAAGTCCGAAATGATGCGACGAATCTCTTCTACTTCGATGATCTTCGCATTGCCGCGGTGCACCGGTTCACGCACACCCGACGGCGACATCAGATGCGGCCAGTGCTCGCCATGAAACGCCGAACGGCGGCCCATGTGCGTGGCCTGAATCATGATCTTCGCGCCGTGCTGGTGCATCGCTTCGGCGAGCCGTGCGAGCGGGTCGATGATCTTGTCGGTCGAGAGATTGACCGACTTCCACCAGCCTTGCGGACTGTCGATCGACACCGGGCTCGAGCCGCCGCACACGGCGAGGCCGACGCCGCCCTTGGCCTTCTCTTCGTAGTAACGGATATAACGGTCGCCGGGCAGACCACCCGGTTCCGCATACACCTCCGCATGCGCGGTACTGACAATGCGGTTGCGCAAAGTCAGTTTGTTCAGCGTGAGAGGCTTGAAAAGGTTCGGGTAACGCATCGCGATCGACCTCGGAATGAATAGGCTTGGTGCGTTTTTACGACGCGAGTGGCGACACTTCGAACACGCAATGATCGTGGCCTTCAGCCGCGCATCGTGCTTCTTTCGAATGGGACGGCGGACCCTTGCGCTGTCCATCCGGCGCGGTGTCGTTGACCCAGTCCATCGCGCCCGCGAACCAGCCGGCGAACATGTAGCAAAGCTTGCCAACCTTCCCCGGCTGCGCGAGCACGAACGACGAGTGGTGCAATTCAATGCGAGCATGGGAGCTCGACGGATCGGCTTCCGTGATCGTGAAGAGGCCCCAGCCACGTTGCGACAGGCGGTTCAGGTAGTGCTCGAACACTGCCATGCCGGCAATGCCGTGCTGTTTCGCTTCCTTGTCGCACCAGAAGTACGCGGACTTGTAGCCGGCCTTGTAGAGAATCTCGGCATACGTGTCGAGGCCGAGCGCTTCTTCGACGGCAGTGTGATTGTTCGTGAAGAAGTGACGCGGCACGTAGAGCATCGGCAGCGCGTCGGTAGTCCAGACGCCGGTATTCGGGTCGACGTCGATAGGCAGTTGGGGTTGCATGTGGGACTCCGTTTTTATAGGTTCAGTTTCGGTGAATGGAAAATCAGACCTTCCACACTTCGTCGAACACGCGTATCCAGTTTTCACCCATGATCTTCTTGATGCGCGTTTCGCTCCAGCCGGCGCGTTCCATCGCGGCCGTCAGGTTCGGAAACTCGCCGATCGTGCGAATGCCTTCCGGATTCACCACCTTGCCGAAGTTCGTCAGTTGGCGATAACGGCCCTTGTCGTGCGTGATCCAGTCGAAGAACTCAGTGCTGTACCCTTGCGTGAAGTCCGTGCCGATACCCACCTGGTCTTCACCGATCAGGTTCACCACGTATTCGATGGCTTCGATATAGTCTTCGACTGTCGCGTCCGGGCCGCGCTTCAGGAACGGCGCGAACATCGTCACACCGACGAAACCGCCCGCGTCCGCGATCTCTTTCAGTTGCTCATCGCTCTTGTTGCGCGGATGCTCTTTCAGCCCCGACGGGCAGCAATGCGAGTAGCACACCGGCTTGTTCGACGCCGCGATCGCTTCGGATGATGTCTTGCCACCCACATGCGAGAGGTCGACCATGATGCCGACGCGGTTCATCTCCTGAATCACTTCACGGCCATAGCCCGACAGACCGCCGTCGCGCTCATAGCAGCCCGTGCCGACCAGGTTCTGCGTGTTGTAGCAAAGCTGGACCACGTTCACGCCGAGGTCTTTGAAGGCCTCGATATAACCGAGGTTGTCTTCAAACGCATGCGCGTTCTGGAAGCCGAAAATGATGCCGGTCTTGTTCTCTTTCTTCGCGCGGAAGATGTCGTCGGTGGTCCGCACGAGCGTCAGGATCTCGCCGTATTCGCGGATCTGCTGCTTCATTTCCGCGATGTTGTCGACAGTCTTCTGGAAGCTTTCCCAGACCGACACCGTGCAGTTCACCGCGGTCACGCCGCCACGGCGCATGTCTTCGAACACCGAGCGCTCGAACTTCGAGATGTTCAGACCGTCGATGATGATGCTGTTGTCGTGCAGAGTGCTCATCGTTTGCTCCAGGCGTGCTTAGTAGATGGGAAAACGTTCGCACAGCGCGAAAATCTCGCGGCGCACGCGTTGTTCGGTTGCGGCATGGCCTTCGGGGGAAACGCGCAGCGCGTCGAGCACTTCGACGATCAGCCGCCCGACTTCGCGGAACTCACTCACGCCGAAGCCGCGCGTCGTACCCGCCGGTGTGCCGAGGCGAACGCCGGAGGTGACCGTCGGCTTCTCGGTGTCGAAAGGAATGCCGTTCTTGTTGCAGGTGATGCCGGCGCGTTCCAGCGCCTGCTCGACCTGATTGCCTTTGAGACTCTTGGGCCGGAGATCGACCAGCAGCAGATGGTTGTCCGTGCCGCCCGTCACCAGATCGACGCCACCCGCCTTCAACACTTCGCCCAGCGCCTGCGCGTTGGCCAGCACGTTGTCGATGTAGGTTTTGAAACCCGGTTGCAATGCCTCGCCGAATGCCACCGCCTTGCCGGCAATTACATGCATCAGCGGGCCGCCCTGCAAACCCGGGAATACCGCGGAGTTGATTTTCCTGGCAATGTCCTCGTCATTCGTCAGAACAAAGCCGCCGCGCGGGCCACGCAAAGTCTTGTGCGTGGTCGACGTAACAACATGCGCATGCTCGACCGGATTCTGGTGACGCCCCGCCGCGATCACGCCGGCGATGTGCGCCATGTCCACCATCAGCTTCGCGCCTACGCCGTCGGCGATCTTGCGCAACCGTGCGAAATCCAGCGCACGCGGATAAGCCGAGAAGCCGGCGATCAGCAGTGCCGGTTTGTGTTGCTGCGCGAGTTCCTCGATCTGCTCGTAATCGATCAGCATCGTGTCGCGATTGACGCCGTATTGCACCGCGTTGAACCACTTGCCCGACATCGCCGGCTTGGCGCCGTGGGTCAGGTGGCCACCCGCGTCGAGCGACATGCCGAGCACCGTGTCGCCCGGCTTCACCAATGCGAGCATCACCGCGCCGTTGGCTTGCGCGCCGGAATGCGGCTGCACGTTGGCAAATTTCGCGTTGAAGAGCTGCTTGATGCGATCGAGCGCCAACGTTTCGATCACGTCGACGTATTCGCAGCCGCCGTAATAGCGCTTGCCCGGATACCCTTCCGCGTACTTGTTGGTCAGCACCGAGCCTTGCGCTTCGAGCACCGCGCGCGACACGATGTTTTCCGACGCGATCAATTCGACTTGCGACTGCTGGCGTTCAAGTTCTTTCAAAACGGCGCTGCGCACCGCCGCATCACGTGTGGCGAGCGATTCTTCGAAGAAAGGATTCGGGTTCGACATGGAAGGTCCGTGGGTGGTTGGCGGGGGCCCGGAAGCTGCTGTGAAGCGGGCTTTGAAGCGGGCTGTAAAGCCCTGCCGCTACCGGTCTGCATTGCGTCTATTCTTGACGTTCACCTCGCGCGTCAATTTACGAATTCAGACGTGTTCTTTGCCTTTTCCGCCATCCGCGTCCTTTTTCGACAAGTCGGTGAGGGCGAATTTCGAACGGTCGTCCGCGTGTTCGCGCTTTTGCCGCACTGCAGCTGATCGTTGTGCGCAGTTTGGGTGCGTGTACGAACGCTGGTGGCGCCGTTCTGGTGCCGTTTGTTTAGCTATCCAACTTTATTAACGCGTAACCGAGGGTTTAGCCTGATGGCATGGTAGTTGCGCTAGTCCTCAAAATTGCAGGAGTTGCCGCTCCCCACGGCGACGTGACATTACAGATTCGAAGGAATCATTCCTCCCATGTCCACCGATCGCACGGCGTCGCTGTCGCATTTCGCATTCATGCCGGTTCCGAACTTCACGATGATTGCGTTCAGCAACGCGATCGAAGTTCTCCGCATGGCGAACTACCTGACAGGACAAACGCTTTACCGCTGGTCGATCGTGAGCCCCGAAGGCGGCCCGGTGACGGCGAGCAACGGCCTCTCGGTCGACACCGGCCCAGTTGAATGCGTCGGTCAGCCGGATATCGTGTTCGTGGTCGGCGGTATCGATGTGCAGCGCGCCACGACCCCCGCCCATCTTTCCGCCCTGCGCCGTTTCGCCCGCACGGGCAGCGTGCTCGGCAGCCTGTGCACCGGCACCTATGCGCTGGCGCGCGCCGGCTTGCTGGCCGGTTACGCGTGCGCGATTCACTGGGAGAACATGTCGGCGCTCAAAGAAGAGTTTCCCGACACGCGCTTTCTGAAAGAACTGTTCGTGATCGATCGCGATCGCGTCACGTGCACGGGCGGCGTCGCGCCGCTCGACATGATGCTCAACCTGATCGCGCCGCGTGTCGGCACGGCGAGGGTCACGCAAATCGCGGAGCAGTTCATCGTCGAACATGTGCGCGATACGAGCGCACAACAGAAAATGCCGCTGGTAGCGCGGCTCGGTTCGGCCAACAAGTCGCTCTTCGAAGTGATCTCGCTAATGGAGAACAACATCGAAGAGCCGCTTTCACGCGAAGAACTCGCGCGGCTCGCCGGAATGTCGCAGCGGCAGTTGCAGCGCCTGTTCCGCGAGCATCTGGGCATGACACCGACGCATTACTATCTGACGCTGCGCTTGCGGCGTGCGCGTGAATTGCTGCTGCAGACCGACATGTCGATCATGCATATCACGATGGCTTGCGGCTTCCAGTCGGCTTGCCACTTCTCGAAGAGCTATCGCGACGCATTCGGCACCGCGCCGACGCGCGAACGGCGCAAGCAGGCGCCTTCACTGGCCGCTGTGCCCGTTATGGCGGCTTGATCCGCTCGCCTCAGCGGCAACTTTATCGCCTGAAAACATAACGCGTTGAACGGGAAACCGCTCAACGCGTTTGTTTTGGCCACGCTGTTCAGGCTTGCGTGACCGTCTCCGACAGAACCGCGAACGCGGCTCCAGCGTGCCTCAAGCTGCTTTCAACAGCCCGTGCGGGTCGATCACAAACTTCTTCGGCGCACCGCCATCGAACTGCCGGTAGCCATCCGGCGCCTGGTCAAGCGATACCACGGTCACGTTCACGATGTCCGCGATCGGCAACCGGTCCCACAGGATCGCCTGCATCAGATTGTGGTTGTACTTCATCACCGGCGTTTGCCCGGTATGGAACGAGTGTGACTTCGCCCAGCCGAGACCGAAGCGGATGCTCAGGCTGCCTTTGCGGGCGGCGGCATCGGTGGCGCCCGGATCGTCCGTCACGTACAGGCCTGGAATACCGATCGCGCCTGCGGCCCGGGTGATTTCCATCAGCGAATTGAGCACCGTGGCCGGCGCTTCCTCATGCGAGCCGCTGCTGCCGTGGCCGTGCGCCTCGAAGCCGACACAATCCACCGCGCAGTCCACTTCGGGCTTGCCGAGAATCTGTTCGATCTGCTCGCCGAGCGTGGCGTCTTTCGACAGGTCGATGGTCTGGAACCCCACCTTGCGAGCATGCGCAAGACGCTCCTCGTTCATATCGCCGACGATTGTGCAGGCCGCACCCAGCAAGCGTGCCGAAGCTGCCGCTGCCATCCCCACCGGCCCTGCGCCTGCAATATAGACCGTGGCGCCGGGCTTCACGCCGGCCATCACAGCACCGTGATAGCCGGTTGGCAGAATGTCGGACAAACATGTGAGGTCGCGGATTTTCGACATCGCCTGAGCGTGGTCAGGGAATTTCAGCAGATTGAAGTCGGCGTACGGCACCAGTACGTACTCGGCCTGGCCGCCGATCCAGCCGCCCATGTCGACATAGCCATAAGCGCCACCGGCGCGCGACGGATTCACGTTCAGGCACACGCCGGTGTGCTGCGCCTTGCAGGTCGGGCAACGTCCGCAGGCCACATTGAACGGCACTGACACCAGGTCGCCGATCTTGAGCGTTTCAACATCACGCCCTATTTCGACCACCTCGCCGGTGATCTCGTGGCCGAGCACGAGGCCGACTTCGGCGGTCGTGCGGCCACGCACCATGTGCTGATCGGAGCCGCAAATATTCGTGCTTATTACCTTCAGGATTACGCCGTGGCCGATCGACCGGCCACGCGGATCGACCATCTTCGGATAGTCGATCGACTGCACTTCCACCTTGCCCTGCCCTAGATACACGACGCCGCGATTGCTGCTCATTTGTCTGTCTCCATGTCTCGTGAGCGGCGCGCCTTACTCTACGTGACGCACCGTTCAACGAGCGTAGCGCCCGTTGAAACAAAGGACATGTACCGAACACGACACCGGTTTGGCCGGAACCGACACGCAAGGCGCAACCCATGTGGACGCTGATGCAACCCGGTTTTTATTGATTGACCGTTCAATATAAAAAAACTAACATAACCCATCGAACACTTGGGCGACCTGCCTGCGCCTGCCGCCCCTAGCACCATGCCCAAACTTGGAATGCGCGAAATCCGCCGCGCACAGTTGATCGACGCCACGTTGCTGACCATCGACCAGGCCGGTCTCGCCGGCGCCACGCTCGCGTCAGTCGCGCAGCGCGCGAGCATTTCCACCGGCATCGTCAGTCACTATTTCGGCGACAAGGACGGTTTGCTCGAAGCCACCATGCGCCACGTACTGCGCGATCTGTGGCAAGCCACGTCGCGCAGGCGCCGTGCGGCGAAGGCGGATCCGCGCTCGAAACTCCGTGCAGTCGTCGCGGCGAATTTCGACGCCGAGCAGACCAGCGGCCCGGTGATGAAAACGTGGCTCGCGTTCTGGTCCGAGAGCATGCACAAGCCGCAATTGCGACGGCTTCAGTACGTGAACACGCGCCGCTTGAACTCGAATCTGTGCGCGGATTTTTCGAAAGCGCTGCCGCGTCCGGCGGCGCGCCGTGCGGCTGGCGGTCTCGCGGCGCTGATCGACGGACTGTGGTTGCGCGGCGCGTTGTCCGGTGAGCCCTTCGATACGAAGGCCGCACTACGCGTGGCGAACGAATACATCGATCTGGTCCTGGAAGCACGCAACTAGACCGGCGACATTTTTAGAAAGGAGCAAGTCATGGCGGTATTCGCAACGCAACGTCTCTATCTAGGCGGCGCCTACGTCGACGCGACCAGTGGCGAAACTTTCGACACGCTCGACCCCGCTACCGGCGAAACACTCGCGACGGTGCAGCAGGCCTCGGCGGCCGACGTCGATCACGCAGTGCAATCCGCACGCGACGGTCAACGCGAGTGGGCCGCGCTCACGGCGATGCAGCGCTCACGCATCCTGCGCCGCGCCGTTGATATCTTGCGGGAACGCAACGACGAACTCGCCGCGCTCGAAACGCGCGACACCGGTAAGCCGATTGCGGAGACCCGGGCGGTCGATATCGTCACCGGCGCGGACGTGATCGAATACTACGCGGGGCTCGCCACCACTATCGAAGGGCAGCAGATTCCGTTGCGGCCATCGTCGTTTGTGTATACGCGGCGTGAACCGCTGGGCGTGTGCGCAGGTATCGGCGCCTGGAATTACCCGATTCAGATTGCGTGCTGGAAGTCGGCCCCTGCACTCGCGGCCGGCAATGCGATGATCTTCAAGCCGAGCGAAATCACGCCGCTGTCCGCTTTGAAACTCGCTGAGATTTATACCGAAGCCGGTGTGCCGGCCGGCGTGTTCAATGTCGTGCAAGGCGACGGACGCGTCGGTGCAATGCTTGCTGCGCATCCGGACATCGAGAAGATTTCGTTCACGGGTGGCGTGGAAACGGGCAAGAAGGTGATGTCGCTCGCAGGCGCATCGTCGCTGAAAGAAGTGACGATGGAGCTAGGTGGCAAATCCCCCCTGCTCGTCTTCGACGATGCCAATCTCGAACGCGCCGCCGACATCGCGATGAGCGCCAACTTCTTCAGCTCCGGTCAGGTCTGCACCAACGGCACGCGCGTATTCGTGCAGCGTAGCGTGCTGGAACGGTTCGAAGCGTTGGTGCTGGAACGTGTCAAGCGGATTCGCGTCGGCGCGCCAACTGACGCCGACACCAACTTCGGCCCATTGGTCAGCGCCGCGCAATTGCAGAAAGTGCTCGGCTACATCGAAAGCGGCGTACAGGAAGGCGCGAAGCTGATTGCCGGCGGCAAACGACTGAAGGAAGGCCACTTCGGCAACGGCCAATACGTCGAGCCGACGGTTTTCACCGGCTGCAATGACGACATGCGTATCGTGCGCGAAGAAATCTTCGGCCCCGTGATGAGCATCCTCGTGTTCGACGACGAGGACGAAGCGATCTCGCGTGCGAACAACACCGCTTACGGTCTTGCTGCGGGCGTTGTGACCGAGAATCTGGCGCGTGCACATCGCGTGATTCATCGACTCGAAGCGGGTATCTGCTGGATCAACACCTGGGGCGAGTCGCCCGCGGAAATGCCGGTGGGCGGCTACAAGCAATCGGGCGTCGGCCGTGAGAACGGCATCACCACGCTCGAACACTACACGCGCATCAAATCCGTGCAGGTCGAGCTCGGCCCGTATCAACCGGTGTTCTAAGGAGGGGTGGCGATGGCTTCGAACGAATACGACTACATCATCGTCGGCGCGGGTTCCGCGGGTAACGTGCTCGCCTCGCGCCTGACCGAAGACGCGGACGTGACTGTGCTGCTTCTCGAAGCAGGCGGCCCTGACTACCGTTTCGACTTCCGCACGCAGATGCCGGCGGCACTCGCCTATCCGTTGCAAGGACGCCGCTATAACTGGGCGTACGAAACGGACCCCGAACCGCATATGAACAACCGGCGCATGGAATGTGGGCGCGGCAAGGGGCTCGGCGGTTCGTCGCTGATCAATGGCATGTGCTACATCCGTGGCAATGCGCTCGATTACGACGGCTGGGCAACGCGTCAGGGACTAGAAAACTGGACCTATCTGGATTGCCTGCCGTATTTCCGCAAAGCTGAAACGCGCGATGTGGGTGCGAACGCGTATCACGGTGGCGACGGACCGGTGCATGTGACGACCAGCAAGCCTGGCAACAATCCCTTGTTCGCCGCCATGGTCGAGGCCGGCGTCCAGGCAGGCTTCCCGCGCACCGACGATCTGAACGGCTATCAACAGGAAGGCTTTGGTCCGATGGATCGCACGGTCACGGCGAACGGCCGACGCGCCAGCACCGCACGAGGCTATCTGGATCGCGCGAAGACGCGCGCGAATCTGACCATCGTGACGCATGCCGTGACCGATCGCGTGCTGTTCTCGGGCAAGCGCGCAATTGGCGTAGCGTATCTGCATCATGGCAGCGCAGTGACTGCACATGCGCGCCGTGAAGTGCTGGTGTGCAGCGGCGCGATTGCCTCGCCGCAATTGCTGCAACGCTCAGGCGTTGGCCGTTCGACGTGGCTGCGTGAACTCCATGTACCGCTCGTGCACGATCTGCCGGGCGTCGGCGAAAACCTGCAGGACCATCTGGAGATGTATATCCAGTACGAATGCAAGGAGCCGGTCTCACTGTATCCGGCGCTGCAATGGTGGAATCAACCTGCCATCGGACTTGAATGGATGCTTAATGGCACAGGCATTGGTGCAAGCAATCAGTTCGAAGCGGGCGGCTTCATCCGTACGCGCGACGAAGATTTGTGGCCCAACATCCAGTACCACTTCCTGCCCGTCGCGATCAACTACAACGGGTCTAACGCGATCAAGATGCACGGCTTCCAGGCGCACGTCGGTTCGATGCGTTCACCGAGCCGTGGCCGTGTGAAGCTCACGTCGCGCGACCCTGGCGCGCATCCGAGCATCCTGTTCAACTACATGGCCGACCCGCTCGACTGGCGCGAATTCCGCGACGGTATCCGCATTACACGCGAGATCATGCGCCAGCCGGCGCTCGATCGTTATCGCGGTCGCGAGCTGAATCCGGGCGCGGAGCTAATCACGGATGAACAACTCGACACTTTCGTGCGCATGCGTGCGGAGACGGCGTTTCATCCGTCGTGCTCGTGCAAGATGGGCTATGACGATATGGCTGTCGTCGACAACGAGGGGCGCGTGCATGGCATGGAAGCATTGCGCGTCGTCGACGCATCGATCATGCCGCTGATCACAACAGGCAATCTGAACGCGCCGACGATCATGCTTGCGGAGAAGATCGCAGATCGGATTCGTGGGCGCGAAGCGCTGGCGCGGGTGGAGACGCCTTACTTTGTGGCGAACGGCGTGCCGTCAAGGAAGCGTGAAGTGGCGCCGGCTTAATCTGCGTCGGCGCAAACTGTCAAACCGGGGTGTCAGCAATAAGGCCGCGAATGTTTTCGCGGCCTTATTGTTTTGTTCACTCCCGTGCAGGACTCAACGCCCCATGCGCGTCCGCCTCAACAGCCTCAGACACCAAGGTCTCCAGCGCCAGCCCACGCGTTTCGATCCCCATGATCCATACAGCCGCAGCCGCGATCACAAAACACATCGCACCGAGCGAAAACACGCCACCCTGGCCGAACACCGGCAGCACGACACCCACCACATAAGGACCGATCAACGAACCCACGCGGCCGATCGCTGACGCAAACCCCGACCCGGTTGCCCGCGCGCCAGTGCCGTAAAGCTCAGGCGTATACGTGTAAAGCACCGCCCACATCGCAAACAGAAAGAACTGCATGGCGAGCCCAGCGCAGATCAACAGCGTCGGCGCTTGCGCGTGCAGCGCGGTTTGTCCGTAGACATAGGCCATCACCGCGCTGCCGGCCAGCGACGCGATACAGGTCGGCTTGCGTCCCCATCGTTCGACGAGCCACGCTGCGCAGATAAAGCCAGGAATCCCGCCGAGCGAAATCAGCACCGTGTACAGCACCGACTTCGTCACCGCAAAGCCCGCTTGTTGCATCAATGCGCCGAGCCACGACGTCAGCCCATAAAATCCGAGTAATGCAAAGAACCACAGCGTCCACACCATAATCGTGCGGCGCCGGTAGGCCGTGCTCCATATCTCGCGGAACGCACTCGTGCCCTTCGCCGCCGGCAGTTCATGCAACATCACCGGCGCGCGCAACTG
>NZ_DASRSY010000046.1:0-6730 GCF_035656215.1 Paraburkholderia sp.
GAAAATCTCACCATCGATATCAAACCCGCCGCCGATGCAATGCTCGCCGCGCTGGATAACAGCGGCACGCGATTTAACGACGACTCACAGCAGGATTTCATCCACGGCAATATCAAGGCGCGGCAGCGAATGATCGCGCAATACGCGGTAGCCGGCGCGCGAGCCGGTGTGGTGATCGGCACGGACCACGCGGCGGAATCGGTGATGGGATTTTTCACGAAGTTCGGCGATGGCGGCGCCGATGTGCTGCCGCTCACGGGCCTGAACAAGCGCCGTGTGCGGGCACTGTCCAAAGCCTTGGGCGCGCCGGAAGCGCTGGCGCACAAGGTGCCGACTGCCGACCTCGAAATGTTGCGTCCACAACGGCCGGACGAAGACGCATACGGCATCCCTTACGACGATATCGACGATTTTCTGGAAGACAAACCTGTGAGCGACGCCGCGCGCGAAACGGTCATGCGCTTCTACGAGGTCACGCGGCACAAGCGGGCGTTGCCCTACACGCCGTTCGATTGGCCGGTAAAAGAAAGCGGGGAATGAAAGAAGGAATGTAACAAGCAGAGTGTGCGGGGAGGATGCGCGTCAGGAATGTGTCAGACGCAGCGCGCCGCCCCTTACCCACTCGAGGCACAGTCGGCAAACGCAGCTGCGACAGGCTCAGTGAGCAGGAGGCGACTCGTCGTCGCTGAACAGATCGGCGCTCGCCTCAAGCGCCAGGCCGCCTAAATGCTTGCCGTGAATCTGCCGCGCGATCACGTCGCCCACATACGGCACGTCCGCGTCCAACTCGACCGTGGCGTACGCGCTGGGCTTCCCGGCATCGATCACCTCGACGCTTTTCGCATAATGCCCAAGCTCACGTTCGAGGAACTCCCGCACTTCCTGCTCGCTGCACGATTCTGCAATATTGCGCACGATCAGGTTCATGCCGCTTACCCTCGGCGCGCGTTGCGATCCGCAACATGCACGCGCACCGGGCGCAACGCCGCACGCTGTTTCGCCTCGGCCGCCGCGAGTTGGCGGATCAGTGCAGCGCCGGCCGCAGCCAAAGCAGCCAATGACAGATAGAAGGCAATCATTTAAATCTCCCCTTCGAATTTCGTCCTGTTTTCAGGATAGCCACAATCGACAACAAAAGCGATGCGACACAATGTCGTAAAAGACGGACTTTAAAACTTCCGTTAATGCACTGTACCTGAATAAGCAGCGGTAAAAACAGCAAAACACATGTTCATTCAGTGGTGCAGACCCGGCAAACGCGCCAGACGCGGACGCTGGACGCAAAAACCGGGCCGCGATACGCATCGCCAGCGGCATCCTGCGGGGGACGTGAGCAAAGGGCGGGCTGATCGTCGGGATCAGTCCGCCGCTTGCACGTTGGCCGCGCTCACCCACCATGCATTCTTGCCTTGCGGCACGTGAACCAGCACGGCGGAGGGATCGTCGACACCGTCGTCGGCAACCTCACACACCGCCAAACCGTCGGGCAGGCGCTTCACCTCGCCGGCCGCCTGGAACAGCGCGACGCGCTGCGCGCTCAAGGGCCGCAGTTGCCGGTACACGTCGAAACTGATTGCCGCGGGCACATCGCCGCGAATCTGCAGCGAGTCGGCGCTGCCGCAGCGCACGGGTTCGGCTGCAAGCGCCGCGGTGCCGCCGAACAGACAGCTGAAAGCGAGCGCCAGTGCGGCAAGGCGTGAATGGGTCATGGTAATTCTCCGAGAATAAGTTGGGACAGCGCGCGGCGAGCGGTGCGGCTGAATACACGCGATTGAACAACGAGGGCAACGCAGGCGAAGACAGACGGCTTCATGGCGCGCTGTCGCGACCATCGCCTCGCCCGTTGCTGTCGCCGGTCGCGACATCGAGACGGCTCACGTCGCAAGACGTCTGGCTAAAGCCCGAATAGACCACCGACCAGTTGCCGACAATCGCGGCTTGCGCCTCCGCGAGGCTCAGTTTTCCTTCGCAAACGCAGCGTTTGAGCATGACCGCGGCGCGCGCCTTGCGCCGCTCGCCCTGCTGGCCTGCCCACGGTAGAAGATCGAGATTGGAAGGCGCATTCGGCGAGCCGCCGAGCACAACGGGCACACGCCTGTCCAGCGCAAACGCGGGACCGCTGTCGGCACCGATGCCGCGTGCGGCAAGCATGCGGTCTTTGTAGGCCATCAACTCGTCGAACGACGGTGCGACCGTGTCCGTATAGCCCGGGCGGCAAATCGTTTCGCCGACCGACTCCTGCGTGACGCGCTCGTCAAGCATCGCTGAATCCTGAGCCCAGACTTCGCTGACGCGCAACGCGAGTATCGCGGCGAAGCCGAGCAGGAACACCACGCGCATCTTGCGGGCCGGACGCACGCCGCCGCACCGGCGCGCGAGCGTCGGCGGAATCGTCTGATATGTACTGCTGGTTGCGGCGCTGTTATGGATGATGCGACGCCTGTCTGCAATGCCTGCGTTCATTCGTCGGCGCGCCGGTAGCGGCGCGCAATAGTTCAATTCGCAGACTAATTAAAACACATTCAATATCACAGCGTGAAAAAAGGCGCACTTACGCACGTTGGTAAAGATGCGTCCAGATGCGTTCGCAGGTGAATGCCGGCGCGGTCTTGCCGTGCATGAAGCCACGTTGCAAGACCGCGCCGAACCGCAAGATAAATGCAAATGCCGCTGTCTGGGCACCGCTCGCACACGGCGCCAACAGCACGCTACGTCAAGCTGGTTTCGCCACCCGGGCCTGCAACGCGCGGATACGCCCGAGCGCCTGAGTATTGGACACCGTCGACTCATACATCTTGGCGAGATCCGCCTTGAGCGCGGTACGCGAGCCGCCGTCGAGATAGACCATATGTCCCGACGGATAAAAACGCGCCGACAGATTCTGCCGGACCTGCTGGCTGACAAGCGGCATTTGCTGAAGATCGAGCACGGTCTGATAGAACGGCGTGACGTAGTCGAAGAAACCGTTCGCCGACAACACCTTCAGGTCGGGATTGAGCGCCATCACGGCGGCAAGGTCTCCAGCGGTGTACAGAATGACGTTGCCCTTGGCGTCGAGCCCCTTCTGCGCGCCGGTCGGATCGATGTGGCTGAAGTCCCAATACTGGAATGCCTGATCGTTGAGGTCCGTGAACGCCGAATTCGACGTGTATTTCAATTGCTCGTTCAGATACACGTTCCACATCGTCGTGTAGACGCCTGTCACCGCCGTCATGGTGGGATCGTTGCCGCCGGAATTCGGGTCGATCTTGCCGGCGATGCCCGTGTTGATCGCCGTCACGCGGCCGTCGTACTCGCCGAGCGCGAGCCCCTGCGATTTCAGCAACGTGGTCAAAAACAGCGAATTGCCGCGGCTGTCGTACGACGCGATATCGAGGCTCCAGGCGAGCAAGGTGGTTTTGTCGATACCGGTGTATTCGCTGAGCTTTTCGACCGTTGCGGAATCCGTGGTCGGAAACTTGCGCAACGCCGCCAGATAGTCGGTGCGCGCGAATTGCGCCACTTCTTCGGCAAACGTGCCGAGGTCGGTTGGCCGCGGCGCAATGCCGAGTTTCTTGTGATACCACGCGTCCGCGGCAGTTGTGGGCAACGCGCCGACCGGATTGCCGGATTGCGTGTAATCGAGAATAGACGATTGCAGCGTGATGCCGTTCAGATCGACGCCATCTTCATGCAACCGGTACGCCAGCACGCAACTGCGCGCCGTGCCATAAGACTCGCCGAACAGATACTTCGGTGAATTCCAGCGGTTGTTCTTGGTGAGAAAGCGTTTGATGAACTGCTTGATCGAGTCCGCGTCCTGGTCGACACCCCAGAACGCGCGGTTCGTCTTCGGCGCAATGGCCGCCGAGTAGCCCGTGCCGACCGGATTGATGAAGACGAGGTCGCTCTTGTCCAGTAGGCTGTCCGGGTTGTCTTCCATCGAATAGGGCGCGGGCGGCGTAAAGCTCGGCATCGACGTCTTGATGCGGCGCGGCGCGAACGAGCCCAGCAGCACGAACACCGAAGACGAACCCGGGCCGCCGTTGTAGAAGAACGTCACCGGACGGGTTTCCTCCTTCTGCTTGTCCTGCGTAAACGCGACGTAGAACATCTTGGCTTCGGGCTGTGAACTGCTCGGGTCGACAATGACGAGGTGACCCACCGTCGCCGTGTAGTTGATCTTCTGGCCGCCGATCGTAGTCGAATGGTGCGTCACCGCGGCGGTTTCGGTGGTATCGGTGACGGAATCGTCCGGCCCATTGCCATAGGCAACCGGATCGAAGAACGGCTGATCTCCTGCTTTGTGCGACACGCTGCTGGCAGCCGCTGCGGGCGAAGCATGCGCATTGTGCGGCGACTGCGGACTAACGGAAGCTGACTCGGGGTTCGTCATGATCGCTCCATGGGTTCGATAACGTCTTGATATGTCTTGATGCGTCTTGGTGTCTCTTGTCTGTCCTACGTTGCCTGCGTCTCTTGAAACCATGCACCGTACCGCTTACGGCCTGAAGGCGGCACACCTTGGGACAAGCGCGGACGGCTGGTGATCGCCTGAACTGACTGTCAGCCAGGCGCCCATCCGAACCGGTCCGCAACTCATCAGACTATAGTGCCGCTGCCACCTTCTGACCATTGGGGCTGCCAAGTCCCGTGCACGCATCCCAGCCCGGCGAAGCGGCGAAGCTGCCGTTGTTGCCCTGCGTGATGTCGTTAAACGCGCCCGGCGTCTTGTACAACTTCGGGTTGATGAAACCGGCCGGCTGCCCTTTCGCCGCGTTGATCCGCGCAATCAGCGCAGCCCACAGCGGTGCAACCGCGCTGGTGCCGCCGACTACCGTCTGCGTGCCGTCGATCAACACGCTATAGCCCGTGACAGGCGACGCATCGCCGGCCACGTCCGGCACACCGCGCCCGCTGAGCGCCGTCCTCGCGCCGCTCGATGAAGTGGCGGACAGACCTTGCTGCCACACCGGCACGGGAAAGGTACGGCTCACGCCACCGCCGCTCGCGCCGCCCTGCGCGCCGTCGTTCCACACTACCTCATGCGAGATCGCTGTGCCCGACGCGGTCAGGTTCGTGCCGCCGCATGCGAGCACATAAGGGCTCGACGCCGGAAAGTCGACCTGATCGCCGCCGGAACCGTCGCTCGAACCGCTATCGCCCGACGCCGCGCAGACAGTCACACCCAAAGCCGCCGCCGTTTGCAGCACGCTGTTGAAAGCTTGCAGCGACTGGCTGGTCCAGTTCGACTCCGGTCCGCCCCAACTGATCGAGACGACCGAGGGTTTATTGATCGTGTCGTGCACCGCGCGGCTCACGGCGTCGATGAAACCGGCATCGCTGTTCTGCGTGAAATAGACCGCGATGGTCGCGCCAGGCGCAATCGCACCGACGATTTCGATGTCGAGCGTGACTTCGCCATCGGGCCCATTCGGGTCGCCGCTCGGCTGATTGCTGCCCTGATCGACGCCAACCGCTTTCACCTTCGGTGAAGCGACGCCAAGACTCGCAAAGTAACTTTTCAGGTCGGACGCGTTGTACCCTCCGCCGAGCTCGATAATGCCGACACATTCGCCGCTGCCGTCGCCTTGCGGAAACTGGTACAGCGACGCGAGCTGCGGCGGCGTGAAGGAAACCTGATGCCCTTTGGCCGGCTGGAACGGCGGCCGGATGCGAAAGTGCGGCCGCGCCTGAGGCCGGTTATCGAGCCCGAGCACGGCTTCCACGATGCCGTGCAGATCGTCCGGTACGCTGATCGTGCCGGTGCGACCGCGGAACTGGCCCGCCGTGTGATGCTGATAATGTTCCAGCTTGACGCCGAACGCGGTCTGGAACTGCGCGATCGTGCCGCTCAACGACACCGAGCGTGCAGCCGGATCTTCCCGCACCACCGTCAAGCCGTGTGCGCTGGCAAAGGCTTTGACCTTGGCGATGTCGTCCGGCGCGGCCCCGTAATCTTTTGCAAACGCCTCGCGCGAAAGTGGTTTGACGCTCGGATCGCCCGCTTCGATTTTGCTCATCAGTGCGTCGAACTGCGCCTGCCGCTGACGGCGCACTATCACGAAAACCTCGATTCGTTCTGACGGATCGCATTGCCCAACAACTTTCGAACCTTGCTCTACCGTTCGCTCGCTTCCCGGCAGCGGTTGTCTATTGACCATGGTGTCGATTCTCCTGTTAGCGTGACGGCGCGGGGTGAAAGGTGGACCCCAAGCACGGCACGCGCCTGCACGAACTCACCGCCTCGGCACCGGCGGCGAATTGCTGTTTCAAGGACTTCGCCAAACCATCCGACCTATGCATTCGAACACAGTTCCGGTGTGCGCGGCAGTTGTCCGAATGGCTAACGCGCGGTTGGATCGATGCGCATCGTGCAGCACCCGCGCTATGATGCTGAAGCGGCAATCCAGCCGTTGCAGCGCCTCGCGCGCCGCCCGCGCGCACGATCAAAGAATCAGAGGAACCCCATGTCAATTTCGATGTATCAAGCATCACTGCCCGTGCTGGTGCGCGGCATGACCAACCTGCAAGTCATCCTCGGTAAAGCCGAGGCGCATGCTGCCGAAAAGCAGATCGACCCGTCCGTGTTCACGCATGCCCGGCTCGCGCCGGACATGCTGCCTTTGGTGCGCCAGGTCTATATCGTGAGCGACACGGCCAAGGGCTGCGCCGCGCGCCTGGCTGGCGTCGAAGCGCCGAAGTTCGAGGACGTCGAACAGACTTTCGAGGAACTCGATGCCCGCCTTCA
>NZ_DASRSY010000047.1:0-13405 GCF_035656215.1 Paraburkholderia sp.
CCGCGCCGCGGCACTGAACTGGACGACATTTTCGCCGACAACGGCCTGCTCGCCCGTCAGATCGACGGCTATCGCTCGCGCGCGTCGCAGATCGAGATGTCGCGCGCCGTCGCGGCGGCCATGGAGGCATCGGGTCGCGCAATGCCTGAGCCCGGAATGTTTGAAGCGCAAAAGCGTCCGGCGCGACGTCTGCAAGCGCCGGGCGCGGATGCGCCTGCTGACACCGCTGAAAACGACGAAGCGAATGGTCTCGATGGCAGCGAAAATACGCTGATCGTGGAAGCGGGTACCGGGACCGGCAAGACCTATGCGTATCTCGTGCCGGCCATGTTGTGGGGCGGCAAGGTGATCGTCTCCACCGGCACCAAGCATTTGCAGGATCAGCTCTTTCAGCGCGATATTCCGACGGTGCGCGATGCGCTCGCCGTGCCGGTGTCGGTAGCAATGCTCAAGGGGCGCGCGAACTACCTCTGCCATTACTATCTGCAGCGCACTGCGGATAACGGCCGTTTGCCGTCGCGCCAGGAAACCTCGTATCTGCAGGACATCATTCGCTTCGCCAAGATCACGCGCACCGGCGACAAGGCTGAACTTGCGAGCGTGCCGGAAACGGCGGCGGTGTGGTCGATGGTCACGTCCACGCGTGAAAACTGTCTTGGCCAGGAGTGCCCGCATTACAAGGAGTGCTTTGTGATGCAGGCGCGTCGCGAAGCGCAGCAAGCCGACATCGTGGTGGTCAATCACCATCTGTTTTTCGCCGACATCATGTTGCGCGATACCGGCATGGCCGAATTGCTGCCTACGGCGAACACCATCATCTTCGACGAAGCGCATCAACTGCCGGAAACCGCGACGCTGTTTTTTGGCGAGACGCTCTCTACTGCGCAGTTTCTTGAGCTCGCGCGCGATTCCGTGGCAGAGGGTTTGGGTCACGCGCGCGAATCGGTCGACTGGGTGAAGCTCGGCTCGACGCTCGAACGCGCGGCGCGTGACGTGCGGCTCGCTTTCAAGGAAGACTCGGTGCGCTTGTCGATCGGTCAGTTGTCCGACGATCATCCCTTATTCCCCGCGCTCGAAACGCTTGAAACCGAGCTCGACACGCTGACTTCGGCGCTGGCCGGTCAGGCCGAGCGAGCCGAATCGATTGGCGCGTGTTTGCGCCGCGCGCGCGAGTTGCAAGGCGTGCTTGCGGGTTGGACGACGCCGCCCACCGAGACCGAGCGCGCAGCCGCAGACGCCGCCTCGGCGGACGCCAAGGCCGAGCGTGCCGATCCGAATGAAAAGGTGCGCTGGATCGAAGTCTTCGCGCATACGGTGCAGTTGCACGAAACGCCGCTATCGGTCGCACCGATCTTCGCGAAGCAGCGCGCCGGCGTGCCGCGCGCGTGGATCTTCACGTCGGCGACATTGTCGGTGCGTGGCGACTTCACGCACTACGCGGCGCAGATGGGCCTGAACGCAAAACGTTCGATGACGCTGCCGAGTCCCTTCGACTATCCGACGCAAGGGCTTCTGTACGTGCCGCGCAATTTGCCGCAGCCTTCGTCGCCGATGTTCACCGACGCCGTGTTCGACGCGGCATTGCCCGCCATCGAAGCTTCGGGCGGTGGCGTATTCATGTTGTGCACGACGTTGCGCGCAGTGGACCGCATCTCGGCCAAATTGCGCGACACCATCGAAGCACGCGGCTGGAATTATCCGCTGCTCGTGCAAGGTGACGCGAGCCGCACCGAGTTGCTCGATCGCTTCCGTGCATACGGCAATGCGATTCTGGTGGGCAGTCAGAGCTTCTGGGAAGGGGTGGACGTACGTGGCGATGCGCTTTCGCTAGTCGTGATCGACAAGCTGCCGTTTGCGCCGCCTGATGACCCTGTGTTGTCGGCGCGTCTGGATGCGCTAACGAAGAAGGGATTGAGCCCGTTCGCGGTCCATCAGTTGCCACAGGCTGTGATTACGCTCAAGCAGGGCGCAGGCCGTCTGATTCGCGCTGAGACCGATCGCGGCGTGCTGATGATCTGCGACACACGTCTCGTCGACAAACCGTATGGGCGCCGCATATGGCAGAGCCTGCCGCCATTCAAACGCACTCGCGAGATCGAAGTAGTGCGCGAGTTCTTCGAAGAGCGCGCAACGCCAGCAGAATAAGTTATTCAATACACGCCGTTGTAAAAAGCGGCGCTTAAATGACAAAACGCCACGGATGTGAATCCGTGGCGTTTTGCTTTACTGCCCGGAAAATCAAGTCTGATTTTCCGGGCAGTTCTCGCCCAGAGGCGAACCCTATGCGACAGCTTACTGGCTTGCGCCCGAAGCCGGAGCAGCGGTAGCAGCGTCGCTTGCAGCAGCAGCCGCACCCGAAGCAGCGTCCGTAGCCGAAGCAGCAGCGTCGCTCGCAGCAGCAGCCGCACCCGAAGCAGCCATAGCCGAATCCGAAGCTGCAGCAGCCGGTGCCGAAGCAGCAGCTGCGTCGCTAGCCGGGGCAGCGGCTTGATCGTTGCTCTTGTTGCATGCAGCCAGTGCCACAGCTGCCAACAGGGATGCTACGAGGAGGGATTTCTTCATGATCACGTCCTTTTATGGTTAAAGGTAAGCAACAGCGCAAAATAATACCGGTAATGTGCTCCAACACCGACCTGGGCCGCTGGTGGAGACGCTCTTTTGACGAGCTAGAATCTTCCCTACGGCTTGGCCGGAAATTATATGCACTTTCGTACTGACAATCCATAAATCCGGGGTCAATACGTTGTCTTTCTCATACAAAATTTCACAGTACGGTATAACACGCGGGCAGAGTTACGCAAGCTCGCCCACTTGTATCCAGCCCGCACAATACCACTCGTGAAGCAGTGCTGTCACCGACGAATCGTGCGAGAGTGTTACAAAGCGTTTCGCACTCATACACCGGTGGTCAGCGAGGTCAATTAACCATTTTTTCGCGCCCTCAAACGGCATTTCCTCTCCATTTACGAAGAAAAAACGGCGGTTGTACAACAAATTACTCTTGCGGTCCAGCCGAATGCCGGACTTCGATGCCTGAGTGATGAAACGGGCTTCATTGAGCGGTCGTTGCGGCGGGTCAAAGACGACGCTCGGCTTCGGTTCGCTAAGGTACGTCCCAAGGAACGATGCAATGTCCTGCTCACTCCATTTAACGCGAGCAAGGATCGCGCCAACTCGTTCGACCAATGCTGCGGGCAGCTCTGCCGGACGCTCGACGGCGGGTTGCCGAGGGTCGCGATAAAGCGCATCGGGCCGCGCAGCCGACTCGCCGCGTTCGGCCAGATGGTAGAGGAACTGCGCGGTCAACTCGCCCGCCGAGGGCGCGCGAAAACCGATCGAGCAGGTCATGCATTCGCCTTCGGCGACTCCGTCATGGGCGATATGCGGCGGTAGGTACAACATGTCACCCGGCTCGAGCAGCCATTCCTCTTCCGGTTCGAAATGCTGTAAAACTTTCAAAGGTAAACCCGGTTGGAGCGTCAGATCTTTCTGTGCACTGATCCGCCACCGGCGCTTACCTTTTACTTGCAAAAGAAACACATCGTAGGAATCGAAATGGGGGCCGACGCCGCCGCCATCGCTCGCATACGAAATCATCAGATCGTCCAGACGCGCGTCCGGCACAAAGCGGAAGCGATCGAGCAGCGCCCGCGCGCGATCGTCGTAAAGGTCTACGCCTTGCACGAGCAACGTCCAGGCGCGCTGCTTCACCGACGGCAGTTCATCAGGCGCGAACGGGCCGTGCTCCAGTTGCCATTTGTTGCGAAAGTGCGTGATCAGGCGCGCTTCGACTTCGTCGTGGTCGGCCAGTTCGAAAAATTCATCGCGCGACAGCGGCGCCTCCACGTTCGGGATCGCCTGGCGGATCAGCAGTGGTTTTTTTTGCCAGTACCGGCGCATGAATTGCGACGGTGTCAGATTGCCGAGCAAGGGCGTGGGTGTGTCGGGCGAGGGCGGCAGGCCGGGGAGCGACGGCTTTGAAGCCGGCGAAGATTTCCGTGCCGAAGCTGCGTCGGCAGGGTGGTCAGTGGGCCGCTTGGGCATCGTATAATGTGAGTTGTATTCTGGAGAATCGAATGAAAATCGCAAAGAACACCGTCGTGTCGGTCGCTTACAAGCTATCGGATGCGCAGGGCAATCTGATTGAAGAAAGCGACGAGCCGATGGTCTATCTGCACGGCGGCTATGATGGCACGTTCCCCAAGATCGAGGAAGAGCTCGATGGCCACGAGGCTGGCTTCGAGACCCAGATCCAGCTCGAGCCGCAAGACGCGTTCGGCGAGTACGACCCCGATCTCGTGAAGATCGAGCCGCGCGATCGCTTCCCGGAACCGCTCGAAGTCGGCATGCAATTCGAAGGCACGCCGGAAGAAGGCGATGAGGATCTCGATTCGCTGGTCTACGTGGTGACCGACGTGGCGGAAGACAAAGTCGTGCTCGACGGCAACCATCCGCTCGCCGGCATGGCACTGCGTTTCGCGCTGACAGTCAAGGACGTGCGTCCGGCTACTGAAGACGAAATCCAGCACGAACACGCGCATGGCGCCGACGGCCTCGAAGTCCTCGATGACGATGACGACGAAGCTGAAGACGACAAGTCAGGGCCCACGCTGCACTGAGCTTGCGGGCGTGCCGGGAGCATTTGAAGAAGCGCCCGGTGCGCGCGGCAAAACGACCGAGGTGGGCGGGGCGGACATGGCCGGGCCATACTCGCCGTTGCTGTTGTCCGCTGGTCCGTATTGCTGCTGAACCGGTTGTGGCTGCCCGGGCGTTTGCAACAACGGCGGCAACTCGGAAGCGGGGCCTAACGCAGGCACGGCCGGCATCGAAGCCGCCGGCTCGTCGCGCGGCTGCAAAGATGGCGCCGTGGGCATCGGCATTTGCTTCGGCACATCGCGCACGCTCACGCGGAACGGCGGTTTCTTGCCGAGGTCCGCTTCAATCTGAATCCACTGGTTAAGACGATCATGCGGCGCGAGTGCGATACGTGTGAGATTCGTCACGAGCATCCCCTTGTCATTGCGCAATGGCTGATCGATCACGAAGCCGGCGCTCGCGCGTTCGTCGTCGCAATGAATCACCAGCACGGGTCCGCGAAAAATCTGCGCGAGTTTGACCAGGCTGCGTTTGAACTCCAGAAAACCGTCGCGGCGCGTGTTACGCGTAAAGCGCAGCCATGCGAAACGGTCAGGCCGTTCGTAGCGCTCCGGATCGGGGTCACCCTGAATGAAGACGACAATCGCGCGCGCGTCGCGACGTTTCGCGTATTCGGCAGCGTGCTCGAGCCAGAATGCATTGGCGATCACGCGATCTTCGAACTCACCGTTGCGGCCGCCCGCAGTCAGGTAGTGATTGTTCGGACCCGGCGCGTTCAGACCGACAAACACGGTGTCGCCGACTTGCCAGCGCACGTTCTCCCGGAACGGACGAAAGCGCGACACCTCGCTCTCGCGCGTCAACGCGATCGGATTCTGACCCATCGACGCGGAGTCGGTGAAGAGGGTCTGGCGTAGTTGATCGAGCCGCTCGACCGGGTCGAAACCACCGGCCTCAGCCGTGCCGCAGTCGGCCCAGTCGTGCTGGCCCGGAATAAAGAAGAGAGCGGCCCGCGACGTTTCGAGCAGCGCGTGTCGCCGTTCGTATAACGCATCGCGGCAGGCTTCTTTCGCACCCTTCAGATTGCCGTCGTAGACGATGAAGGATACTTCACGGTCGCGGCCGATCGCTTCGATCAGGCGTTGTGTGGGCGCTTCGTCGGCAGGGCTTTGCATCGTGTTGGCGATGACCGCGAAGGCATAACGCGGCGTTTCGGCATGCACGAGCGGAGCAAACACCACAAGCGGCACCAGCGCCACGAGGCCGCCCCTGAGTGTGAGGGCGATGGTGAGCGCCGCGCAAAGTTTGCGCGGGCGCTGCGAGGGCCTGTGTGCGTCAATGATCTGCATCCGGCGCGGCGGCCAGGTCGTGCAGTTCGTACAGCAGATCGAGCGCTTCGCGCGGCCGCAGATCGTTCGGATCGATTGCGCGCAGACGTTCGACGAGCGCCTGCATGGCCGGTGACCCCGCCGCTGAATCCCGCTTGTCGTCGCGTTCGTCGTCGGCATCTGCGACCAGCATAGGCAGGGGTGTTGCGAACAGATCGAGTTGTGGTGCAGGTTGCGCCGCTGATTGCTGTTCGAGATGGGCGAGATGCTTGCGGGCCGCGCGAATCACCGCGTTCGGCACGCCGGCCAGTTGCGCGACCTGCAAACCGTAGCTCTGATTCGCCGGACCTTCACTGACCGCATGCAGGAACACGATGCCGTGCCCATGCTCGACTGCCGAGAGATGCACATTGGCCGCGTGTGGAAACTCGGCGGGCAACTGCGTCAATTCGAAGTAGTGCGTGGCGAACAGCGTATGACAGCCGTTGTGCGAAAGCAGATGCCGCGCGATGGCCCAAGCCAGCGCAAGGCCGTCGAACGTCGACGTGCCGCGCCCGATCTCGTCCATCAGCACGAGACTTTGCGGTGTTGCGTCGTTCAGGATCGCCGCTGCTTCCGTCATCTCGACCATGAAGGTTGAACGGCCGCCGGCCAGATCGTCCGCTGCGCCGATTCGCGTGAAAATGCGATCGATCGGACCGAATTCCGCGCGTCGTGCCGGCACATAGCTGCCGACGTATGCCAGCAGTGCGATCAGCGCGGTCTGCCGCATGAAGGTCGATTTGCCGCCCATGTTCGGGCCGGTGATCAGCAGCAGTTTGCGCTCGGGTGTGAGCGTGCAGTCGTTTGCGATGAATTGCTCGACCTGCGCCTCGACAACCGGATGCCTCCCCTGTTCGATTTCGATGCCGGTATCTGGCGAAAACGTCGGCGCGACCCAATCGAGCGCGCGGGCGCGTTCGGCGAAGGCAGCCAGCAGATCCAGTTCGGCGAGCGCCGCGGCGACCCGCTGGCAGTCCGGGATAAAAGGCAGCAGCACTTGCAGCAACGCGTCGTAAAGCGAGCGTTCGCGGGCCAGCGCGCGTTCCTGCGCGGACAGCGCCTTGTCTTCGAAAGTCTTCAGTTCCGGCGTGATGTAACGCTCGGCGTTTTTCAGCGTCTGACGGCGGCGGTAGTCGTCCGGCACCTTGTCGGTCTGGCCGCGCGTGACTTCGATATAGAAGCCGTGCACCTTGTTGTACTCGACGCGCAGATTGCCGATACCGGTGCGCGCCCGTTCGCGCGTTTCGAGGTCGATCAGGAACTGCCCGCAGTTCTCCGAAATATCGCGCAATTCATCGAGCTCAGCATCGTAACCACGGGCGATCACGCCGCCGTCGCGCACCATGGCGGATGGCTCTTGCGCGACTGCGCGCTTAAGTAGTTCGACGCACGCTTGCGGCGGCTCCAGCGACGCGTCGATACGCGCCAGCGAATCCGCATTGGACGAAACAGCCGCGAGTTGCTTGCGCAACTCCGGCAAGGCCATGAAAGTATCGCGCAGGCTCGACAGATCGCGAGGCCGCGCCGACAGCAGCGCCAGACGCCCGGTAATCCGCTCGATATCGGAGATCTGTCGCAACGCGCCGCGCAGCGTTTCGACGCCTGCGCCCGGCGGCGCGTCGAGCAATGCGCCGATGGCCTGCTGACGTGCTTGCGCCACGGCGGCTTCGCGCGGCGGATGATGCAACCAGTGGCGCAGCAGACGACTGCCCATGGTCGTGCAGCAGGTGTCGAGCAGTGAACATAGCGTGGGCGATTCGGTGCCGCGCAGCGTTTCCGTGAGTTCGAGATTGCGGCGCGTGGCGGGGTCGAGCCCGATATATTCGGACTCGTATTCGACCTTCAGGCTGCGCACGTGACGCAATTGCTGACCTTGCGTGGCCGCCGCGTACAGCAGCAGCGCACCGGCCGCGCCGCATGCGGCTGTCAGCGAATGCGCGCCGAAGCCATCGAGGCCGGCTACTTCCAGCTGATCGCACAGACGCTGCGTGCCCGAGGTGATATCGAAGTGCCAGACCGGCACGCGGGTGAGGGCGCCGGCGTTGACGGGCGGCGTCCAGCTCGCGGAGTCGGCGGGTGCATCTGCCACCAGGATTTCTGCGGGACGAATCCGTTCGAGCGCGGCGGCCACCTGGTCGGGCGCAACTTCGGCGAGGCGCAACGCGCCGCTCGCCAGATTCAGCCACGCGAGCCCGACACTCGTTGCGACGCCGCGGCGGTTATGCGCGACGCACAGCGCCATCAGGTAGACATCGTTTTTATCGGACAGGAGCGCAGCATCCGTCAACGTGCCGGGCGTGACCACGCGCATTACTTTGCGCTCGACAGGGCCTTTCGACGTAGCCGGGTCGCCGATCTGTTCGCAAATCGCAACGGATTCGCCGAGCTTCACCAGCTTGGCCAGATACTGCTCGACCGCGTGATACGGCACACCCGCCATCTTGATCGGATTGCCCGCTGACGCGCCGCGCTGCGTAAGTGTTAAATCGAGCAGGCGTGCGGCTTTTTCCGCGTCTTCGAAAAAGAGCTCGTAGAAGTCGCCCATCCGGTAGAACACCAGCGTGCCCGGATGATCCGCCTTGATGCGGAGATACTGCTGCATCATCGGCGTGTGGGGTGCGACGTCATTGGCCGCTGCGGTTTGAATGCCCATCCTTGGTGTCTTTTTGCGTTAGCTGTTCAGGGCGTGAGTTTAACCTGCCGGCGCGGCGAACGGACCTTGGCCGGACGGCTAATCCGCAAAGCAGTTCGCATGCCGCGTGGCAAATTCTCGCGCCGGCCGGGCAGCGCTCGCCACGTCATCATTCTTCCACCAGCGCCCGCATATCCACCGTGCGCTCGTTCACGGCACTGCGCCGTTTTGCGAGCCACATCATGAACGTGATGAAACTGCCGAACACGACGATGATCCATTGCGCCGGCATCTTCGCCGTCAGCAGTATCGCGTAGGCGCCGAGCATCAGCAGCACGGCCAGATTCTGGTTGAAATTCTGCACGGCGATCGAATGACCCGCTGAGAGCAGCGTCGCGCCGCGATGCTGAAGAATCGCGTTCATCGGCACGATAAAAAAGCCGGACAGCGCGCCGAGCAGGATCATCAAAGGATAGGCGAGCAGGATATAGATCGGCAGGACATACGAGCCGATACGAATACCGGCGCCCGCTGGAAACAGGTCCTTGTTGTAGAACGCCACGGCGATTGCCACCGCACCGGTGAGGATGCCGATCGGCAGCACGCGCAGCGAGCTGCGCAACGGAATCAGCGCGGCCGCGGCAGCCGCGCCGACGGCAATGCCGAGTCCCGTGACGCCTTGCATCACGGCGGCCTTCGACAGCGACAAGCCGAGGTTCACGTTCGCCCATTTGAGCACCAGCAATTGCAGTGTGACCGCTCCGCCCCACATTAGCGTCGTGACCCACAGCGCGATCTGCGCGAGCTTGTCGGCCCATAGCACGTTGAAGCAATGATAGAAATCGCCGACCAGTTTCTTCGGCTCGGTCAAACGGTTCGGATAACGTGCGCCGGTGTCGGGAATGAAGATGTTGATCCCCGCCGCGATGGCATACGTGACCATCACCGCGAACATGGCCAGATCGGCGGAGGAGCGGATCAGCGGCAAATGCGCATGCGCGACGAACTTATCGGCCAGGGTGCTGATCAGCGCGCCGCCGACCATCGTGCCGACAATCGTCGACAGGACGGTGGCCGATTCGAGCCACGCATTCGCCTTGACGAGTTTTGCCGCGGGCAGGAGTTCGGTGAGAATGCCGTATTTGGCCGGTGAATACGCGGCCGCGCCAAAACCGACCACGCCGTACGCGATCATCGGGTGGACGCCGGCGATCATCATCAGGCAGCCGCTCGCCTTGAGCGCGTTGGAGACGAACATGACGTGCCGCTTTTGCAGCGCGTCGGCGAACGCGCCGACGAAGGGCGCGAGCAATACGTAGGAGACGGTGAAGAAAATCTGCAGCAGCGGCGTGACCCAGGCGGCCGAACGGATCACCGATAACAAGGCGATAGCGGCGATCAGCAGTGCATTGTCCGCGAGCGACGAAATGAACTGTGCCGCAATGATTGTGTAGAAGCCTTTTTTCATGAAGCGGATCGAAAGCTGCGCGGAAGTCTGGCGCGAAGCGGGGCGCTGCGAAGAACGCGCGAAACACAGCCGGCGATTGAGCGTGCCGGCGCGGCCTCCCGCTTTGTAGCACGAACGCCTGCCGGATGCAGGCGCGCCAACGAAAAAGCGGCCGAAGCCGCTTTTTCGTGTTGCCGATGCCGGCGCAGAGCCGGCCGGATGACGGGCCTGGTCCTGGAACCCAAGACCTTGCTGAGACCTTAGGCCGCTTGCTGACGCGTGCGGCTGTAGCGCGACAGGATCGGGATCATCTGCGCGTAGACCTTCGGATTGCCCGCGACGATTTCGCCGACGTGCAGGAAATCCGAGTCGCCCGTGTAGTTGCCGACCAGACCGCCGGCTTCCGTGATCAGCAGGCTGCCTGCGGCGACGTCCCACGGATTCAGACCTTGCTCGAAAAAGCCGTCCATACGGCCAGCAGCGACGTTCGCCAGATCGAGCGCGGCGGCGCCCGGACGGCGCAGGCCGGCGCAGGCTTCGGTCATTTCAGCGAACTGGCGCCCATACGCTTCGAGACCGTCTTTTTCGCGGAACGGGAAACCGGTGCCGATCAGGCCGTCAGCAAGGCGGTCGCGCTTGGCGACGCGGATGCGGCGGTCGTTCAGGAACGCGCCGCGGCCGCGCGAGGCGGTGAACAGGTCGTTGCGGGTCGGATCGTAGATCACGGACTGCGTCACGATGCCCTTGTGGGCGAGCGCGATCGACACGCAGTAGTACGGAAAACCGTGGATGAAATTGGTGGTGCCGTCGAGCGGATCGATGATCCACTGATATTCGGACTCGTTGTCCGACTTGCCGGATTCTTCGGCGAGGATGGCGTGATCGGGGTAGGCGGTCTTGAGCGTATCGATGATCGCCGCTTCAGACGCTTTGTCGACCTCCGTGACGAAATCGTTGTGCTGTTTCTTGCTGACCTGGATGAGATCGAGGTCGAGCGACGCGCGGGTGATGATCTGGGCTGCACGGCGCGCGGCCTTCACAGCGATATTGAGCATGGGATGCATGAGACTGGATCCTTGTGCCGGGGCAGCACGGCTGCTTACCGGTAAATGAGCTTGGGATGAACGCTAATTGAGCGCCATCAAGGGGCGCGGAAACAGCACGGAACGCACGTCCGGCAAAGGACTGGTGCGGATTCCGCCGACGGAGACGAATTGAATAAGAACGAGGCGCCGGATTTTTCGGAGGCGATAAGCCGGGCGCGAATATTGGTATTTTACCTGAGTCCGGGCGCCGCGGCAGCGGTTGCTGCCCGGCAGGCGGTATGACGGCCGATTGCCGCGCGTTTTGTGTGGCTGTGACACGCAATTCACGCGCAATTCGGAGCCGATGCGGGGTTGGCGCTACCATACGCATTCTTTAGCTTGCCGAATTCCACCTTGGACCACACCCACCATTCTTTCGATCCCACCGTGGCCGACCTGCGCGGCGGTTTTACGTCGACACGCTTCATACTCGTCGAGCCCAGCCATCCGGGTAATGTCGGCGCCGCGGCGCGCGCGCTGAAAACCATGGGTTTCTCGCGTCTCGTGCTGGTGTCGCCACGTGTGCCGCACGTGCAAAACGATCCGGAAGCCATCGCCATGGCGAGCGGCGCTGACGACGTGCTGGCCTCCGCGCATGTCGTGCCGACGCTTGCCGATGCGTTAAGCGGCGTGCATTGGTCGATCGCGCTGACCGCGCGGCTGCGCGAATACGGGCCGCCGCAATGGACGCCGCGTGCCGCGGCTGGTGCCGCGCATGAGCAGGCAGCGCATGGCGAGATCGCGCTGGTGTTCGGCAACGAGCGCACGGGTTTGTCGAATGAGGACGTCGAGCGTTGTAGCGCGCTCGCGCATATTCCGGCCAATCCGGCCTACAGTTCGCTCAATCTGGCGCAGGCCGTGCAGGTGTTGGCGTATGAATTGCGCACGGCGTATTTGTCTGCTGGTGACGCACCGGCCTTGGCGCCCGCGCCGCTTCAAGCCGGTGCAGTGCCGGGCGAGCCGGTCGGCGCGCGGGCGGCGAGTGACGAGATCGAAAGCATGTACGCGCATCTGGAAAGCGCGCTGGTCGCGCTCGAGTTTCTTGATCCGGCCAATCCAAAGAAGCTGATGTCGCGCTTGCGGCGCCTGTTCGCGCGCTCCGGTCTGGAGCGCGAGGAAGTGAATATCGTGCGCGGCATCGCCAAGCATATTTTGCTGAAGACCAAACCGCCGGGCGACGACGCTTCTTAAGGGGAACGTGCTGAACCGCTGAACCGGCAACCGGCAACCGGCAACCGGCAACCCGGCGGCATTGAGGCACTGAGGCACTGAGGCCAAACCGCGGCCCAGCAGCGAGGCGTCGCCTTCCAGCTAAACCCCATCCAGCGCAGCACCCACCCCAATCGCCGACCTTGCCGGCAGCGTGGGCTTCCGGCAGGTTTCGCGCAATCGTCCTACAATCGCTCGAAACGTTCTAAGCAAAGCTGCCGATCTGCTATGCGGCAAGCATCCGTTGTGCGTGGTGTTTCACGCATGCGGTCTTTTTCCCCACGACACAGTCCCTGCCATGTTCACGAGACTCCGCGAAGACATCGCCACGATCCGCGAGCGCGATCCCGCCGCCCGCAGCGCCTGGGAAGTCCTCACGTGTTACCCGGGTCTGCACGCGCTCGTGCTGCACCGGCTTGCGCATGCATGCTGGCGGGCTAAGCGCCGCTGGCTCGCGCGTTTCGTTTCGCAGATGGCGCGTTTCATGACCGGCATCGAAATCCATCCGGGCGCCACGCTGGGCCGCCGCGTGTTCATCGATCACGGCATGGGCGTCGTGATTGGCGAGACGGCGCAAATCGGTGATGACTGCACGATCTATCAGGGCGTGACGCTCGGCGGCACGTCGCTCACGCGCGGCGCGAAGCGCCATCCGACGCTCGAACGCGGCGTGATTGTCGGCGCGGGGGCGAAAGTGCTCGGCGGCTTTGCCATCGGTGCGGACGCGAAGATCGGCTCGAATGCGGTGGTCACGAAGCCGGTGCCGGCGGGTGGCACGGCGGTGGGTAATCCCGCGCGGATCATCGTTCCGGCTGCTGTTGCCGTAGCTTCAGCCGCGGGATCCGACGGTGCCTCGCGCGATGCAAAACGTACGACCGAAAGCAGCGCATTCTGTGCATACGGCATTACGCCGAATGCAGACGATCCGGTGTCACTGGCGATTCACGGGCTGATCGATCACGCCGCCACGCAATCGAAGCGTATTGACGAAATCGTCGATGCGCTGGAGCGGCTGGGAACGAGCCTGGAAGGGCTGCAAGGCGCCGATGCGGCGCTTCTCGACTTG
>NZ_DASRSY010000048.1:0-3695 GCF_035656215.1 Paraburkholderia sp.
AGTATAGGAAATCTGCTTGCAGCTCGCCTGCGGGATATGAACAGGCCACAGTAGGGAAGGCCCCGGCTCCGCGCTACTGCACGCCATTAAACGTTGGCGTAATTGGTGGCCCACAGCGACGGGCTGACATTCAGATTCAACGGTACGAAGCCCGCACCGATCACGCCGATGTTGTTGAGAGCGGCAACATTGACGGTTTGTATCTGGCTGAGGTTCTGGACCACCGAGACGCTGACATTGGCGACGCCGCCAAGGCCGGCCATCGAAGGCAAGCCGGGCACGCTGCTGCCGGTGCCGCCGGCCACCGCCGACATTGCGCGGCGGTCGAGCTCGCGGGTGCGGGACAGATCGCGAATCATGAGGGATGACATGGTGATTCTCCAAAGGTGCGCGGAAGACGGGCGTGATCGAAGCGAAGCGGAGATTGCCGAGGGCCCCTCCGCTTCGCCGAATCAGGCTTTAAACGTGGATGTTGTTGCTCGACGTGACGCAGGGAACGATCGACGTATCGAGGCCGGCCGCGAACGCGACATTGTTGCCGTTGGCGTTCTGAACGTTGATTTCGTTGCTGATCAACTGCGTGGCGCTGACCTGCTTGCTGTTGTTCGGCGCGACGATCGGGCTGAAGTTGAAGTACGACACGGACGGGCCGAAGCCGCCGCGCACGGCGCTCATGGCCTTGCTGTCGAGTTGTGCGGTGAGGGACAGGTCTTTGATCATCAGCGTGTTCATGGTAAATCTCCTGGAAGGAACCATCACAGTCTTGCGGTTGGGTTCGAGCATCTTGTCTGCTCGAGTGTCACTAACGCATGGGCTGTGCCAGTTTTATTCGTGCCTCCTAAGAAAGTTGATGGAGGCTTGACACACAAGGCTTTCGCGTCACGCCGCTGCGTCGAAGGCGCAGCACGGCCACGAGCAGGCGACTGTCGGCTGATGGCACGTACCCAACAAAGCATCGGATTCTGTTGGATGTCGCAAGACACTCGCCGGGCGCGCACGCAGCGGGGCAATCCTGGTTTGCGAAAGCGCGGGTCGGGAGCTAGTATCGAAGCGGCACATGTAACTGGTTACGACAGGTTTTCTATCAGCCCGAAAGGCTCCGGTCGCATGCGATCCGGCCCAACGGCAGCGGGGGCGCTTCGCACAAATGGCTAGCCTTGCGCATGTGATTCGCGACTATCAGAGCGGCGAGCTGTCACGTGACGAGTTCGTCGCTCAACTCGACAGCACGTTGACGACTGAAGGACTCGGTCCCACGCAGCTGCTGGACATGCTCGGCGCAGCGCATCGCAAAACCCCTCTGCCTGACGATCTTTACGCCGAAGTGCGGCGGCGCATCGAACAGTTGCGCGTCTCGAACGTGGCGGCCGGCGGCGACGAAACCGGCATGCAGACCACCGTCGAGATACCGTCGGTACGTTCTGCGAGCGGGGCGAGTGGGCCGAACACGGCAGGCTCCACAAGTGCCGGGAGCGTCGCCGGTGTGCCGGGACACGATCAGATCAAAGGCACCGGCGATACGCTGAACAACCGCTTCGTTCTCGAGGAATGTCTCGGTGTCGGCGGGATGGGCACGGTGTACAAGGCGCTCGATTTGCGTAAGCTCGAGGCGTCGGATCGCAAACCGTATCTCGCGATCAAGGTGCTCAACGTCCAGTTCCGCGGCAATCCGAATTCGCTCGTCGCGCTGCAACGCGAGGCGCGCAAGGCGCAGGTGCTCGCGCACCGCAACATCATCGCGGTCTACGACTTCGACCGCGACGGGCCGATCGTCTACCTGACGATGGAGTACCTCACCGGCAAGCCGCTGAGCCAGCTATTGCGCACGCCGGGCTATCAGGGAATGCCGGTTCGCGCCGCGTTGCCGATTGTGCGTGGCATGTGCAATGCGCTCGCCTATGCGCACGAACACGGCTTCGTGCATTGCGATTTCAAACCCGCCAACGTCTTTCTCACGACGAATGCTGAAGTGAAGGTGATCGACTTCGGCATCGCCCGCGTGTTCCAGCGGCCGGAGGAGGAGAGCGACGCCACTGTCTTTGACCCGGGCAGTCTCGGCGCGATGACGCCCGCGTATGCGAGTCCGGAAATGATCGAGCATCGCGAACCGGACCCGCGCGACGATATCTACGCGCTCGGCTGCATTACCTACGAGTTATTGACGGGCCACCATCCGTTCGACCGATTGTCGGCGACGCAGGCTCGCAATTCGGACTTCAAGCCGCAGCGGCCCCCCAATCTCGATGCGAAACAGTGGCGCGCGTTGCGTACCACGCTTTCGTTCGATCGCGCCACGCGCATGCCGAGTGTCGTGCGTTTCATTGCGGAGTTCGACAACGAAGCGCGCGCGGAGAAGTCGGGTACGTTGGTCAAGGCAGGGTTCGCGGGGTTTGCGTTGGTGTGTGCCGCGGCTGTCGGCGTGTTTGCTTTGCGGTCAGCGCCGAATCGGCAAAGTGGCACGCAACCGGCTTCGGAGGCCACATCGGAGGCGTCGGCGGATCAAGCGGCTTCGATGGCGACGTCTGTTGCGGCCACAACGGTAGCGAGTACGCCGGAGCCGCCCGCGCCCAAACCCGCGTTGACCCTGGCCGCCGTCGCGCCGGTTCTGGCGCAGGTGCCGTGCTCGGCGCTGTCCGCTTCAGCACAAGACCATTCGTTGACGGTGCGCGGCTACGTCTCGCAACGCTACGGTGCGGCGCATCTGAAGGACACCCTGACGGCATTGCCGGGTGTCGATACGCTGACGCTCCAGGTCGAGCCGCTCGCCGACGACAAATGCGACACGATCAACGCGCTCGCCCCCTATTGGACCCGCAACTGGCAGGCGGGCCACGTTGCGTCGCTGCATGTGCGGCCGCCCAGCGGCCTGTTGAGCGAAGGTGATCCGCTGGTCGTCGATGTGACCACACCTGCTTACGACTCGTACGTGAACCTCGACTACTACCAGCTCGACGGCAGCGTCGTGCACATGGTGCCGAGCCCGCGCGCGAAAGACAACCAGGCGCCTTCGCATTATTCGGCCACGATCGGCAGTGCGGGTGACTGGATCATTTCGAAGCCGTTTGGATCGGAGATGGTGGTGCTGTTGATTACGCCCGCGCCGCTATTCGACAAGCTGCGCCCCGAAAGTGAATCACGTACCGATTATCTGCATGCATTGGATTCGCGGCTCGCGCAGATCGCCGGCAAATACGGTCAGGATCACATCGTCGCCGACTTCGCGCCGATCACGACCAGGCCGCATACGCCTTAAGGGGCGCACGGGGATCGTTCACGGCCGCCACTCGCTTTACTTCAGATCCTTGACCACCCTGAAGCCATCCTGAGACTGGCGCACGCTCGCGCTGTACTTGAAGCGCGTCGCGCTCAGCATGTAGCTGCCGCCTTCGCGCCACGAACCGCCGCGAATCACCCGCATGTCGCAGCTGGGGTTGTCCCACGCATGGCCGTCGGCGGGCGCGCCCTGGTAGGAGTTGTGCCAGCAATCGGCGACCCACTCCCAGACACTGCCGTTCATGTCATACAGCCCAACCGGATTCGGCGCGAACGAACCTGCCGTTTCGGGGCCGTCTTTATGCCATGGATCTCCGCAGTCCTTGCAATTGGCATTGCCCTTGCGCATCTGATCGCCCCACCAGTATGCCGTCGTGGTGCCGCCACGGTCCGCGTATTCCCATTCGGCTTCGGTGGGCAAG
>NZ_DASRSY010000049.1:0-4805 GCF_035656215.1 Paraburkholderia sp.
GGCTGCGAGCCAGCTGACTGCCCTGGACGGCCTTCTCAAATTCACCAGCGTCGTCGCTGATCACGGTCACGCGTTCATCGCTCGCCACACCGTTCCGGCTGAGGAACTGATCGAGTCGCGCTGCAGCCGAGGTGACCTCCCTGTGCACATACGCATACAGTTTTGGAGGACCATCGGTGAACGTCGCCCGCCCGGCGACGATATTCACGTGGCGGCCGGGGCCTCTCCCTGAGTCGCAATTTCGCAGCCACGCCGAGTCGACGCTCACGGCCGCGACATGGCTGGATTTGCGAACCTGAACGTCTGCAACGGTCTGGGGCAGCTTCGCGATGTCACGCTCGATATCAGTGTCGAGCTGCTTTCCAATGTCGAGAATCCGATTCCGGATGTCGCTCGCCGAGATACCCTTGTCCAGCGGCAGCACTTCCTTGAGCATGGCCGCGGTCTGCCGGTATGGCAAATGAGCTGCCCACTTCGTCTGGAGGTATTCCAGCTCCGGAGTGACACGCCAGCTTAGGTCTTTGGACAGAGGATGTACCACATGCTGTGGCGTCCGCGCAGTCCGCTGGCAAGCACACGACCACAGCCGCGGACTCTTCACCGTCACCTTTGCCGTAGAAGGTGCGCAGCACCGTCGAGCGGCTGTCCTTGTGGTTCAACGCCGCACCGCAACTCCGACAATGGGTCTGGCCTGAGAGCCACGACACCTGTTTCGAAATGAGATCGGCCTGCACCTTTGCCAGCAGCGACCGCCCTTCCGCGAGAGTCAGGCCCAGTTCGGCAAGACAGTCGTCAGGGCGCTCAATCACCGCCAGAACTCCGTCACCTTCCCCGACCGTATCATTGTCTGCGTCGGCCAACCTTGCTTCGATGATCAATCGCATGGCTTGCTCCCACCGTTGCGAGACCGATCAGCCTACTCCAGACAAACCCGATGCCGCTACCGGAAGCACAAGCGGCCCTCCTTGCGAGCCTCCCCAACTTTTGCGCGCTCTCCAAGGATTCGCGGACGGCCGCCCCGACAGAGCATCGTGTGACGCGTCGCCATCTCCTTTACAGGCTGTTTGACTATAAGGAAGAGTGGTTGCTTTCGAATAACACGGCTGCGACATTGTTCGGCACAAAGACGACACGTTGTGACGGTTACCGTGAGGGATTCGCGACTTGGGTGCAATGGACAGAGAAACATGTCGCGGACAAACCCAGGCTCGACATGAAAATTAAGTGGACCGGGAGCTGCGGTACGTTCGACCTGGCTCTTTTCATCGAGGAGCGACGTAGCGCGGATGGAAGCGGATCGAATGCGCGAGAACGCTTTCCGATAAAGCAACGCTCGAGGCCGCGAACCGATACGCGGCGCGGCGAAGAATGCGAGCGCGCCAGTGACCGGGGCGCGGTAAGCCGCGTCAGGCCGCGCTTTCACGCTCCATGCGCTGGTCATCATTGCCGCGGCGCAGTGTCTGCTGTGCATTCAGATAGCGTGTGAGCTCGGTATTAGTCACGAAGCTCGCGGCGGAGGAGGCCGCGAGAATGTCTTCGGCCTCTTGCGGTTTCGCGATCGCGAAACCCTGCACGTAGTCGACGCCCAGTTCATTCAGCGCGCGCAAGGTCTCGAGGTCTTCGACCCATTCGGCGATGCTGCGCATGCCGAGATTGCGTGCGAGGGTAATGATCGCCTCGATGATCGCGATGTCGGCCGGATGGTTACACATCGTGCGCACAAACTCGCCGTCGATTTTTAGTGCATCGGCCGACAGCGTCTTGAGGTAACGCAACGATGTCTGCCCCGCGCCGAAATCGTCGATCGCGATCTTTGCACCCATGTCGTGGACGCGCGCGATGAAGCGCTCCGTATGCTCGAGATCGTGCAGCGCGACGCTTTCGGTGATTTCGATGCACAGGTAATGCACGACGTCCTCGTGACGCGAGAACAGCGCGAACAGCTCGTCGAGGAAGGCTTCATCGTTGAGCGAACCGCCGCTCAGGTTCACGCACACGAAGCAGGTGGTGGAGAGCGACGCGCGGTTCTCGCTGAGCCATGCGAGCGTTGTTGAGAGCACCCAGCGGTCAATCGCGACGATGGTGCCGGAGTCCTCGGCGGCGGCGATCAGCTTCGCGGCGGTCGCCACCGAGCCGTCCGGCATGCGCAGGCGCAGCAGCACCTCGAAGTCGAGCGCTTCTGCCGGCGTGCGCATCGACATGATCGGTTGCATCACGAGGAACAGCCCTTCGGGCAGCCGGCTCTGTCCCAGCGCCTCGACCAGATTGATCTCGGCGGCGCGCTCCTCGAACGCCGGCGCGCCCTTGCGCAGTGCGACGAGCCGCGCATTGCCGCCGCGTTTCGCGGCGCGACACGCGCGGTCGGCATAGGCGAGGGCGTCGAGGACCCGCTCACCTTGCGAGCACTCGACTACGCCGATCGATCCTCTGATCTGGAACGCTCGCGTGTCGACATGAACCGGTGCGGAGTTCAACGCCGTGACGAGTTCACGGCAGCGCGCGATTGCATCGTCGATCGCCATGTTCGCGAGCACGCACACGAATTCGTCACCACCGATGCGCCCGATCGGCACGTCGGAACCGAGACGCTCGACGAGGCGCGCAGCGACGTGCCGAAGTATTTCGTCGCCGGTCCCGTGGCCGAACAGGTCGTTTAGCAGCTTGAAGCGGTCGAGATCGAGATACGCGAGTGCCCACGGGCCGCTTTCGCCGCTCTGCCGGCCGATTGCATGCTCGATGCCGCGACGGTTCAGGAGACCGGTGAGTGGGTCGTGCTCGGCCAGGAAGTGCAGCCGCTCCACCGCTTTCGAGCGGTCCGTCACGTCCTCGAGCGAGCCTTCGATGAAGCCGTTCGCGCGAATCGCCCGCAGCGAGTAGCGCCGGGCCTCTGTCTTCGTGCCGGCTGTGCCCTCGATTTCGATCGACGCCGAGTCGTCGCGCTCCAGGAGCTCACCAAGCGCGCGCTCGGCGCCCGGGGCGAAATAGTCGGCCCAGCGACGCGTACCCTGGTGCTGTTGAGCCAGGCCCAGCATCGAGTGCAGCGCCGGATTGGCGCGGACGAAGGCGCTGTCGCCGTTCAGCGTGAAGAGGCCGATAGGCGTGACGTCATACGTGTTGCGCAGCTCGATCTGCATTTGCCGGCGGCCCTCGCGCTCTTCGCGCATACGTTCAGCAATGGCGAACGCACAAAGCATGCTCGACGACAGCGCCGTCACTACGGGGCTCAGCGCACCCGCCAGCGCTTTCACGCCTAACGCGGCAGCGAGCACTTGCGACAGCGTCGCGAACAGCACGATGGCCATTGACGCGACATACCAGAGCACGGTCCGCGAGCGCGCTTTGATGAACAACTGTACGAGGAAGTAGGTCAGCACCAGTATGCAGAAGCTGGCGCAGGCCCACAGCACCGGAATGAAGTGCGCGTAACTCAGCGTAAACGCGGCGACCATTAGCAGGCAGCCGCCATACCGCACGGCGTGCAGGCTCCAGCGCAGGCCGATTGCTTTCAGCTCGCGGCGAAACAGCTCCACAAAGAGCGTCGTGGTCAGCACGTAATAGGAAGCGAACGTGAATTCCCGCAAAAGCGCGATATGGTCGGGCGGGATGAGCCAGCCCATCCATTCCGTATCGAAGCCCATTGCGTTGGCGCTCAACCGGAGGTTGCCGACGAGCCAGGCGGCAAAGATCACGTAAGTCCATTCGCGATTGATGATTGCCGTCACGAACACGAAGATCGCGAGCGTCAGCAGGCCGCCGGTGATCAGCGACGCGCTCTGGTTGAAGCCGAGGGCGGATACCTCGAGCTTGTCGGCGTTCGTTGCGGATGCGGTGATGTACGCGGGTCCGGAGAAGGTGCCTCGGCACAGGATCTGCGCGTGGGGGACGTGCTCGTCGAGCCTGAGCGCAAAGCCGGCCTTGTTGGCGCGCATCTTGCCGCTCGTGCCGTGGCGGTCGGCCGCGCCGAGCAGCGTCAGGACGGGGCCCGTCCGCCAGCAGGAAAGCGTCTGCGCGTGCCGCGACGGCAGGTCGATGAATGTGGGGCCTTCACCGGCGAGAGCAGGCGCGGTGAGCATGAACCAGAAGGGCGTTTCCGCGAGATGGGTGCTGAAACGTGCAGTGGGCGCGGTGTCGCGTAGGCGGGCAATGGCGGTGGCGGGTGGCAGTGTCGCCGACGGATCCGCAATCGCAGGAAAGCTGAGCGTGACCGTTCCCGTCGTATCGAATTGACGCGGCGCCCAGAGCATGACTGCGATGCTGCCAAGCACGATCACAAATGGCGCGACGTATACCGAGAACCGGTGGAAAGCCCAGCCAGTCAACCGGTCCCGCAACGCCCACTTAACGCGTGTCATTTGCTGCCCTTTCCCCAATGACTTCATTCTCGATTTCATTGCGATGCTGCGACAGTGAGCAGCGAAAGCACAACTACGCTGACGCCACCGACCTCTTGTCCGCCCGAAAGCCTTCGGGCGGACACCTTGCCTTACGTTTCGCTCAGCGGCCGCAGACGACTTGAGACGCTGCCCGGTAGAGCGCCGCAATCAGTACCGTAGTCGGCTTCACCCTGCTTTGATGTGCCGTTGATGTCAATGTCGATGTGATCCGTCTCAAAAAAGAATCCGTAGAACGGGTGATTAACCTTCGCCCAGCGCTGACGGACTAAAGCAACCGGTTTCGCCATCACCCGGTGTGGCAACCCGCCAACATGCGCCATCGGCAGGAACTCGTTTTCGCCGTATACATCGCCGAACAGCATCGCTTCGTATTCCCGATCGAGCGGTGAACGCGCCGTAATTAACATCCAG
>NZ_DASRSY010000050.1:0-7991 GCF_035656215.1 Paraburkholderia sp.
GGCAAGCGGTATGGTTTGCCGGTCGTTTTGCTCAGCCACTTCACGTACTGTTGCGCGTCGTCCCAACTGAGGTCGCGTGCCGGCATCGCTTTGTTCGCATTGCTTTCGGGCGTCAGCTTTTGGCAGGCGTTCGCTGCGACGCACGCGTTCCATTGCTCGACGGTCACCGCGTATTTGCCAATCGCGAACGGCGTGCCGATGGTCACGTGATGGACGGGCTTTTCGGACGGATCGTCGGTACTGCTGCCCATCGAGAACTCGCCCGCAGGCAAGGCGATCATGATCGGGCAGGTCGCGCAATCGCGGCTTTCGCCTGCGCCCGGTGGATGCGTCGTGGGCTTTTGCGCGACCACCGGCGTGGAAGGGACCGCAGTTGGGGCCGGCGGTGCAGGTGGCGTCGGCGCGGCGGCGTGCGGGTGGCCCTGCGGCGCAGCGCTGGCGGGCGGCGTTGACCGCGCGGCCTGCGGTGTCGGCACAACCGCAGGCGCAGCAGGTGTCGGGGCGGATGGCGAAGTGGATGGCGCACTCGCCGATGCCGCGGCGCGCAACCGGTCGATACGTGCGTGGGCGAGCGTGGCGAAGCGGCCATTCGGATAAGCCTTCAAATAGGCTTCGTAATCGCTGGGATAGTTGCTGTCCTTGATGGAATTCCAGAAGGTAATTTCGTATTGCTCGCTGCTGTCCTTTGGCAGGATGCCTCTGCTGTGCAGCGCGACAATGGGGTCGTCGCTGGTAGCGGATGTCAGCGCTGCAATAGCCGTGCGGGATAGCGGCTCATTCAGGCTCGCGTTCCACGCAAGCGATGAGGCGATCCATGGCGTTTGCTCACCGCCAGTGGCCTTGCTAACCCGCGTCGCGACGCGTTGAAACAGTCCCGCAAGATCCTTTGAGGAAGATGCGTCGTTGAGCGCGCGGAGTAATGCGTTCGTATAGATGCCACGATGCATGCCGTCCGCTGCAAACTCCCCCGGCGCTGTTGCGTACGCGACCACCGTATTGGCAGGCAGCGCGGACGTATCGAGCGTTACGTCGCTGGAGAACGGGTTGTTCAGGCACGTATCGAGAATCACGAGATTGAATGCATCGGCACGCGGCGCGCGCATTGCCTGCAATACGGTATTCAAATCGACGCCTTCGCTGATAAGTTGTGCCGGCGCGCGTGCATCGAGGCCGGCGGGCACGAGCAGCGTCTGCCGTCCGATTTGCATGCCGTGTCCCGCGAAATAGAAGAGTCCGGCGCCGCCTGCTCGCAGACGTTCGTGGAATTCGCTGATGGCTTGCAGCATTTGCTGCGGCGTCGCATTGGTGCGCACGATGACGTCGAAACCGCGCGCACGCAGTGTGTCGCGCATGGCGTCAGCATCGCGCGGCGCATTGTCGCGGACCGGGCCTGCGTCTTGACCGTACGCGCCGTTGCCGATCACCAGCGCGATGCGCGCAGGCAGCGTGCTGTCCTTTTGCAGCTTGAGCGGCGTGATGAACGTAGCCGTCGTACGCGTAGCGGCGGCGCCATGCTCCGCGCCGTCACGCTGCGCCGCGGCGTAAACACTGCCCCAATGCGCCTGAATTGCCCCGGCCATGCACACCAGCAGGAATGTTCGCCACATCTTCGTATCCTGTTTATTCCGGACAGAACATAGGGTTTCGATGACAGCGACGTCCGCGTCCGCCGTTGGAGTGGATTGGGCACAGCATCGATGCCGCTATCGACTCTCCATCGACAACCTATGAACAACGATAGCACGCGGTTTGCGCGTCACAACTGTCCGCACACCATCAATGCGTTATACGGTTAACGAGTGTGGCGTATCTTTTTGGCAAGTTACGTCCTAAGCTAATTCACAAAGTAGGGCAGTACGGCCGTTTTAATAGTACTGCCGCTCATCGACGTGAATCCGCCACGTGAAATCACGTGAAACTACGCGAGCGCCCGCGATATCCAGCCGGAACGTCCGGTCTGCGCTTTGCGCAGCCGAGGCGGCTATGACCATTCTTCGGGAGAGTGCGCAATGCGAAGAACCCTCAAAGCTGGCGTGCTCGACATACGTCATGGAACGAAGGTGAGCCTTGTAAAGCTCTGCATGGTTCTGTGCGCCACCTTTTCTCTCTTGCTCGGCATTGCGTCAACATCTGAATCCGCGCGTGCCGAACAAACGCCTTCGCCACCGGGCGCCGAGGAATACATCATCTGGCCGTCGGACGGCGCGGTGATTCACGGCGGCAAGCTGTGGGTCCGCATGGGTCTGCGCAACATGGGCGTGTGTCCGAAGGGCGTGACGATTCCGAACACCGGGCATCACCATCTGCTGATCGACACCGATCTGCCGCCGCTCGACCAGGAAATTCCGTCGGACCGCAATCACCTGCATTTCGGTGCGGGCGAGACCGACGCACGCATCGAGTTGCCGCCGGGCAAGCACACATTGCAGCTCATTCTTGGCGACCACAGCCACGTGCCGCATGTGCCGCCGGTGTATTCGAAGAAGATCACCATCACCGTACTAAAAGACTAGCTGTCCCGTTCATTCAAAGCGGGTCCCGTCAGGACGGAGAGACCAACATGTACAAGATCATCGCGCTCGTGGCACTTGCGACATTGGCGTCACTGGCCTCGCCGAATTTCGCCACGGCCGGCACGACGCCCTCGCCGGCCGGTGCGCATGTCTATATCGGCTATCCGAACGACGGGCAGGTGGTGCAGGCCAATAAACCGTTTCGGGTGTGGTTCGGCTTGCGCTATATGGGGGTGGCGCCGAAAGCCGTCAAGTATCCGAACACGGGGCACCACCACCTGCTGATCGATACCGACCTGCCACCGATGGACCAGGAAATTCCAAATGACCGCAATCATCTGCATTTCGGCGCGGGTGAAACGGAAACGATGATTCAACTGCCGCCTGGCAAGCACACGTTGCAACTGCTAATGGGCGACGACATGCATATGCCACACAATCCGCCGGTGTACTCGAAGAAGATCACCGTCATTGCGCGTTGACGCTGTATTGGTTAGCGTGATTGGCCTTCCGTTTTAGTGTCACGTCGCAACCAACACCATCGCGCGCGTTGTTGGCTGCGATCCACCAGCACCAACCTGTCGCTTCGCAGCCGTTGCGCTGCGTCTAATGGCACACCCTCCCCGAAGTCCTTTATCTACAGCCGTTCGGAATATTTCCTGGGAACGGAAAGCGAACCTGGCATAGCCCATGCATGAGTGACACTCGAGCAGACAAGATGCTCGAACCCAACCGCAAGACTGTGCTGTTTCCCCTTCCAGGAGATTTACCATGAACACGCTGATGATCAAAGACCTGCCCATCACCGCACAACTCGACAGCAAGGCCATGAGCGCCGTGCGTGGCGGCTTCGGCTATCCGTCCTCATCGTATTTCAACTTCACGCCCGTGTATGCGCCGAACAACAGCAAGACTGTCGACGCCACGCAACTGATCAGCACCACGATGAACATTCAGAACGCGAACGGCAACAACACAGCTTTCGTTGCCGGCGTCACCACCACGATCGACCCGCACGTGAGCTCGAGCAACAACATCAACGTGTATTGAACGGCACAGGCCGCCGCGGAGGCTCTCAGGCCTCCGCGGGACGCACACCCTCAGCGCGTCAAAAAGAATTCGCATCCAATCGTTCTTTCCACACGACCCTGGCGTCACCGCCCGATCCCCGCGCAGACATTTCTGTACCGCTTCGACGGTGAAGCCGGGCAGGACATGCTTTACTTAAACAGCGCGTTCTCCTCGTGCAGCGTAGCCGGCGTCATCGGAGAAAATCGTGTCAGCGTTGCTTGAATCAATGGTCCGTCAGCACTTTTTCTGCGCCTCGGCGCGATGCTGTGCGAACCGTCAACCGGCGAGTTCGAATCGCATGGCCTCGGCGCTGCGCGGACTCTGCGTCGCAACGGCCTGCGCGCTGTCGCTGTGCGCGTGTATCGACGTCAGCATGCCCGACTACAAGCGGCCCGATACGCCTGCCAAGGCGTCGTGGTCGGATCAGAAAGGCTCGCCGGTATCGGCAGCGGCGACCATCGAGCCGGACTGGTGGAAAAGCTTCCACGATCCGTATCTGGACACGCTGATCGCGAAAGCGATCGCCAGCAACTTCGATATCAAGGTGCTGGCCGCGCGTATCGACGTAGCGGGCACGCAGATCGGTGAGGCCAAAGCCGGCGCGTTGCCGACCATGGATCTCGGCGGCGGCGCCGATTTCCAAAAGACTACGGGTCAGACGTTTTCCAAACAGTACAACGTAGCGACGCAAGTAAGCTGGGACATCGATATCTGGGGCAAGGTGGAGAAGGGCGTACAGGCGCAAAAAGCCGAATTCCACGCAAGTGAAGCGGATTGGCGCGCCGGCTATCTGGAACTGGTGTCGAACGTCTCGAGTACCTATTTCCAGATCCTGCAATTCGACGACCAGATCGAGCAGCAGCAACGAACGCTCGTCACGAACAGGCAGATTCTCACCATCTACGACGGCCAACGCCGCAACGGCCTCGTGCCGCAAACTCAGGTGTTACGCCAGCAGGCCGAGATCAACCGCTTGACGAATCAGTTGCTCGAACTGCGCCGCTCGCGCGATCTCGCGAACAACGCGTTGTGCACGCTGCTCGGTGTGCCGGCGGGTGAGTTCCAGTTACCGAAAGGACACTTGCAGCAACGCGTGCAACTGCCGGTAGTGCCTGACGGCTTGCCCGCGCAACTCCTCGCGCGACGCCCCGACGTGGTGGCCGCCGAGTTCAGAGTGCTGGAAGCCTACGACCTGGTCGGCCAGGCCAAGCTCGCGCAACTGCCCACCATCAATCTCACTGGCCACGGTGGCACCGCGAGTTTCGCGCTGACCGATTTGCTGAAGTCGTTCACCTACGGATTCATGCCCAGCATCAACATTCCGCTGCTCGACCCCGGGGTACGCGCGCATGTGAAGGTCACGAAAGCGCAATCGACGGTCGCCGAACAACAGTACCGCGTAGCCGTGATGAGTGCGTTCGAGGAAGTGGAAAACGCACTGGTCAATCTGAATTCGCACAAGGCGCAGCGTGTGGAGTTGCAGCAGGAGGTATCGCGTCTGCAAATCGTCGCGGATCAGATCCAGTCGCAATTACGCCTCGGTGTGGTATCGCAACTGGAAGTTTTCGAAACCGAACGGACTTTGCTGGCAGCGCAGCAGGAACTGCTCGCCAACCATCAACTGATTCTGTCGGACACGGTGTTGCTCTATAAGGCGCTGGGCGGTGGCTGGCCGAGTGTGGACGTGCAAGCAGAAGTAAAGGAACACTGAGCTAATCCGTGGCGCGGCGTATTTCGGCTGCATATGACGCATGAATGGCCCTTACAACCGACGCTTTGAAAATTGACACTTGCCATGCGTGACTTAAAATTTGTAAGGAGCCGGATTCTGCGTGGCTCATTAGAACATCCGCTATTCGCCGTCGTTCTTCTTTCCGTTCCTGTTGCGCTCTCGCCGCAGCGGGTAAACGATTAGTGATCCAGATAAAATGGCCACCGGGGAAGCTCCGATTGCTGAGATGCGCGCGACACAGGACGCCACGTTCGACGTGGTGCTGTCGCCGGTTGTCTCCGCGCAGCGTCCCGCGCTCGACGCGATCCGGATCGTCGATAATCTGTTCGCGATCGGGCGCAGCGAGGTGCCGTTTACCGACTACCCTGCCGAACGGCTTACCTGCCTGTCGCGCCGCCATGCGCGGATTTTCACAGAGCACGGCGCTGTCTACGTCGCTGACCTCGGCAGTAAGAACGGTACGACACTCAACGGCGCTGCGGTGCGGCAAGCCCCCGCGCGGGTGCGTGCCGGCGACGAATTGTGCTTCGGTGGCGAGCTCTGCTATCGCGTGAGTATCGAGCCGCGCGCGCGAATTGTTGTCGCCACCAGCGCGGCGCCCGCACCCGGCTTGCTCCTGGTGCCGCAACGCGACGACCTCGGGCTTCTGCCGATCGACGTGCAGGCGTTCCCCTTTCTCATCAGCAAGGCAGACGACGTCTTCTCGCGCTATAAGGACCGCTATCCGCATCAGGTCAACTACATCTCGCGGCGTCATGCACACATCTTTCTGAAGGGCGGCGAACTCTACCTCGAGGATCTTGGCAGCACGAACGGGACATTCGTCGGCGGAAAGCGGCTCGACGAAACCGCGCTGCCGCTTGTGGAGGGGGACCTCCTTGCATTTGGCGGCGACCACTTCGTCTACAGGGTGACACTGCAAAAACCCCCTGAAGTTGAGCCGACCGTGACCCAGCTATTCCTCAATTCCGCTGTCGACGAAGCTGCCGATACCGACAAGACCACGTTCGTTGGCGCCGCGCATTCGTTCCTCGATATCTTTTGCGTCGACCCGGCGCTACAACGCGAAGACGAAGTCAACGAGGCAGCGCAGGCCGCATCTGCACACGCGAAGCGCGGCACGTTGACAGGCGCTGCTAACGGCACGAATGGCACGAACAGAACAAACGGCACGCGTGGCGCGAATGGCGCGAATGGCTCAAGCGGCGCACATGCGAGGCAAGGCACAAACGGCACGAGTGCCCAGAAGGGCCGGCCGCGGCGGTGGCGTCTGCTCGCGGGCGAACTCACCAAGGCCTTTGCGGTGGGTGACCACACGACGGTGCATCGCGCCGCGTGGTGGAGTGGCGCGGCCTTCGTCGTTCTGGCGGCCGTTGCGCTGATGCTGTACATGCGTGGGTCTTCGGAGCGCGAGTTGAGAAATATGCTGACGAGCGGCGATTACACCAGCGCGGTGACAGCGGCAAACGGCTATCTCGCGGATCATCCCGCCGACACGAAAGTCAGTGCGTTGGCGAGCGAAGCGCTACTGAAGGCGAAACTCCCCGACTGGTTGAACACGTTGCAAAAGGCGCAGTTCGATCAGGCCGACGCACTGCTCAAGGAGATGAGAGCGTTGAGTGCAAACAATGCGGACGCCGCATCTCTGGTCGGCGAATTGCAATGGGTGGGCGATCTGGAGCGCTTCGTGGTGGGGCGTGGCGGGGCGGACGCGCCGATCCACATGTACGCCGACGAAGCCACCATCAGTGGCCTGCTGCAACGGTGGGACGACGACGCCAGGAGCCACCAGCGCGCACTCGACCGCATTGCCTCGTATGTAGCCGTGTTTGCAGAGCCGTACGCGCAGGCGCTGAGCCATCTGCGCAAACTGGAAAGCGACGACTCGGTGTATATCGCCGCCATCGACCGCCTGAACAGCACCATTCGCACCGAACTGGCGCGCGACAAGCCCGACGCGCTGCCGGCCGTCCTCGACGATTACGCGCAACGCTATCCGCGTCTTGCCGGCCTCGATCGTGTACGGGAAGACTTGCGCCATTACGCCGACGTACTGAACGCCGCGCTCAGTCGACAATTGATACCGTTACTCGCCTTGCTGAAAACAGTGCGTTTCAACACGCCACCATTTCAGACGCAATTTCAGCAACTGGCCGCGAGTCGCCTGCCGTCGACGGATGTCATTCAGCGTCATGACGCAGCGAGCGCAGCATGGCAGCGCGGCGACGCACAACAGGCGCTGGCCGGCTTGCAGACCATGCCGGCCGGGCCGTGGTCCGACGTGATCGCAGCGGAATCGGCGCACAAGAAAGCGCTGCTCGACCAGTTCGCCGACTTGCAGAAGACACGCGGTAGCAAGGATTACGACCAACGCCTGCTGTCGTTCTACGCCAGTCTCGATCCGACGGCGGACGTGTGGTTCGTGCAATCGATCCAGAAAGACGTCGCTGCTCTGCACGACAAAGCGCTGGCGCGCGCGCAAGACCTGCTGCTACGCGCGCAAAGCCTCTGGAGGCAGTATCGGGCGAGCGGTTCGATCGGCGGCACGCAACGGCTGGAAGCGGGGATTTCGCCCGGCTTTCGCAGCGAGGCGCGTCTGCTTTCCGATGCGCAGTCTGCCGCGCAACAGGGCATGCGCATCTATACGCAACTGAAGGCGGATCATCCTGCCGACT
>NZ_DASRSY010000051.1:0-34854 GCF_035656215.1 Paraburkholderia sp.
TCCGTTCGAGATGCTCGGCTGCGATCGGCTGCCCCTGATTCGACACAGTGACGCGCACCTCGCCAGCCGATGCGTGGGCATCAAGCGCGATCTCACCATCGCGCGGCGTATAGCGGATCGCGTTGGCGAGCAGATTGCTGACGGCGCGCCGAAATAGCTCCAGATCCGCCGTCAGGGTCGCAGCGCCCGTCACCTGCACCTTGACGTTTGCATCGTCGGCGATACCTTCGAAGTATTCGGCAATCCGCGTCAGTTCCTGCACGGCGTCGAACTCGCGCATGTGTTTGACGAACTGCGGATGTTCAGCGCGCGCGAGAAACAGCACGTTTTCGATCATTCGCGACAGGCGATCGCACTCTTCCAGATTCGATGCGAGCAGGGATTCGTACTCGTCGGCGGAACGCGGTCGGGCGAGCGCGACTTCGGCGGCGCCGCGCATGTTGGCAAGCGGCGTGCGCATGTCGTGCGCGAGGTCGGCGGTGAAACGAGACAGGCGCTGAAAGCCGTGATCGACGCGTTCGAGCATGGCATTCAGCGACGCCACGAGTGCGTCGAGTTCGCTCGGCACACGCGCCACCGTGATCCGCGTATTCAACCGATTGACCGTGACAAGCCCCGCACTCGCCGCGATATCGCGCAACGGCCGCATGGCCGCGCGAATCAGCAGATAGCTCAGCAGCATCGCCAGAATCACGCCGGCCGCACCTGCGATGTTGAGCTTGTCGCGATAGCGGTCGAGCAGCCGCCAGCGGTCGCTCATGTTGCGCGCGATCAGCACGGTCGCCGTGTCGCCGTCGCGCAACCGCGCGTCCGCGAGAATGCCGCGAATCGGTACGCCATTGCGACCGGTCCAGGCACCGATATTTACATCGGTAATGCGTGCCGCAGCGGGAATACGCGTGAGCGGCGGCAACGCGGCGATCGTCGCGACGCCGCCGGCTTCAGCGGTTTCGCCGGCATCGCTGGGATCGCGCGTTGCGTCGCCTGCCACATTGAGTGCAGTGGAAGCATCAGATGCATTTGACGCTGTATTTGACGCTGTAGAAGCAGCGCCGCCTGCTGTGCCACCCGGCGCCGGGAATGTCTCTCCGGCGTTGTGCTCGATCGCCATGCGCCCATCGGGACCGAACACCTCCATCGACATCGCTTCATTACCCAGCACGGTGCTGGCCAATCGCTCGCCGTGCTCGCGAATGCCTTTCGCTGTATCGAGTTCCTGCGCGAGCCGCCGTGCGTGGCGTGCGGCGAGCACGATGTCGAGATCGTCCTGCGCCTTGATCTGCTTCTCCAGCGCCAGATACAGAAAACTCCCGACGAGCACGAAAACCGCCAGCGTAGTGACGCCGAATGCAAGCGTGAGCGTCGCGGCGAGCGAGCGGCCGCGCATCAGGCCACGTCCTTCAATTCGAGCACATAGCCGACGCCCCGCACGGTATGAATCAGCTTGACGGGAAAGTTATCGTCGATCTTGGTACGCAGCCGGCGGATCGCGACTTCGACGACATTGGTGTCGCTGTCGAAATTCATGTCCCACACGTAGGACGCGATCTGCGTGCGGCTCAGTACTTCACCCTGACGGCGCGCCAGCAATTGCAGCAGCGAAAACTCGCGCGGCGTGAGATCGATACGCGTGCCACCGCGTTTCACCCGCCGCCGATTGACGTCCATTTCCAGATCGCCCACCTTAATCAGTTCGCTTTCGCGCGGCGGGCCACGGCGCGCCAGCGTGCGCACCCGGGCCAGCAATTCGACGAAGGCGAAGGGCTTGACGAGGTAATCGTCCGCGCCGAGTTCCAGCCCGCGCACGCGGTCGTCGACGTCGTCGCGAGCCGTGAGGAACAGCACCGGCGTGGTACGCGTGCTGCGCAAGGTCTTGACGATGGTCCAGCCATCCATGCCGGGCAGCATCACGTCGAGCACGATCACGTCATATTCTTCTTCCTGCGCGAGGATCAGTCCTTGTGGACCGTCGTTCGCCACATCGACCGCGTAGCCGGATTCTTCCAGGCCTTTCTTCAGATAAGCCGCTGTTTTGAGCTCGTCCTCGACCACCAGGATTCGCATGGGGAATGCTCCGCTGTGCTTGACCCTCAAATCATACCGGCAAGCGACGCACGTGATGATTACGATCCGTTAATGTTGGCTGGACGGTGGCCGGCCCGACCCGCTCGCAGAAAGACGTCGTTTAACCGGCCGCCGTACCGTTGAACATCGACATTCTTTCCAGCATCCAGCGCAGCAATTCATCCGCGGCGGTGGCCAACGGCCGGCCCGCCCGAACCAGAATCCGGGCCTTCGCCAACGCAAACAGCGGATGCTCGATCGGCAACGCAACGAGTTCGCCCGCCGCGATTTCGTGCATCGCGGCGAAACTGCCGATCAGCGTCGCCCCCTCGCCCTTCTTGACGAAGCATTTCAACACCGTGAGCGAGTTGGTGGTGAGCGTCGCGCGAATCGGCACGTTTTCGGCGAAGGCGAGCATCTGCACGGCCTGCCCGAGACCGAACACCGGTGGCATCAGCGCGAGCGGACACTGGAGCATTTCGTCGACGCTGACCGGCCCGCCGCGCACCGCCAGCGGGTGCCCGGCATGCACGAGCAGCACGACAGGCTGCGGCGAGGTTGCCCGGTACTCGATGTGCGGGTCGCTCGGCGGGTTATACGCGAGCCCGATATGGGCACGGCCTTCGACGACTTCGCTCACCACGTCGTTGACCGGCAGCGCTTCGACCGTGATGTCGAGCTTCGGATAGCGGGCGCAAAAGTCGGTCAGCACCTCGTCCATCAGGCCGTCGATATAGCCTTCACTGATCGCCAGCCTGACATGCCCCTGCTGCAACCCATGGAGCGCCTGTAAGCGCTGTTCGAACTGCTCCTGCTGCGCCTGGCAGCCGCGCCAGAATTCGATCAGATGCTGCGCCGCTTCGGTGGGCGCGACGCCGCGCGCGTGGCGCTCGAACAGCGGCGCGCCGATCTCCTCCTCCAGCAGCCTGATTTGCCGCGTGATCACCGAGGCCGCCGTGTTCAGCCGGTCCGCCGCGCCGCGAATCGAGCCGTGGGCAAGCACTTCATGGAAATAGCGCAAGCGGCGCTGGTTGATTTCCCGCATCGTCTGGTTCCTTTGCCTTTGGCCTCGCTCATTCCAGGAGTCGTCGAGCGTTGCCCAATGAGCAACATTACTTCACTTTAGTTGCTCTTGCTATCCAGTTATTGGTTACCGACTATCCCCTCGGTACTCAATCAGGAAAGAGAAATCGCAGCCCAGTTGTCACGTAGTCGTTCCCTACCCGCCGCTCGCAACCGTTCCCCTGGAGGCTTGTCCGTGTCCGCTATTCCATCGAATCCGAGTGCCGACAAGGCCACCGCGCTTTACAGCCGGCTCAACTGGCGTTTGTTGCCGTTCCTGCTCATCTGCTATCTGTTTGCGTGCCTCGACCGGCTCAACATCGGCTTCGCGAAACTGCAGATGCAAAGCGATCTGGGTTTTTCCGATGCGGTTTACGGCGTCGGCGCGGGCATCTTTTTTCTCGGCTATGTGCTGTTCGAAGTGCCGAGCAATCTGCTGCTGCCGAAAGTGGGCGCGCGCAAGACGATCAGCCGCATTCTGGTGCTGTGGGGCCTCACGTCCGCGTCGATGCTGTTCGTCCACAACGTGCCGATGTTTTACGGGCTGCGCTTTCTGCTCGGCGTATTCGAAGCCGGCTTCGCGCCGGGGATGATCTTTTACCTGACCTACTGGTACGGCGAAGCGCGCATGGCGCGCGCGATCGCGACCGTGATGATCGCCGGGCCGCTCAGCGGCGTGGTCGGCGGCCCGCTGTCGACGTGGGTCATGACGGCCTTTGCGGGCGCCTATGGACTGGCCGGCTGGCAATGGATGTTTCTGGTCGAAGGACTGCCGTGCATCGTGCTCGGTGTGGTCGCGTGGTTCTTCCTGGTCGATCGCCCCGCCGATGCGAAATGGCTCTCAGCCGACGACAAACGCGTACTCGCCAGCGGGCTCGGCGCACCGCACTCGGCGCATCACTCGTTCGGGCAGATCGCACGCGATCCACGCGTGTACCTGATGGCGATCGCGTATTTTTGTGTGATCTGCGGCATCTATACGGTCAACTTCTGGCTGCCGACCATTCTCAAGGCCGACGGCGTGACCGACACAATGCAGATCGGCCTCTATTCGACGATTCCCTACATTGCCGCGGTGATCGGCATGTATCTCGGCGGCCGCAGTTCGGATCGCCACGGCGAACGGCGTTGGCACAGCGCGGTGCCGGCGCTCATCGGCGCGGCGGCGTTGGCCGTCGCGACGCTTGCGAGCGGGCATCTAGTGATGTCGCTGCTTTTCATGACGATCGCCACGGCAATGATGTGGGTCTCCTACACCGTCTTCTGGGCCATTCCGTCTGCTTATCTGAAAGGCGACTCGGCCGCCGGCGGCATTGCATTGATCAACACCATCGGCCTGTTGGGCGGCTTTCTGAGCCCCACGATCATCGGTTTGGCCAAGACGGCGACGGGCAGCCTGCAGGCCGGTCTGTACGTGATGGTTGGGCTGCTGGCGCTCGGCGCGATTCTGCTGGTCGCGAATCGCCTGCCTTCGCCGGGCGCGGTGCAGGCTCGCCGGGCCTGATCCGCTGAGTCGTCTGAGTCACGTGAATCACGTGACTCAATGATCTGACTCAGTGATCTGACTCAATGACCAAGCTCAGTGACCAAACTCAGTGGCCAAACTCAGTGACCAAACTGACTGAGCAAACTCAATGGACATCCCGGCGCGACCTTGCGCGCCGGCTTCTTCAACGGAGAACATTAACTTGGCATTCAATATCCTGATTGCTGGCTTCCAGCACGAGACCAATACGTTTGCGCCGTCACCCGCGACCTACGACAGCTTCGTGCGCGGTGAGGGCCATCCGGCCATGATGCGCGGCAATGCCGTGCTCGCGCTGCGCGACGTCAATCTGCCGATCGGCGGCTTTATCCGTGCGAGCGAGCAGCACGGCCATACGCTGATACCGGTGATCTGGACCGCCGCCAGCCCATCCGCGCAAGTCACCGAAGACGCCTACGAGCGGATTGCCGGCGAGATCGTCGCGGCGGCTGGCGCGGGCGGTTTCGATGCCATCTATCTCGACTTGCACGGTGCGATGGTCGCCCAGCATGTGGACGACGGCGAAGGTGAATTGCTCGCGCGCCTGCGGGCGAAAGTCGGTGCGTCCGTGCCGATCGTCGCCTCGCTCGACCTTCATGCGAACGTGACCGAACGCATGCTCGCGAGTGCGGATGCGTTGGTCGCTTACCGCACCTATCCGCACGTCGACATGGCGGATACAGGGGCACGGGCCGAGCGCCTGCTTGCGCGTCTGCTGGACGAGCGTAAGCCGCTCGTGCGTGCCGCGCGCCGCTTGCCGTTTCTGATTCCGATCAACGGCATGTGCACCTTGCTTGAGCCGGCTCGCTCGATGTACGAGGCACTCGGCGCGCTGGAAAAAGATCAGGTCGTCTCGCTGTCGTTCGCGCCCGGTTTTCCGGCGGCTGATTTTCCCGAATGCGGTCCGGTTATCTGGGGTTATGGCGACAACGCGGCGGCGCGCACGGCCGTCGATGCGCTCTACGACACCATGTTGCGCGACGAATCGTTATGGGCCGTGCCGTTTCTGTCTCCCGAGGCTGCCGTCGCTGAAGCGATGCGCCTCTCCGCCACGGCGCTAAAACCCGTTGTGATCGCGGACACGCAGGACAATCCGGGCGCGGGCGCCGATTCGAACACGACCGGCATGCTGCGCGCGTTGCTGGCCGAAGGCGCACAAGACGCAGCACTCGGGCTGATCTGGGATCCGGAAGCGGCCGCGCAAGCGCACGTGGCGGGTGTCGGCGCCACGCTCGAGTTGGCGCTTGGCGGCCGCTCGAACGTGCCGGGGGATACGCCGTTCGCGGGCCGCTTTGAGGTCGTGGCGCTGTCCGATGGCCGTTGCCGCTACGACGGGCCGATGATGCACGGCATGCAGGTGAATCTCGGACCCGTTGCCTGCCTGAAAATCGGCGGCGTGCGGATTGCCGTGAGTTCGACCAAGGCGCAGATGCTCGACCGCAATCTGTATCGGGTCGCGGGCATCGAACCGGAGCAGATGAAAATACTCGTGAACAAGAGCTCAGTGCATTTTCGGGCCGACTTCGAGCCGATCGCGCACGCCGTGCTGGTCGCCAAGGCCCCCGGTCCGATGACCGCGGATCCGGGCGACTTGCCGTGGACGCGGCTCATGCCCGGCATCCGCACGCGACCGATGGGCGCGCCGTTCGCCGGCTAGGTGTGCGGGCCGGGCGCGATGGCCGCCTTCACTCGACGTTGTCGGCCACGTCCACCATCCGGATCATATGGGGCTTGACGGCGTCGTCTTCCTCGTCGGCGGCGGCTGTGGGCGGATGAATCAGCGCTTCGAGCCGCGCCTTGGTGGCAAGAAATTCCGCCGACGTGACCTGTGAATAATCGCGCGGACGTGGCACCGGCACCTCGATCAATTCCTGCACCTCGCCGGGATTGGCCTTCAGCACCAGGATGCGGTCGGCAAGAAAAATCGCCTCATCGAGATCGTGCGTGATGAACAGCACGGTGACATCGATGTTGCGCCAGATATCGAGCAAGTGCGTCTGCATCTTCGCGCGCGTCTGCGCATCGAGCGCGCCGAACGGCTCGTCCATCAGCAAAATGCGTGGCCGGTTCGCGAGCGCGCGTGCGATCGCTACGCGCTGCTTCATCCCGCCGGACAATTGATGCGGATACGCATTGGCGAACTTCGTCAGGCCGACCAGATCGAGCCATTGCAGCGCCTCGCGCTCGGCGTGCATGCTGCTGTGGCCGTTCATCTTCAGGCCGAACATGACGTTTTTCTTGACCGTCAGCCACGGAAACAACGTATAGCCCTGAAACACCATGCCGCGATCGGCGCCGGGCCCCTCCACCGGCTTGCCGTCGAGCAGCACGCTGCCGCTCGTCTGCCGCTCCAGACCCGCGAGAATACGGATCAAAGTCGACTTGCCGCAGCCCGACGGTCCGATCACGCAGACGAACTCGCGCCGATGCGTCTTGAAGCTGATGCCGTTCAACGCAGTGCACTCGCCCTGCGCGCTCTGGAAACGCTTGTCGAGATCGCGAACTTCCAGGATCACCTCGCGCGACTTCAAACGGTCGAAACGCTCGCGCACCGCCTCGGACTGGATAAGGTACGACGGAATCGGTTGCGGATTTAACATGATGGAATCCTTTGAATGCGGTGCAGTGGGCTGCAATGAGCAGTGGCATGAACCAGGCCGCTACGCCTTGAGCGTACGGTCCCACGGAAACAGCTTGCGGCCGAGCCAGCCCAGCACGAGGTCAGTGCCGAGCCCGATGATCCCGATCATCATGATCGCCGCGTAGACGTTGTCGAAATGTTCATAGCGCGCCTGCTGCGTGATGTACCACGTGATGCCGGAGCTGGTGCCCACCAGTTCCGCCACGATCAGATAGGTCCATGCCCAGCCGAGCAGGATGCGCTGATCGCGGTACAGGTCCGGCAAGATGCCGGGAATCACCACATGGGTGAGCAGCTTGAGTTTCTTCGTGCCGAGCGTCATGGCCGCTTCGAACAGGCCGTACTCCAGCTTGCGCGTGGTGTTCGCCACGATCAGCACCTGCTGGAACAGCGTGCCGATCACGATGATGGCGATCTTGGGCCCGTCGTAAATGCCGAGGATCGCCACCATCAGCGCGCCGAACGCGGGTGCCGGCAAGTAGCGGAAGAACTCGAAAAAAGGCTCCTGCAGCCGCGCGATCGCACTGTACGTGCCGCACACAATGCCGATCGGCACGCCGATCAACGACGACAGCACAAAGCCCCAGAAAATCACCTGGATGCTGTGCCACAGGCTTTGATGCAACCACACGCCGTCGCGCGACGCGGGCGGCGTTGTGAACGCGGTGTAGAACGCGCGCAGCACTTCGTGCGGCGCGGGCAAGTACACGGGATTGACCGGCTCGCCCGTCGGCAACGCGGTATGGCTCGCTTGCGCATGGCTTAGTTCGTCGGCAAACACGTCCTTGTCGACCCGCATGCCGGGCTGGAAATAGTCGACACTGCCTGGGCTGTCGATCAGCACCTGCGGATGCCACACGAACGGCACGTAGCTGACGATGCACCACACTAGCAGCGGCAGCAGGAACGAGCCGGCACCCAACAGCCACTTGCCGCGCACTGAGAGTTCGCGGCGCACCGCGAACCAGTCGCTCCTGTTAATGACTGTCATGGGATTCTCCGAGGCAAAGTTCGCTTGCGCCGCTGTCGCGGCTTGTATTCTGTGCACCGTTTGCGGACGTTGGAGCGGCAAGCGCGTGGCGCTGCTCGCACGCCGCTTCGCCGAGCCAGGCGCGCGCCAGATCGAGCAGTATCACATCCTGGTGCGCACGACCGACGAAGGTCACACCGAACGGCAACCCCGCATGCACGCCGCTCGCGCAGACACCCGCCGGCACGGCAAGCGCGGACAGATCGAGCAGATTGACGAAGTTCGTGTAGTAGCCGAAGCGCGAGTTGACGCGAATCGGGTCCGCCTCCAGTTGGTCAACCGTGGCAGTCGTGGCCGAGGTCGGCGTGACGATCGCATCGATCTGATGCCACACCTGACTGGCCTGCATGCGCAGGACGGCAAGGCGGTCGAAGGCGGCGAACACATCTGCCGCGCTCCAACGTGCCGCGCCGCCGATGATCTCGCGTATCACCGGATGCAACGCGTCCGGCTGCGTTTCGACAAACTCGCGGATCGCGGCGAGCCGCTCCGCGACCCATGGCCCTTCGTAGAGCAGCCGTGCGGTGGCAAGGAACGGCTCGAAGTCGATCTCGATCAGCTCGGCGCCGCCTTCGCGCAAGCGTGTCAGGGCGGTATCGAAGGCCTGCGCGTACGAGGTGTCGCCGAAAAATTCGAGCTGGTCCGCGCGCGGCACGCCGAAGCGCACGCCGCGCAACGAAGGTTGCGAAGCAGGTGGCGCTGATTCTTCCGCCACCGGGGTCAGTGAGGGCCGCAGCGACTGCGCCAACGGCTCAAACTCACGCGCGTACGGGTCCGCTTCCGCGACGCCGAGCGCCACCTCGAACACGCGCTGCGCATCGTTGGCCGAGCGCGCGAAGATCGACACACAATCGAGCGACTTGCAGGCCGGTACCACGCCTAGCGTACTCAGCACGCCCTTGGTCGGCTTGAGTCCGATCAGGCCATGAAACGCAGCCGGTACACGTCCCGAGCCGGCCGTATCGGTGCCCAGCGAGAACGCCGCGAGACCGAGCGCAACCGACACCGCCGACCCGGAACTGGAACCCCCGGACGCATAACGCGGATCGAGCGCGTTGCGGCAGGCGCCATGCGGCGAACGCTGCCCGGACAAGCCAGTGGCGAACTGATCGAGGTTGGTCTTGCCGATAGGAATCGCACCGGCCGCAATCAGACGTTGCACGACCGCCGCGCTTTTATCGGGCGTGTAGGCATACGCCGGACACGCGGCCGTCGTCGGAATGCCGGCCAGATCGATGTTGTCCTTGATCGCGAACGGAATGCCGTAGAGCGGCAGCGCGTCTATATCGCGGCCTGCGAGTGCATCGACGTAACGCATCATCTCGTCGCGACTCAACGGACGAATCCACGCGCGATGAGGATCATTCCCCGAGGTTCGTGCAGCGATCGCGTCGACCACTTGCGCCGGCGTGAGGCTGCCATCGCGGTAGCGCGTGTGCAGCGCTGCAATCGACATCGACTCGAACAGATCGTCGTGTTGTTTCATTTGCACGTAGCCTCCTCTGTGGCGTCGGCGGCAACGCCGGCACGCAGCACCATCAACCGCTGACCCGCGACAACCGCCGCGCCGGCCGCACAATCGATCGTTTCGATCACGCCGTCTTCCGTGACGGCAACGGACACTTCCATCTTCATCGATTCGACGATCGCCACCACCTGCCCTTCGCTGACACGCTCGCCCTCGCTGACGAGCAGTTTCCAGACGCTGCCCGACACATCGGCGACGATGCTCTGCTGACCGGCCGCAAGCGCGTCGTCCGCCCCGTTGCCGGTCGCCGAACCCGCGTCGCTGCCCGGCTCGCCGACATACTCCGCGTGGCCGGCAGCGGCCCAGCGCTCGCGCTCTTCGTCGAAGGCCGCCTGCTGCGCGTTCTTGAATGTGGCGATCGATTCGGCTTCGTCCTGCAGAAAGCGGTTGTATGCGCCGAGATCGAACACCGACTCCTCGATCTTCAGACTCGCGCGGCCCGCGACGAAGTCGGCGCGCAACTCGGCAAGCTCCGTTTCGCTCACTTCGTAGAAGCGGATTTCATCGAAAAAGCGCAGCAGCCAGGGCTTGCCGGCCTCGAACTCGCGCGTGGTGCGATAGCGGTTCCACATCTGCACGGTGCGGCCAACAAACTGATAGCCGCCCGGTCCTTCCATGCCATACACGCACAGATAGGCGCCGCCGATCCCCACCGCGTTCTCCGGCGTCCACGTGCGCGCCGGGTTGTATTTGGTCGTGACGAGCCGGTGACGCGGATCGAGCGGCGTTGCCACCGGCGCGCCGAGATAGACGTCGCCGAGACCCATCACCAGGTAGCGGGCATCGAACACGATGCGCTTCACGTCGTCGATGCTATCGAGGCCGTTGATGCGGCGAATGAACTCTATATTGCTCGGACACCACGGCGCATCGGGCCGCACCGATTGCATGTAGCGTTCGATCGCGATCCGCGTCGACGGGTCGTCCCACGACAGCGGGAGATGCACGACGCGGTTCGGCACGCGCATATCGTCGACGGCGGGTAATTCGCGCTCGGCGTGTTGAAGATGCGCCAGCAATGTGTCGAGCGACAGCGTGCGCGGGTCGAAATGCACCTGCAGCGACCGGATGCCCGGTGTGAGATCGACAATGCCGGGCAGCCGGTGGGCATCGAGCCAGTTCATCAACGCATGCACGCGAAAGCGCAGGTTCAGGTCCAGCATGAGCGGGCCGTATTCGACCAGCACGTTCTGATCGCCCGAGCGACGGTACACCACGCCTGTGCCCTCGCCGGCTGATGGATCGCTGTAGAGAATGCAATCGTGCGCGTTGAGGTTTATCGTTGCTGCGGTTGCTGCGGTTGCTGCGGTTGCTGCGGTTGCTGTAGGTGCGACAGATGCCGTCAGCGATGGTTGCGCGCGCACTGGCTCGAAACGTACCGTATCCCCCGGCCGCAGTTGCCCAAGCTTCCACAACTCGTCGCTTACCACCGTCACCGGACAGACAAAACCGCCGAGGCTCGGACCGTCCGGACCGAGAATGACTGGCATGTCGCCAGTGAAATCGACCGCGCCGACCGCATACGCATTGTCGTGAATATTCGACGGATGCAACCCCGCCTCGCCGCCGTCCGTGCGCGCCCATTGCGGCTTCGGGCCGATCAGCCGGACGCCTGTGCGGCTGGAGTTGTAGTGGACCGTCCAGCGCGTGCCGTACAGCATGGCGATGTCGTCGGGCGTAAAAAAATCTGGCGCACCGTGCGGACCGTCAAGCACGCCGAGGCTCCAATCGTGCGTCAGCGTCGGCACGCGTGCTGGATCGAGTTGCGCGCCGACTTCGCCACGGCCTGCGTCGGCGGCGAGATGCAATACGTCGCCCTTGCGCAAGGCGCGCCCCGCGTGGCCGCCGAACTGACCCAGCGTGAACGTCGCTTTGCTGCCGAGGTAGTCCGGCACCTGCAAGCCACCCTTGAGCGCGAGGCAAGCACGCATGCCGGCGCCAGTCACGCCGCCGAGCTTGAGCACTGAACCGGCCGCCGCTCGCGTGACCTGCCAGGGCGCGACCGGCTGGCCGTCGAGCGTGGCGGCGAGCGGTGCGCCGCCCAGCACGAACAATGTCGCGGTGTTAAAGCGCAGCGTCGCGCCGACCATCGCGCATTCGAGTCCGGCCGCATCGGATGGATTGCCGAGCAGTTCGTTGGCGAGCCGGAACGACAGATCGTCCATCGGGCCGGACGGCGGCACGCCGATGTCCCAGTAACCCACGCGTCCAGGCGTCTGCTGCACGGTGGTTTGCACGCCGCCGTCGAGCACGTCGATAGTGTGCGGGGCGAACACGAAGCGCGTGAGGAAGGCGGTGGTTTGCTCGCCTCGCGCGAAGGTCGCCGAGCCGGCGATGGCGCGCAGATAGTCGAGGTTTGTCTCAATGCCGTATAGCTGCGTTTGCTCAAGGGCGGCGCGCATGGCGGCGAGCGCGGCATCGCGTGTCGTGCCTTTGACGATGATCTTCGCGAGTAGTGGATCGTAGAACGCGCTGACTTCTGTGCCGGCATCGACCCAAGTGTCCACGCGTGCGTCAGCGGCGAAAGCGACATGCGTCAGCACGCCCGCGCTCGGCTGAAACTGCTTGTTCGGATCTTCCGCGTACAAGCGGACCTGGATGCTCGCCCCACTGGGCGTCGGAACAAGCGTATCGAGTGCTGCAAGCTCGCCCTCTGCCTGACGAATCATCCACTCGACCAGATCGACGCCGGTCACTTCCTCCGTGACGCAATGCTCGACCTGCAACCGCGTGTTCACTTCGAGGAAATAGAAGCGGCGCGTGTCGGCGTCGAATACGAACTCGACGGTGCCAGCGGATGCGTAGCTCACTGCCTGCGCGAGGCGCACCGCGCTTGCGTGCAGTGTTGTGCGTTCCGCCTGCGTCAGACCCGGTGCGGGTGTTTCCTCGATCACTTTCTGATTGCGCCGTTGCACCGAGCAGTCGCGTTCGCCGAGTGCAATCACGCCACCGCGGCCGTCGCCGAAAATCTGCACTTCGATGTGGCGCGCGTTCTCGACGAACTTCTCGATATAGACGCCCGCGTTCGCGAAGTTGGCCTCACCTAACCGCGCGACCGACGCGAACACGCTCTCCAGTTGCGCCGCGTCGCGGCACAAAGACATGCCGATGCCGCCACCGCCCGCGGTACTTTTCAGCATCACCGGATAGCCGATCGATCCGGCTTCGCTTAAGGCCGTTGAAGCATCCGGTAGCAAGCCCGTACCCGGCAACAACGCTACGTTATTGGCTTTCGCGAGCTCGCGGGCCGTGTGCTTCAGGCCGAATTCGCGCATCTGCTCGGGGCGCGGCCCGATAAAACGGATGCCCGCGTCTTCGCATGCCTGCGCGAAAGCGGCATTTTCCGAGAGAAAACCGTAACCGGGATGCACGGCGCTCGCGCCGGTCGCGCGCGCCGCTTCAAGAATCGCCGCGCTATTCAGGTAGCTGCCGGCCGCCACCGCCGGGCCGATGCAGACCGCTTCGTCGGCAAGCATCACATGCATGGCGTGACGATCGGCTTCCGAATAGACCGCAACCGAGGCAATACCAAGGCGTTTGAGTGTGCGAATCACGCGGCAGGCAATTTCGCCGCGATTGGCAATCAGGACTTTATCGAATTTCATTGGGCGTCCCAGATGGTCAGCCGCACGGGCGTCGGGTTGTAGCCGTTGCACGGATTGTTCAGTTGCGGGCAGTTCGAGATCAGCACCGTGACATCCATCTCGGCGCGCATTTCGACGTATTTGCCCGGCGCCGAGATACCGTCTTCGAAGGTCAGTTTGCCGAGCGGCGTCACCGGCACATTCATGAAGAAGTTGATATTGCTGACGATGTCGCGTTTGGTCAGTTGCGTACCCACGCCGCACCTGCAATGCGTGATGGCATGCAGGAAGCTGTCGCGGCAGCTATGCATGTGGCGTTTATCAAGCGCATAGCGAACCGTATTGCTTTCGGCCGCGCAGGCGCCACCGAGCGTATCGTGACGCCCGCAGGTATCCGCCACGATGGTCAGCATCGGCTTGCCGAGGTTCGACATCAACGTGCTGCCGGCAGACAGATAGAGATTGCGTTGCGCGCGGATCGTGTCCTGCGCGCTGTAGCGTTCGAGCGGATCGGCGCTGTTATAGAAAAGCGTATCGACGGCCTGATTGCCTTCCAGATCGAGAATGCGGAACACCTGTCCGCGCTTTACTTCATGCAACCAGGGCTCGCCGGACGGCAGCGTGAGGTCATAGACCGCATGACGGATATCGAGTGTGCTTTCGATGATAGGCATCGCGGGTCTCCTTAAACGAACAGACGATCGGTGTTGACGAAGCCGCGTTCATTCTCAGGACAGGCTGAGCGGCAGGGATCGTCGGCCGGGACTGAGGCGTCGGCGGCATATGCGCGATACGCGATCAGCCTGACCGGCCTCGGCTCGTATTCGGATGAAGGGTCCAGCGGATGCGGTGCGCTCGAAAACGCCGCGAGCGTGTCCATTTCGAAGCGCAGATCGAACGCCGCGCCGACTTTCGAATGGCCTGTCACGAAGTCAAGCGAGCCGTCCTCGCCGATGCCGAGTTTGCTGAAGAAGTTGATGTTGGCAACGAGATCGCGCGCGCCCAGACCGTGTTTGGCCAGTTCAAGCAGCAGGCTGTCGCGGCCGTTGCGGATCATCGCATTGCGATGCTGTTGATAGCGGCCCTCGCCGTATCTGCTCGCGAACAGATCCGCATCGCCGAGACCACCGAGCGGATCGTGCCAGCCGAGTGTGTCGGCAGTGATCGATGCCATCACGCGGCCCATATCCGAGTAAAGCACGTGGCCGCGCGTCAGATGCGCGGTGTGCTGCGCCTTCAGGGTATCGGCCATGTTGTAGCGTTCGAGCGGCGCGTCGTGGCGGTAGAACACGGCGGCCAGATTGGCGCCGCCCTCGGGATCGACGACGCGCAGCGCCATGCCACGGCGCAGCACGCCGGACCAGTGAGTGCCGGCGGGAATCACCATTTCCCACAACACGTGCGGGATCGGTGCGAGATCGACTGGGGATTGCGTCGACATGGAGGCTCCAGGTATCGGTTGGGAAAAAGCATGAGAGGGCGATTGACCGACATCGCGACCTCCCGGGCTTTTATCCCTCCGTGGAGCCTCGCCGGCGCCTTGAAAGAAGGTGAGCGGCAAGACCGGATTGCTCTCGGACCAGACATCGTGCGTGCTTTAAAGCGCTTTTAAAGCCTTTAAAGCGGTACGACCGGAACCCTAGCGATCCTGAAGATGATGCAAATTACTTCGCACCTCTCGCTGCGTAGCTAAGCGAGTTGCGTGCCAGCGTTACGTTGCCGGGGCTGCAAGCGTGTGACGGCAATGGAATGCGTGCTGTCAGCGACGCGCGGCGACGGCCGGCGACTGATTGGATTGATGGCGAACGCAGCACGGCTGAGGGCGAATCGGCACCAGTTGGATGCGCGGCGCACCACGATTGGGCTGTGCGCCCACGTGTTTCACGTGCCGTAGGGGCTCTGCACGATGGCACGGTGTGTGCAAGTTATGGCGTCACACTCATCACCGCCATCATCCGACCATGCTCACGCTTGCCACGCTTCGCCGCACGCTCTACACACTGATGTCGGCACGTTTCATCGAACTGCAAAAGCAACGGCGCCGCTCGTAAGCGAGGCGGCGCCGTGGTCGAGAACCTTTGCTTTGCAGGTGCGTTCCAGTCAGCTAACCGGGATGAGCGGGCTCTCCCGGCGGCACACCAGGTGCCCAATCAGCACCATCCGCTAGGCAATATCCCCCTCAGTGCTCGCATAACGCGCCTGTTGCCCGAAGCTCGCCAAACCCTTCGACCCATCCGGTAACGCCAGTTCACCGCGCTCAAGACGCTGCCTCAGATAGGTAAAACTTTGCGCCGTCTGTGCGAACAGATGGTCGCCCGCCGATACTGGCGGGTATTTCGCCACCGCCTCGGGTGTCGCGAATTGCGGCAGCGGCGCGACCACCGTGTGGTAGTCGCACGCGAAGAAGAGCGGAAACGAGTAGCGCTCTTCCCTCACCTTGCGCACGCGATGTGAAGTCGCCACGTAGGTGCCGCCTGTCCACACTTCCAGCATGTCGCCGATGTTCACGACGAACGCGTTGTCGACCGGTGGCGCGTCGATCCACTCACCCTCGCCGTTCATTACTTCGAGGCCTGGGGCGGTGGGCAGCAGAATCGTGAAGCACTCGTAGTCGGTATGCGCGCCGATGCCCGGCCGGTCTTCCGCGGATGGGTCGAGCGGATAGTGAATCAGGCGCAACTGGCTCGGCGGCTTCTGCAAATACCGCTCGAAATGCGTTTCCGGCAGGCCTAGCGCGAGCGAGAAGCCGCGAAACAACGCGCGGCCGAGCGCAAACGACGCGTCGTAATAGCCGCCGATCGCTTCACGAAAACCCGGCTGTTCGGGCCACATATTCGATCCGAGCATCGGCGTGTCGGCTTTGACGTCGGGGTCGTCGGGTGGCAGTTCCCGACCCGTATCGAAGGCTTCTTTCCTGTCGCGCTTGCCGCCAGCGAAGACCTCTTCGCCTTCGGGCACGTAGCCTCGATGCGCAGTCGATTGGCCGATGTAGTAGCGCATCTTCCAGTCAGCGGGGCTGGCGAAGAACTGCTTTGCCTGTTCTATTAGCGCAGTTTGCTGTGCGCGCGAGACCTGATGGCCGGTGACGTAGAAAAAGCCCGCGTCCCGCGCTGCGCGGTCGAGTTCGCGGGCGGTCATAAGACGCTGGTCCGGGTCATCGCTAAAGAGACCGCTGACGTCGACGATGGGCAGGCGGTCGAAACGTGTGTGAGTCTGGCTCATGAGATTTGCCTATGCATGCTGCGGTTCAAGGGGCGATTGGGGCGGCGAACGCATTTGCGTTTTCGGTTCGCCCTGCAAGCCGCTGCGCATTTCACGTCCCGCAAGAAACGCCGCGTGATGACGCCGCTCTTCACGCCCCATCCACGTGTTGATTTCCCAGAGATCGGCTACCGGCGCATTCGTGAAAGGCAACGTATGCAGATAGCCATCGGGGCCGAACTCGGGCGTCATCGTCGTGGTCGTGTAGCCGTTCTCGATTTGCGCGCTCCACAGCGCCTCCCAGATTCGTTGGTGGGAAGCGAGGCAATTCGCGTACTCGGGTGCAGCCGGATGCGGAACCTGCGGACCTTGCGGATAGCCTACGCGCCCGTGCAGATGATGCGCATGAGGCGCCAGCTCGAGGATCGTGTCCCATTCGCTGTCGAGCAGGCGCTCACACACCGACACCCAGTGGCTGAAATCGCATGTCAGCTTGAGCGACGGCACCGCACGCACGACATCGCGGGTAACCCAGGGGTTGTAAAACGAGCGGCCGCGATGCGTCTCGAAGCTGCAGATCACCTCGTGCCTCGCGGCGATCTCCACCGCACTCGCGAAGAAATCCACCTGCGTGGCGGCCGGCCACGCATCGCAGCCTGCCATCACGTTGAAGAAACGCGGCTTGAGCGGCTTGCCCCACACGATCTTTTCTTCGAAGTCGCGCAGATGATCCGCCGGCGTAGCAGACCGTTGCGGAACGTAGCTGCCCGCCGTCGTGATCTCAGCGATGAATGGGAGACATTCGTCGGCAATGGCCTGCGCAAAAGCTTCACGCTCAGCTCCACCCGCCGGAACCGGCGCTTCGATGCCGTCAAAGCCGGCGGTGCGCACCAGCGGTGCGGCATCATGCGGACCACCGTCGAATCCCCAGAACGTCTTGAACAGTTCGAATTTCATCGCCTCTCCGAATTACATGCAAAATTGCATGCAATGGTACACATGAAATTCTTTCGCCAATAAGATATCTTTGCGTTGCCGTGCATAATTCTGGCGCGCCCGATTTGCGGCTCAATTAGCACTTAAACTGTGCACCCCTCCTCTTCGTGGTGAATCAATGAAGAAAAAACTTGCACGTCACAAGGGGCAATCCGTCGCGCGCGCCATTCTCGACATGGACTGGCAGTGGTCCTCGCATTTCGGCGACCTCGGGCTGAACGACCTCAACTACAGCGATCTGTTTTGCCGGATGTGGGTAGACCCGGAAAACAATTTCGCCAAGACGGCGCTCTACGATTTCATGCCTGGCGTGAGCCGCCGCACGGCGGTTCGCTATGTGCAGGAGTTGATCGACGCCGGCTGGCTGCTGGAGACGAGTTCCGAAGCGGACCGCCGCATCAAACAGATCAGCCTCGCGGCATCGATCGAAGAGCGCCTCGAGCAGTTTCTCGCCTACGTGCATCAACGTTTTGCCGCGCTGGATTGAAGCTTTGACGCCATGCTTGCGTTGAAGCATTTGCATAACAGCATCTCGCGGCATCCTCCGATCTGGCTGGCATATTTCTCGCTAGATTAATCGCCGAGAGGTGCGGCAGCGTCGCATCTTAGGGATGCTAGGGTTCCGGTTCGCAAGAATGTCTGGTCCGAGAGCAGCCCGGTGCGCCGGTTCGTTCGATACGAGTTCAATTCGGATCTCAACTCGAAAGCGGGCGGCGGTTGCACTACACGGCGGGACAAAAGCCCGGGAGATCGGCGATAGCGATGCCTATCGTGCCTCTCCGTGGCCGGCGTTTGTCTCCCGCAGTTTTCGCGCAGTGTGCGGACCATTCGGATTCTCGCGGGAACCGGTCATGTTGTTTTATCGCGCAGTCGCCGCGCGATCCAACTCAACAATCGCAATTGACCGGTCTCCTGGAGAAAACGATGAAACGCTTCGCATCCGCCCGTACGCCCCTCACCCCGTTGCACCGCCTTCACCGCCTTGCCTCGTCGCGCCGCGTGCGTGGCGCGATTGCCGGCGTTGCCGCCGCGCTTGCTGTCGGCTTCGCTGCTGCGCCCGCACAGGCGGCCGCGCCTCTCGCCATCGGCTATAGCGACTGGCCCGGCTTCGTCGCCTTTCAGATTGCCATCGACAAAGGCTGGTTCAAGGAGGCCGGCGTGGATGTCAATTTTCAGTGGTTCGACTACTCGGCCTCACTCGATGCATTTGCCGCCGGCAAGCTCGACGCGGTTGGCGCAACCAACGGCGACGCGCTGGTCACCGGCGCAAGCGGCGCCAAAAACGTCATGATCCTCCTGACCGACTACTCGAGCGGCAACGACATGATCGTGGCCAAGCCGCCCATTCGCACGGTAGATGGACTCAAGGGCAAAAAGGTCGGTGTCGAAATGGGTCTGGTTGACCACCTGTTGCTGGACACGGCGCTCGAAAAGCATGCGCTCAAGGAATCGGACATCACGCTTGTCAACGCGAAGACGAATGAGTTGCCGCAGGTGCTGGCGTCGTCCAACGACGTCGCCGCGGTCGGCGCATGGCAACCGAACGCAGGCGAAGCGCTCAAGCGCGTGCCGGGCTCACGTCCGATCTTCACCTCGGCCGACGCGCCGGGTCTGATTTACGACGCGATCACGGTCAATCCGGTCAGTCTGCAGTCGCGCAAGGCCGATTGGGCCAAGGTGATCAAGGTCTGGTATCGCTGCGTGGCCTACATCAACGATCCGAAGACGCAACCGGATGCCGTGAAGATCATGTCCGCACGCGTCGGCCTGACGCCCGCCCAGTACCTCCCATTGCTGAAAGGCACGCATCTGCTCGACGCAGCGGCGGCCCGAAAGGCCTTCGTCAAGGGTGACGGGCTGGACTCGGTGTACGGTTCGAGCCTGAACGCGGACAAGTTCAACGTGCGCAACGCGGTCTACAAACAGGCGCAAAACGTGAATGCCTATCTCGACCCGGCGTTGACCAATGCGCCGTAAGGACCGCACGGCGGCCTGACTGCGCCGGCCGTCTGTAGCGGCAACCGGGGCGCTCTAGCCGGACACGGTAATATGGGCGGCAGCACGCGCTGCCGCTCAACTCACACGATTCGTTGCGGCGCAGGCGCACGGCCACAAGGAGGCAATCGTGTATAACAACCGGTCTTGCTATCGCGCCCTGCTCGCGCTGGCGCCTTTGCTGGTATTTGTGCTGCTGGCCCAGCCGCGGCTCGCATCCGCCAGCGAAGACGGCGCCAACGCCAGCGCGGAAGCCGCGGGCCAGCGTGCCCGCTTTGCCAAGGAGTTTTGTGGTGGGTCCGCGCAGGACGTGACAGCGTACAAGGAAAAGCTCAGAAAGGTTCTCACCGAAGCCAGCCAGTTCGATACACGTTGGCAGGTGGGCTGGCAGCGCGGGGATAGCGATGCGATCCAGATGCGTTCGCTGCAACTCAGTTCTCCGGCGGAATTCGCGGTGCGGGTCAAAGGCAATTGCGAACGCATCAAATGGCAGGCCGACAACCTGCTTCGGGTACGCCCACCTAAGTAGCCGTCCGCCCGAAGCTGTTATTCTTCCTTCTCTCCCGACCGTCAACTGGTCGCCTGCCGCCTCCGGGCGGCATTCCCAAGCGGCGCGTTCACGCGCCCGGCATCAGAGAGACAGGAATTTGCATGTTCGGTTTTCTGCGCGGCTATTTTTCCAACGACCTGGCAATCGACCTCGGCACGTCGAACACCCTCATCTACATGCGTGGCAAGGGTATCGTGCTGGACGAACCTTCGGTGGTCTCGATTCGTCAGGAAGGCGGCCCTAACGGCAAGAAGATCATTCTGGCCGTCGGCAAGGAAGCAAAACAGATGCTCGGCAAGGTGCCGGGCAATATCGAGGCGATCCGCCCGATGAAGGACGGCGTGATCGCCGACTTCAACATCACCCAGCAGATGATCAAGCGCTTCATCCAGATGGCGCACGAGTCGCGGATGTTCGCGCCGTCGCCGCGCATCATCATCTGCGTGCCGTGCGGGTCGACTCAGGTCGAACGGCGCGCGATCAAGGAAGCTGCGCATAGCGCGGGCGCCTCGCAGGTCTACCTGATCGAAGAACCGATGGCCGCGGCCACCGGCGCGGGTCTGCCCGTATCCGAGGCGACCGGTTCGATGGTGGTCGATATCGGCGGCGGCACCACCGAAGTGGGTGTGATTTCGCTTGGCGGCGTCGTTTATAAAGGCTCGGTGCGCGTAGGCGGCGACAAGTTCGACGATGCGATCGTCAACTATATTCGCCGTAACTACGGGATGCTGATCGGCGAACAGACCGCCGAGGCGATCAAGAAGGAAATCGGCTCCGCGTTTCCAGGCTCCGAAGTCAAGGAGATGGAAGTCAAAGGCCGCAACATGTCGGAAGGGATTCCGCGCAGCTTCACGGTGTCCAGCAACGAAATTCTCGAAGCGCTCACCGATCCGCTGAATCAGATTGTCTCGGCGGTAAAGATTGCGCTGGAACAGACGCCGCCGGAATTGGGCGCCGACATCGCCGAGCGCGGCATCATGCTCGCAGGCGGCGGCGCGTTGCTGCGCGATCTCGACCGCCTGCTCGCGGAAGAAACCGGCCTGCCGGTGTTCGTCGCCGAAGCGCCGCTGACCTGTGTGGTGCGCGGTTCGGGGATGGCGCTGGAGCGGATGGATAAGTTCGGCGGGGCTTTTTCTTACGAATAACGCTTATGGGTGACGCTAACAGGTGACGCTTGCGAGGGTCGCTTCGCAAGCGTCGATCGCTCAGTTCGAGGATTAGCGCACGTTTGCCTTCAGGCTGCCGAGATAGGCGACCCAGCCGCCAAACGAGGTAATCTCCGTCGCGCCACTGTCGTCGCTGACCGCGGACGGCTCGCAAATGAAACCTTTCACAGCGAGGCCGTTGGCGAGTTGCAGCGTGCCGATACCGAGCGGCGCGGGCACGTCCATCACGAACTTGCCGAAGGTGCGCAGCGGCACTTCCCAGACTTCGACAGCGATTGGCGCACCTGACTTGCTGATCGTGCGGACCAGTCCGGGCTTCGGCGGCTGCGTGTCGGCAAGCGCGTAAAGCCGATAACAGGACGCCGTATGCGTAGCTTCGATAAAGCGCGCGCCGGCCTCCTGCAGTTGCCAGTTCAGCGGTTGCCCGCGCAGATGCGCGCCGACCACCGCGAGCGCGACGGTGGGTTCCTCAACCGGCAATGGTTCGATGCTCGCCGGCGTGGCTTCGCTTGCAGCGAGCGACGACTGCGTCCACGCGCCCGATTCGGTGGCACGCCGGTCCGCGTCGCTCGGCGCGATGGAACCCGTGGCGAATTGATTCAGGTTACTAAGCACTTGTTGTTCCTTGAGTTCGATCTTGAATACGAGCAATGATATGGGTTCGGAACTCACGCAGCGTGCCGGGATCCGTGTGCACAGCAACGCAAATGAAACTGCAATTGCGATGATGCCCGACCAAAACAAAAGGTCAACCCGTGCGCACTTCTCTGGAGTGGAGCGAGTTGCGCATCACGCGCTATCCGCGCCCGCCACAGGTGACTGCTGACTGGCCCGACGCGAAAGCCAGCGCCGCCACGCCGCCTTCGCCGTGATCGTATTGGCGCGCAAGCGCGGCCGCGGGAATGAAAATAGTTTGCTTCCTTGCAAACAGCGAGTAACCGCGCGAAGGCAAAACGTATTTCATTAACGGTTCTAAGAATCGACCAAATACTTCGTTGCCAGTACCCCGACTGCTCCCGTAACGTTCTCTGATTGCGCCCGGCGCCCGCCGCGCTTTGGAGAACTCATGTCAGCATTCGAATCGCACCCGAACCCCAATCACACAAGCGCAGACGCCGCTCAGCTTTTCGGCGAAGACGCCCTCACCCGACGTTTCGCACCCGTATTCGCCCGCATCGCCGAAGGTGCGGTAGAACGGGAACAGAATCGGGCGTTGGCCTACGAGCCTGTGGAATGGTTACGCGAAGCGGGCTACACCAGACTGCGCGTGCCGAAGCGCTATGGCGGCGACGGCATTTCGCTCACGGAGTTCTTCGCCCTGGTCACGCGCCTTGGCGAAGCAGACTCGAACCTTCCGCAAATCCTGCGTGTGCACGGTGGCTTTATCGAATCGCTGCTGGAAAATGACGATGAACCGCTGCGCGACCGATGGCTCACGCGCATCGCCCAAGGCCAGATCATCGGCGGCGCCGTGTCCGAGCGTACCGGCGCCACTCAAAACAGCGTGCGCCTCACGCAAACCAACGGCGCGTGGTATCTCGACGGCGAGAAGTACTACACCACCGGCACGCTCTACGCCGACTGGGTCGACGTCACCGCACACGACGGACAAAGCGATGTGCGCGTGCTCGTCAGGAGCGATGCGCCGGGTCTCGCCCGGATCGACGATTGGGATGGCTTCGGGCAGCGTCTCACCGGCAGCGGCACGGCGCGTTTCGAGCACGTGCCGGTCTCGCTCGACAATCTGTACCGCCGCTATAACGCCGCCGAACCACGCCGTAATAGTCTACTCACTGCCTACTATCAGGCGCTGCATGTCGCGAACCTGGCAGGTATCAGCCGCGCGGCGCTGCGCGATGCGGTGGCGTTCACGCAAGCCAAAACCCGAACCTTCGGTATCCCAGGAGAATCGAGTCCGCGCGACAATCCGCTGGTACATCGCGTAGTCGGCCGTCTCGCGAGCCTCGCTTATTCGACGCAGAGCATCAGCGCTTCGCTTGCCCGTGCGATCGATGAAGCGTCAGTGGCCCGACAGGAAGGCCGGACCGGCGAACAGACCTATATCCATCTGGATATCCAGACTTTCCAGGCACAACAGATTGTCATCGAACAAACGCTGCAAGCAGCCACGCTGCTGTTCGAAGTGGGGGGTGCATCGGCAACCAGCGAGACGCGCCGCTTCGACCGCTACTGGCGCAATGCGCGGGTGCTGGCGTCGCACAATCCGGCGATCATCCGCGAAGCCGCTATCGGTGACTTCTATCTGAATGAGAACGCGCCTAACGAAAGGTTCGGTGTGGCGCGGAATCCGAAAGCATCCACGGCACCAGCCCAACTGTAAAAACACACTTCAAGCACGCCCAAGCAATTAAGGCCGCTTGCGCGGCCTCTTCGCGCTGGCGGCGAAAGACGCCCCGTTACGTGAGCAAACAGAAGTCGAACATCGACCCGAAAGCGGTGATGTTCCAGACCTTCGCGCGAATGCCGCGCGTGGGCTCGAATGGTGGTACGGCAGCTGGACTGGTCGGCAGCTATGACACGGTCGCCGAGCGGATCGCCGGCTTTCGTCGTGCCGGGATCGAGTTGTTCATGCTGCAATTCCAGCCGTTCGAGACCGACATGCGCATTTTTGCCGAGGAAGTGATTCCACGCGTACGCCGCCTGCTCGATTGAGCCGGGCACGTTGTGCAGCGTTCAGTTCCGGGCTCGCATGTGGCACAGTATCGTCAAGCGCCAGCGCCACGCTTGCGAAACTCAATAGCCCCGACGAGCGACATGAAGAACCTGACTGCGTACGAGCCCCCCGTCGACGAAGACCAGCTTCTGCTGAAGTGGATCCGGCGCGCGCGTGAATCCCAGATGAGCCACTACGACATGGCCGACCTCCTGTCGGCGCGAGACCGTGGCGTCGGCTGGCTGGTCACCGTATTGACCGCCTTTGTGGGCACGGCCGTGTTTGCGTCGTTGAGTTCGGCCACTGTCTCACCGGCGCTCAGGATCTTCCTGGGCCTCGTGAGCGTTGCGGCCGCGGTCTCCGCCGCGCTGCAAACTTTCCTCAGATACGCGGAGCGTGCGGAAAAGCATCGCGCGGCGGGTGCGCGCTATGGCGCGGTGCGGCGCAGGCTGGAAGCGATCTTCGCCGGTGACGCCGATGCCCGCGACGGCCACTATCTCACAGCGATCCGCGACGAACTCGACCGGCTTGCTGAAGATTCGCCGAATGTGCCGCCGCGCGTCTTTTATCGCACCCAGCGAACCCTGTCCAATGAACCGCGACGAAGTCGCGATGCCTGAGCGACGCCTCACTCGCCTGAAAACTACCGTATAGCGGACACCAGCAACATCATCGGGCGCTCGCGTTCTTCTGCCAGTTCGGGGCGCGCGGCAAGATCGGCGTCGGTCGGCCCCCACTCGTCGACATGGGCGATGGTGAAGCCCGCGCCGATCAGGTGGTTGAGCAAGGTGCCGATGGTGCGGTGCTGCTTGATGACACCGTCGGCGAGCCAGTTCGTGACGCGCGGCCCTTCCAGCTGGTAGCTGTCGAGCGGCCAGTGCTTGCGGCCATTCGTATCGACCGACCAGCCGGGCTGCTGCGGCGCCATGAAAATCGGGTGCTCGATCGAGAACACGAGACGCCCGCCCGGCACCAGCGCGAGGTGCATAGTGTCAAGCAAGCCGCGCAGATTTTCGATGTAGTGAAACGCGAGCGAGCTATACGCGAGGTCGAAGCCGGCCTGCGGCAAGTCGAGATGTTCGAGATCGGCTCTGGCATAACGCATGGCAGGATCATTGGACGACGATCGCGCCCGCTCCAGCATTTTCTCCGAGACGTCGAGACCGAGCACTGTGGCTGCACCCGCTTCGCGCGCCCATCGGCAGAACCAGCCGTAGCCGCAACCAAGATCGACGACGTTCAGGCCGCGCATCTCCGGCAGCATCGCGCGCAACGCAGGCCATTCGGGGGCACCCGCGAGGCCCTGTTTCGAACGACCCAACTGGCTTTAGTTGTTGAAAAATGCGGGGTCGTCGTAAATGTTCTGTGTCATTTGTAAGTAGCATTAACTGTAATTGAGGCAACGCGGCCGCACAGGCCGTTCTTCAAGCCGCTTAAGCATCATTTAAGCTCACTGCCCGTACCATACACGCTGGTGAGAATACCCCTATTCCTGGACATGTTTTTCCGTCAGACATTTGAAATGCGGCATTCCCACCTGGCCTTCCCCTATTCACATCTTTCCGGGTCTTTCCTTATGCCCGACTATGGTATTGTCCGACCTGCGCTGTAAAGCGCATTGCCACACTCAATCGGGAAGCACAACCGCTCCCTAAAAAAAAGATTATGGAAGTCCAAAACGCCCGTCGTTGGGCACCAAGGGGAACACGCGTCTGGCTGGGCGCGGCCGCCGCATTGGCGATCGCCAGCGGAGTGCGTATGTTGCTCCATCCGCTTATCGGACCGATCATGCCGGGCACCGCGTTCTGTATCGCGGCGTCACTGGTCGAGTATTTTTGTGGGCTGGCCCCCGCGCTCACGGTCATGCTGCTCGGCCTGGGTATCGCCGACTATCTGTTCGTCCCACCCTACGCAACCATCGCCGTATTCGATCGCGCCGACCTGGTCCTGCTGGTTTCCTATCCGTTGGTGACGCTGATCGTCATCATGCTGATCGAACGCCTGCGCCGCTCGCAGTTTCGTGCGGAACTGATCGCATCGGTCGCGCAGTCGCGCTATGAAATGCTGCTGCGTCACGACAACGAACGCCTGCTCGCGCGTCGTGCCGTCGACGAAACGCATCGGCTGCTGCGTCATCTTTCGCATCATCACAGGACCTTCATTTTCATTCAGGCACTCGAGCGCAACGCGCTACAACCCGCGGACGACCTCAAACCGCAAAGCGTGCTACCGCGTCTGCCGAACGAAATTGCGCCTGGTCCGCGTTTCGCCGATGTCGATCCCGAAGACATTCAGCGGCTCAGCAAGGCACTGTGGCCCGGCAGCCATCGCGTGCGCCTGAAAAGCGGCGACGGTGCGTCGAAGTTGACCGAATGCGTGTGCGAACGGTTCACCACCCATGCCGGTGTGTTTCTCGTGCTGCGGATCGGAGCCTGATCCATGAGCCAACCGACGAGTCTCTTCTTACCCGGTGACGACCATGCCGTGCTGATGTTGCACGGCCTGTCGAGCTCGCCGCTCGAATTACGCTTTCTCGCACGCTACCTGAACGCCGAGGGCTTCACCGCCTGCACGCCAGTCCTGCCTGGCTATAGCGCAGGCTCGGAAGAAGCGGCAATGGAGGTATGGATCGAGGCCGCCGTGCGCGAGTACGACGCGCTGGCCGCGCGCTTTGCACGTGTCTCGATCTGTGGGCTATCGATCGGGGCGGCGTTAGCGCTGGCGCTGGCGCATCGCCGTCCAGCGACGCAGTCGCTCGTGTTGTTATCGCTGACGCTCTCATACGACGGCTGGGCGATCCCCTGGTATCGCTTCCTGCTCAACTGGGCGTACTTTACGCCATTGCGCCAACGCTGGCGCTATCGCGAGGAAGCGCCGTTCGGCCTGCGCAACGAAGCGCTCAGAGCGAAGATCGCCCGTGCGATGCAGCGCAGCGACTTCAGCGAAGTCGGGCCGTCCACGATCTCATTGCCCGCGTTGCACCAGGCGAGCCGCCTCGCCGCGAGCGTGCGCACGCAGGTGCGCGACATCAAGACCGATTGCCTGATCGTCCATGCGATCGACGATGAGACATCGAGCCCCCGCAATGCCCGTTTTGTCGCCGCGAATATCGGCGCGGCCTTTTTACGCACGATCTGGCTGGATGATTCGTATCACATGATTACGTCGGACAACGAGCGCGAAATCGTCGCGCGCGAAACCGCGCTATTTTTGCGCGAGAGCGAAGCCGCTCACAGTGGCGACGACAGCGGCAAGCAACAAGTCGTCTCGAAGGCTTTGGCGCGACGCCTCAGGCAACTCGCGGCGCTTACCAAGGAGCGTGCGTGACGGTGCATACCATGCCCAGTTTCGGCAAACCGGCGAGCGTGTCTCTGCGTGCCCCATTCAGATTCGGCAAATCCGCACACCTGTCACTGCTGCTCGCCGCTGCGCTGGGCCTTTGCACCGCGCGCGCTGCGTATGCGGACGATGCAACGAGTTCGAACGCGACGACCGACGCAAGCACGGGCGCGGCCACCGACAGCAAATGGAAAATTGGCGTAGGCCCTGGCGTGGTGATCACGCCCAGGTACCCGGGATCGCGGCAGTTGAACGTATTCCCCTTCCCTGCGCTGGACATCTCTTACGACGACCGGATTTTCTCGCAAGGTCCTGATGTGCTTGGCGTCAACGTGCTGCGCGGTCCCGCCTATCACGTGGGCGCTGCTTTCAGTTTCGATTTCCAGACTCGCAAGGAGTCCGACGACCCGCGCTTGCATGGACTTGGCAACGTGTATGGCGGCCCCAAGCTGAAGCTGTTCGCTGACTACACGTGGTGGGCGTTTACCGGCTCGGTGGCGCTGTACCAGGATATCGCCGGGCATCACCAGGGGACGACGATCAGCACCGATTTCGTGGCTTCGGCGCCGGTTGGCGGCTGGCTGTTCTCGGTGGGCCCCGGGTTCACGTGGGCGAACGGGACTTATACGCGGACGTTTTTCGGCGTCTCGGAGCAGCAGAGTGCGGCGTCGGGATTGCCCACGTATAGCACCAGTGCCGGTGTGCGGGACATCCATATGAACGCCATGGTGACGTACGACTTTTCAAAGCACTGGAATGGCTCGGTTTCCGCTACTTTCGGACGACTGGAGCACGACGCGGCGAATAGCCCGATTACCGAAAAAAGGTTCGAGCTCAATACGCTCGCTTCGGTGAACTACAAATTTTAATTTTTGGCTTTTTGCACGCCTGCCGCGCAAAAATCCAATGGCGCTTCAATCCCCCGTGCCAAGCTCTTCAACTTCGATTCCCAACTCGGCGGCCATCCTCCGCACCACCACCTGAAGCCGGCTCAGCTCATCGGAAAGCCGCTTCTGTTCAGCTTTTACCGCCTCGAACGCCGACAAGGGTACAACCTCATCCTCGCCGCCGGGGGGTGCAAGCTCACTCGCACTGATCTCGCCGCATAGCAGATGCGTCCAGCGATTTTCGCGCTCGCCCGGTGTCCGGGCCAGCTTCGCCACTCGCGACGGGTTCCCGTCGGCCAGTTCATCGAGAAAAGCTTCCACCGACGAAATGTCCGCAAACCCATGCAAGCGCGCGCTATTCAAGCGCAACTCAGCCGCAGTCTGCGGGCCGCGCAGCAACAAGGTAGTCAGTAGCGCAGCCGACTGACTCGGCAACCCCAACACCCGATTCATGTTGTGCTCGAAGCGCGGCACGCGGCTACTGCTGCCCTCCATCACCAGACTCAGGCGCTTCAATCCGTCGACGGCAGTCAGCACTTCGGCCTCGGTCGCATTTATCACCGGCGTACGGCCGGTTTTCTGGTTGCAGCCCAAGGTCAGCGCGTTCAGAGAAAGTGGATAACTGTCCGGCACCGTGTGCTGCTTTTCGACGAGCACGCCGAGTACGCGCCCTTCAAGCAAGGTCAAAGCGCGGATGGAGGGACGGGAAACAGCGTCGGGAGTGGAGTTCATAGAGAGGATGTCGCGGCATGCGCCGCCAGGTCTCGTGGATGGTGTGCCTTACCGTTGCACAGCCGGGCGGCAGGTTTTAGTTTGTGGGCCCTATGATAAACGCCCCAGCCGCTCGCGATGTGCGAATCTCCGCAATGGCCCAGCGTGTGTCGTGTTATTTAGCTCGGCCCGTGTTGCCGTAAGAGGCCCTTCCCTGCACCACTCGCCCACACATCCGCTCGCACGTCAGGGCTGTCCGCTCGCTTTCACGCCGGGCATTTTTGTTTCGTTGACGGAATCCCATATTCGAGATAATTTCCCGAATATGGAACATACAGCCCCAGACGACAACGCCATCGACCGCCGCATCGCCCAGCGTCTTCGAGCGCTGCGTGCCGAGCGCAACTGGTCGCTCGACGATCTCGCGAAGCTCAGCAACGTGAGCCGCGCCACCCTGTCGCGCCTCGAAAATGCCGCCGTGAGCCCCACGGCGAATGTGCTGGGCAAACTCTGCGTCGCCTACGGTTTGCCGATGTCGCGCCTCATGCACATGGTCGAAGAAGACTTCGCGCCGCTGGTGTCACGCGAGGCGCAGGCGGTCTGGACCGACACGAGCGTCGGTTTCCGGCGCCGTTCGGTGTCACCGCCGGCGCAAGCGCTGAGCGGCGAGGCGCTCGAGTGCGAGCTCGATGCCGGTGTGCGGATCGATTACGACGCGTCGTCGAGAGCCGGCCTCGAACATCATCTGGTCCTGCTCGAAGGGCAATTGCAAATCACCGTCGACGGCCGAAGCCACGATCTGCGACCCGGCGACTGTCTGCGCTATCAGCTGCTCGGCCCCAGCGCTTTCGTCACGCCCGCGCACAGCGCAGCCCGTTACATCCTCTTCATCGTCTGAGAGCGAGCCAACATGAGCACGACCGCCATCACGACTTTTTCCGCCGACGACCTCGCTCGCCATCTGCCCGAACTCGGCGCGCTGCTGCGTGCCTGCGTCCATGACGGCGCCAGTGTCGGATTTGTGCTGCCCTATAGCGTTGAAGAGAGTGAGGCGTTCTGGAGCGGCAAAGTGCTGCCGTCGCTGCGCGCGGGCGCGCTCGTGCTGTTCGTCGCTCGTCACGGCGAGTCAATCGCCGGAACCGTACAACTGGACTACGACACGATGCCGAACCAGCGTCATCGCGCGGAGGTGCGCAAGCTGCTGGTACACCCGGCGTTTCGCCGCCAGGGCATCGCCAAAGCGCTGATGATGGAACTGGAACACCGTGCACACCAGTTGCAACGCAGCCTGCTGACGCTCGATACGCGCACGGGCGACAAAGCCGAGCCACTCTATGCCGCGCTAGGTTATCAAACGGCCGGTGTGATCCCGCAGTTTTGCCGCGACACGCTGGAGGAGCGGCTTGATTCGACGACCATCATGTACAAGACGCTCTGAGCGTAACGCTGGCGGCCACCCGTGACGCATGCTCAAAAGGTGAGCGATACGCCCTCAGGAAGCCCGCCATGCAGACTCAGGCGAGTCTTCAAGCCGTGGTTTAACGGCGCGAATCGAACGCGATCCGCACAGCCAGGCCGGCGAGCACGGTGCCCATCAGCCACCGTTGCACTAGCAACCATACCGGCCGCCCGGCGAGAAACCCTGCGATCGAACCCGCCATGCTGGCAATCAGCGCGTTGATTGTGACGGCGATGACGATCTGCACGCAGCCCAGCGCGATCGACTGCGTGAGCACGCTGCCGTGCGCCGGTGAAATGAATTGCGGCAGCAACGACAGATACATCACCGCGATCTTCGGATTCGCGAGGTTGGTGACGAGTCCCATGGTGAACAGCTTGCGGCGGCTATCGTGCGGCAGGTCGCGAACCTGGAACGGCGAGCGGCCGCCCGGCTTGACCGCCTGCCATGCCAGATACAGCAGATAAAGCGCGCCGCCGAAACGCAACGCGTCGTACGCGTAGGGCACCGTCAACAACAGCGCGGTGATGCCGAACGCCGCGCAAAACATGTAGAACACGTAGCCGAGCGCGACGCCGCCGAGCGACACGAGCCCGGCGCGCCGCCCCTGGCAGAGCGATCGCGAGATCAGATAAATCATGTTCGGGCCGGGCGTAAGCACCATGCCGAGCGAGACCAGGGCGAAGGCAAGCATCGTTGTGACAGCGGGCACGGCGGTCTCCTCTGTGAGTTGAAGTCGGGCAGTGCCGCTAAATATAGCCGATGTCGCCGATTCAGGCCTTCGATATGAGCATGAAAAATCCGCATAGGCAGTAGTTGCATGCCCTTGATACTTTCGACGCCTCCGCGCTCGCTTCCTGCACCAGAAGTGCTGATGAATCCCCAGCGCGAAGTCGCCCAGCGATGCGCCCTTCACTGCAGACAGCCCGATGAGGGATGACATCCTCATCCGGGTCTTTACTTTTTTGCCCGCTGCGATGCGGAGTACGGCGCGCTTCATCCCGATGCAGTGCGAGCAACGGCGGGTCAGAGCAGGTACGCTTCGACCAGCTTGATCCAGTAGCTCGCGCCGAGACTGATGATGCGATCGTTGAAATCGTACTTGGGGTTGTGCACCATGCAACCGCCCCACTCGCCTACGCCATTGCCGATCACCACATAGCAGCCCGGCACCACGTCGGACATCCATGCGAAGTCTTCGCTGCCCATCATGCCTTTGGTGTCGGTCAGCACGTTCGCGGCGCCGACCAGATCGGTCAACACGTCACGTACAAGCGCGGTGGGTGCTTCAGCGTTGACCACCACCGGCACGAGCCGCTTGTAGTCGATCGAGGCTTCCACGCCGAAGCTTTGCGCCTGCAGCGTGACGATTTCATGCACGCGTTTTTCGATCCGCTCGCGCATCTCGGGGTTGGTCGAGCGCATGTTCAGCAGAAGCTTCACCGTCTCCGGGATGACGTTGTGGGTCGCGCCCGCATGAATTCCGCCGATGCTCACCACACCCAATTCAGAGGCCGGCAGATTGCGCGAGACGATAGTCTGCAACGCCATGATCAGCGAGCCGGCTGCGACGATCGGATCGCGCGCCCTGTCCGGCATCGCGCCGTGGCCGCCCACACCCGTCAACGTGACCGTGGCGACGTCCGAGGCCGACGTCACGCCGCCCGTCTTCACGACGAACTGACCGACCGGGATGCCCGGGCCGTTGTGCAGCGCGTAGACCGAGTCGCACGGAAAGCGCTCGAACAGACCCTCCTCGATCATGCGGCGCGCGCCGCACAGGTTCTCTTCGTCGGGCTGGAAGATCAGGTTGAGCGTGCCGTCGAAACCGCGGCTCGTCGCCAGATGCCGGGCGGCGGCCAGCAGGATCGCGGTGTGGCCGTCGTGGCCGCAGGCGTGCATCTTGCCGGGAATCCGGCTTGCGTACGGCAGATGCGTTTGCTCGTGAATCGGCAAGGCGTCCATGTCCGCGCGAATGCCGATCTTGCGTGTCCCGTTGCCCAGCTTCAGTTGCCCGACCACGCCCGTGCCACCGATGCCGGTATGCACGTCATAGCCCCACTCCTTCAGCAGACCGGCGACCAGTTCAGCGGTATTGACTACATCGAAACCTGTTTCCGGATGCGCGTGAATCTGGCGGCGCAGATCGATAAAGATCTGCTCGTCGGCGACTACATCCGCAATCAGTCCGGCTGATTGCAGCTCCGCGTCAACGATTTGTGCTTCAGACATGCGATGTTCTCCTGTTGGTTCTGTGGGTTCTATTGGTCCTGCCAGTCATTCCGGGTGATCAACTGCACTGCGATTGATCGGACTCTCCAGCCGATGCGCTCAGTCGGCGCGGTGCTCTTTCAACGCCGCCAATGCGCCGAGCGACACCGCGCTGCACGTGACCATGTACCAAGCCGGCGACATGGGATTGCCGGTCGTGCTGATCAGCCACGTCACGATGAATTGCGCGAAACCGCCGAACACCGACACGCCGATGCTGTACACCACCGAGAAGCCCGTGGCGCGCACATGTTTCGGAAAACCTTCCATGAGAATGAGAAAGACCGAGCTGGAAGCGAGCGCGAGACAGCCAGCCAGCGCGGCGATCACCGTCAGCGCGACGCCGAGTTGTGCCGTGTGGTTGAGCAACCAGAACGCCGGATAGATCAACACGGCGCCGAGCAGCGTGGCGCCGACGACCAGCGGCTTGCGACGCGGCAGGCGGTCTGACAGCAGCCCGGCGAGCGGCGAGCCAATCAGCAAGACCGCGCCGGCCACGCAACCCGACAGAAACGCGGTGCCTGGGGGCATATGCAGCACGCGGATCAGATAAGTCGGCATGTAGAACACGACGATGTACATCGATGCCGTGCCCCCGACCATCATCAGAATGCCGACGCACACTTGCCGCAGATGACCCGCTATCAGCTCACGAAACGCGCTGCTTTCGCGCGCCGTAGCGTGATGCGTTTCATCCAGCGCGCGGCGGATATAAAGCCCGACCGGTCCGATCAGCAGACCGCAAAGGAACGGGATGCGCCAGCCCCAGCTTTCCAGATCGGCGGGCGCGAGGAAATGCGACAGCAGAAAGCCGCTCAGCGCGCCGACCAGCGCGGCCGCACCCTGGCTCGCCAGTTGCCACCCAACCAGAAAGCCGCGTGTGGACTGCACACCCGACTCCATCAACAGCGTGGTCGACGCGCCGATCTCGCCGCCGGCCGAGAAGCCTTGCAGCAATCGGCCGAGCACGATCAGCAACGGCGCGAACAGGCCGATCTGCGCATAAGTGGGCGCAAGGCCGATTGTTGCCGTGCCGAGCGCCATCAGCGCGATGGTCAGCGTCATCGCCGCCTTTCGGCCCGCGCGGTCCGCGTAGTTGCCGATCAGGATGCCCCCCAGCGGCCGCATCACGAAGCCGATGCCAAAGGTGGCGACTGCCATGAGCAACGAGCCGAAAGCCGTATGCGACGGAAAAAACAGCTTGCCGATCAGGACCGCGAAGAAGCTGTAGATCGTGAAGTCGAACATCTCCAGCCCGTTGCCCAGCGTGGTCGCGGCGATCAGCGCGAACTTCGAGGCGCGCGGCTGGACCGATGTCTGATCCGACAACGGAGCGAGTCCCTGAACCGGCTCAAGGGACACCGCGTCGACTGATGCGGATTGCAGCGAGGTGTGCAGATTTGCCATGAGAATTCCGATGACTCCGATGGAAGGGCTGCGTCGCTTTGCGGCCGACGTCAACCGAACAGTGCGGTCGTCAATTTCCGAGCGCAAATCGTTTGTTTTTATAGCCATCACTTTTATTTATCCCCACACTGGAGGCTGACGCGGCACACAGCCGGAACACCATTCACGTGGATTCGACGATGAAACTTCACCAGTTACGCTCTTTGATCGCCGTCGCCGAGAACGGCAGCATTCACGAAGCGGCGCGTGCGCTGCACATCACGCAGCCGGCAGTGAGCAAGGCGCTGTCCGATCTGGAGGTGGAACTTGGCGCGCCGATGTTCGTGCGCTCAGCCAAGGGCACGCAGCTCACGCCGTACGGGCAAAGCCTGATTCGACATGCACGCGCGATCGAACAGGAACTGCGCCACGCGCACGAGGACATCTCCACGCTGCTCGGCATCGCACGCGGCACCGTAACGGTGGGCGTCACGCCGGTGACGTCTGCCGGACCGTTTGCTGAGGCGTTACGGGAGTTTTCGCGGGTTTATCCGCAGGTCACCATCAATGTGTTCGAATTGCGTCCGGCGCAGATCCAGGAAGGTCTCGCCGATGGCTCGATCGATTTCGGCCTTGTTTCACGTATCGGTCAGCCGACCGACACACGTTTTTACTGGGAGACGCTTTACACCATCGCCACCACGCTGGGTGTGCGCGCCGGCCATCCGCTGCGCGGCACGCGTTCTCTGCAAGGGCTCACCCAGGCGGCATGGCTCAGTTGGGAT